>JAGYIZ010000012.1 GCA_018402425.1 Candidatus Atribacteria bacterium | reverse complement strand
TATTCTGGGTTGATGTCTTATAATTAACTGACTCAATATTGATCCCTCCAACAATTTTACCCTATACTAACAATTATATAACTATGATGCAAATTTGATGTCTAAAATAGGACAAAATTTATTTGATTTCTGTCTTTGTTTAGTGTTAAATTATTGTCATTATTGATTAGTCTTTTGATTTAACCATGAAAAACCACCTTCTTTGAAAGCGGTAATGGTTAAATCAATTAAGCCTCTTTTAGAGGTTCTTAAATCCACCCGCTATGCGGGTGCGATATTTACTTTGGAAGGAAATTTCTTTTATGGTTCTAGCATTATTGAAAACATTTTTGGTAATAATCATTGGTACATTCAGCGGTTACCTTTGTCAAAGAGTGATTGATAAGAAAAATTGGGCGACTTCTAAATCAAAAAAAGAAATTAGTGTTTTCTTACAAAAATTGGGAATGCTTTGCCTAATATCTATTACCTATGTCGGAAGTTTGTGGATTTTTAAGATAGAAAGTATTACGGAAATTATAAGTTTGCCTTTTGTAGGTGCAATTTCTACTATTATCGGTGGTTTCTTTGCAGTAGTGATTGCAAAAATTTACCATTATAGCCGAATAAATGTTGGTTCCATGTTTAGTTGCGGATACTTTGCAAACAATGTTACCTTAGGTGGTATGATTTGTTTCTTTTATTTGGGTGAAGAAGGGTATGCGCTGGTTCCGATTTTTACATTTTTTATACGTTTACTCTATTATGGTGTGGGGTACCCCATAGCTCATATGTATGGTGATAATTCTATTCAGCAAAAGGAAGCCCTGGAAAAGATAATAGAAGTTATTAAGGACCCATTTTTTTATATAGGCGTAGGATCTGTGTTGGTTGGTATTTCTCTGAATCTAAGCCCTTTAAAGCGTCCGGAAATATATGCCACAATTAACGAAATACTCATCCCATTGACAACATTTATTTTACTTTTTTCGGTTGGTCTTACCTTCAAATTTAGCCATGTTTCCAAATATATCAAAGAATGTTTTCTTATATCTCTGGTAAAATTTATCATTGTACCGATATCTATATTAATAATTACTTTATTATTTGGATATCAACATATAAGCCAGGGCTTACCGTTAAAGGTTTCTTTAATACTATCTGCCATGCCGGTAGCCTTTAATTCTGTTATTGCTGCTAATATCTATAATCTGAATGTTGATTTGGTTAACTCTTGCTGGATTTTTACAACATTTGCAATTTCATTTGTTCTGCCGGTGATTTTATATATTGCAGGACTATTCTAGGTATATTCAATTTTTTGAAAGTTTTTTACTATATATCTTACACTTTACAATAATTATTTTTTCTTTTATATTGCTTAAATTGATTAATCTGTGCTAAAATTAGTTATATTGTCTGACAATATAACTAATTTGACATTAAATATCGCACCCGCAAAGCAGGTGGCTTTAAGAACCCTAAAATGGGTTAATTCTCTGTTTACTTTTAGTTAACCTTTTTTCTACTATTTTAACTGAATACTTACAAGTAATATAACTCTTTTAGATTTCAGATGAAAAATGACCATATGGATTATCTTGATATTTTTGGTAAAACCTTTATTTAACCATTACACCTTCAAGAAGGTGACATTATTAAATAAATAGAAAGAACGGTTTGTGAGTATAAAGATGTTTAATAAAATTGAAACAAAAAAGATGTACATGAAAATAGTAGAGCAAATCAGAGCATTAATCAAAGAAGGTAAATTGAAGTCTGGTGATAAGCTCCCACCTGAACAGACATTAGCCAGACAATTCGGCACTTCTCACCCTTCAGTCAGAGAGGCATTAAATTGCATTGGAGATACTAGGCATTATTGATAGTCAGGAGTTAGAAATTATATCAAAAATACTGATTCTTCATCTTCTATTTATGAACAATCAATAACAGAACTGGGAGGAAGAAATGCCCACCGGTGCTGGAGGCCAAGAAGAGTCAATCGAGGTAGAAATTACTTAAGTCTTGCTGCCCGGAAGGCAAGGATAGCGATATTAAAGCCATAATATTTCGGTAAATAAAATAGAAGAAAATTAAGGATGATAAATGATGACCAGTTGATAGAATATCACCTTAATATGTGAGCGACCCATAATAATTTTCTTTATTCGGTCATGTTTACCATGAATCAATTATTAGAAAAACTATGAGTTACAATGAAAAGAAAATATGTAAATTGCAGGTTACTCTGAAAATATATTCGCGATCATACCTTAATATTCTGAGGCTATTAAGAAGCGAAACAGTAAAGAAACAGGAGAAGAATGTTGCTTCATTTGTCTGGTATTGAAAAAGATATGATACAATAGCAAACTAGCCTGAAATTATTACAACTTATTTAAAGGCTTTTATTTAACCATGGAAAACCTCCTTCTAAGAAGATGGTAATGGTTAAATAAAATGGTTTTACCATAAAAAGATTAAGAGTAGCTAGATGTCAATTTTTCATCTGAAGTCCAAAGCAGTTATATTGTTTTGGAAATATTCAGTTAAAATAGTTGAAAAAAGCAGGACAAAAAGATACCAAGAAAAAGGCAAACCTCTTTTAGGGGTTCTTAAAGCCACACGCTATGCGGGTGCGATATTTACTATGAAAAAAGTTTAATTATTAATATTAAGGAGGCATATATGCCAATGTCAATTCAAAACAGGAAAGATTAAAAAGAATATTCCATTACAGAACTGATTGATAAAGCAAAGGAAATGAGGGCCTATAATATGATAGCCCTCACGGCAGCAGGTTCCGGTCATACCGGAGGAACGCTTTCCATCATGGATATTGCTGCTTGCTCTCTATCTCAAGCATCAAACGTAAAATCCAGCTAATCCCAGATAGGCAGACCGTGACCGTGTTTTCTGGTCAGCAGCCATAAAGCACCTGCCATTTTATGTTGCTTTAGGCATCTCAGGCTATTTCCCCATTGATGAAGTAGTCAAATTACGAAAACTTTACTCCGGTTTTGAAGGGCATCCCAATCGTTTCAAGGTGCCGGGTCTTGAGCTTTCCAGCGGCTCTTTAGGCCAGGGCCTGGGAGTAGCAGTAGGCTGTGCCCTAAATGCCCGATTGGAAAAGAAAGATTATAAGACCTACTGTATCCTGGGAGACGGAGAACTCAACGAAGGTTCAATCTGGGAAAGTCTCATGTCTGCTGCCAATTATAAGCTGGATAACCTGGTTGCTATTGTTGATAGAAACAAGCTACAGATTGACGGACCTACAGAGGAAATCATGAAACTGGAAAAACTGGTTGAAAAATGGCAATCCTTTGGCTGGCATGTCCTGGAGGTAGATGGCCATAACATGCAGGAGATCTTAGACACCTTGGAGAAGGCCTCTAAGATAAAAGGACAGCCGGTGGTTATTATTGCCCATACTACTAAAGGTAAGGATGTATCCTTTGCCGAAAACGTAGTCGGCTATCACGGGATTTGTCCCAAGGACGGACTTACCGGAGCAGAATCCCTGGAAAAGGCCTTAGCCGATATCAATGCACCCGGCTTTGATGAAAAAAGGGTCAATGCCCTCTATCAGAAAGCCTGTGACTATCAGCAGGAAGTCAACCGTAAGGTTGCCCAGGTAATGCCCAAATTCAGCAGAGACTATTGGTGGAATGCTAACGAGATTATGAAGGTAAAAATGGTGCCCACCAGAAATGGTTTTGGAGATGCTATTGCAGCCCTGGGAGAGTCCAAAGACACTATTGCCTTTGGTGCTGATATTACCGGCTCCATTAGAATGGACAAGTTTTACCAAAATCATCCCGAGAGAAAGGAACGTTTCTTTCAAATGGGTATTGCTGAGCAGAATATGACCCTGGCTGCTGCCGGTTTTGCCAAGGAAGGTAAAACGCCTTTTATCGGTTCTTACGGTGTCTTTATTACCGGTCGTAACTGGGAACAGATTAGAACCACAGTTTGTTATAATAACTATAATGTAAAGATTGCCAATGCCCACGGTGGTTTATCGGTCGGTCCTGACGGGGCTACCCATCAGGCATTGGAAGAAATCAGCAACATGTACTATCTGCCCAACATGCATATTGTCGTTCCCGCTGATTCAATAGAGACTGAAAAAGCAACCAAAGCAGTGGCGGGAATCCAGGGACCGGCGGTTATCCGTTATGCCAGAGAAGCCACCCCGGTAATCTCTAATGAAAATACTCCCTATCAGTTTGGTAAAGCAAATATCATTCGCTTTAGAGAAGAAAAGGAAAACTTTACAGATGCCTTCGAAACAAAAGTAAGCACAGAGTACCAATCCGAAAATGAAGATCTTGCCATTATAGCCTGTGGTCCCATGGTAGCAGAAGCCATGCGTGCTGCTTATATCTTGAAAAAGGAATATGATTTAGAGACCAGAGTAGTTAACATACATACCGTAAAGCCTATCGACAAAGAGGCAACCATCAAGGCCACCCAGGATACCGGAATTGTTTTAACTGCCGAAGAACATCAGAAGGGCGGCTTTGGAAACATTGTTGCCGGAGTCATTGCCGAAGGTAAGATGTTTAAGACACCATTTCTCCTGGATATGATAGGAGTAAATGATGAATTTGGACTGTCCGGCGCTCCTTGGGAACTTCTGAAAGTATTCGGTTTAACAGCAGAACATATTGCCAAAAGGGCTAAAGAGCTCTATGGGAAAAAGTAATATAAAAATAATACTTTTGACAACATTGCTTTTCAATGATAATATTCTTTTGTATTTTGTCGGAAATGGATATAATTTTTCTATTTAAAATAACAGGTCTTTTATTATATGAAAGTAAAACTAATTATTTACTCTAACCTGAAAAGATATGTTGAAGATTATCATGATAAGGATGGTATTGTAAAAGAGGTATCTCATCCGAAATCAGTCAGGCATTTTTTAGAAGAAACGATTAACCATGACCGGGCGATGGATGCCATTAGCATGGTGATAGTTAATGGTAAAGTAGTTCCTTACGGCCAATTAGACCGTAATTTGCAGGACAAAGATACAATCAAGATTTATCCACCTATGGGTGGTGGCTAAGAATGTTACGGGAAAATAAAATAAATGTTATTTAATAAAAAAGAAGAGAATAAAAATTCCAATATTTTAAGTAAGAAATATCAGCTTCTGGCTATTGATATTGACGGAACATTGTTAAATGACAGTAACCAAATTAGCCAAAAAACTCATGATGCCTTACAGGCAATGAAGGAGCATGATATTTCTATTACCCTGGCTACCGGTCGTTTTTATCCGGATGCTTTTTACTTTGCCAAACTGCTGGGTTTTTCCTGTCCTATGATTCTTTTACATGGTGCCCTTATACAGTCCCAGGAGGGAGAAATCATTGAAAAACAGGAGCTGCCACCGAAAACCGTTCCTATTCTAATAGATATAGCCAAAAAAGAAAAAGTGCCTTTTCAAATATTTCATGAGGATTTCCTGGTAATGGAAGAGAAAACAAAATGGAATGATATCTATTTGAGTTTTTCCGAAATAAAACCCATCATTGTACCTGATATAAGAGAGTATCTCAAAAAACAAAAAAGCTCCTTTGCCTTTATTTTCTTAGGCACTCCACAAAAAATGGCCAGACTAAAGAAAATATTAGAGGAAAAAATGAATGATTCTATAGCTATTGCTTGTGCCCATCCCAACCTTCTGGAGATTATTGCGCCTGATGTATCTAAAGGAAAGGCCTTAAAGCAATTAGCTGCTATGAAAAATATTCCTTTATCCCAAACCATTGCTATTGGTGATAGTTACAATGATATAGAAATGATTAAAACTGCCGGTCTGGGAGTGGCAATGGGAAATGCACCAAAAGAAGTAAAGGATGTTGCTGATTGTATCACCAAAGATAACAATCATGATGGTATTGCCTATTTCGTCTCTCAATTTCTTGCCTGCCATCGTTCATGATATTGCTAAAACAAAAGATATTTTTTCATTAAAACTGCATTGTATTTCTTTATAGATTTCCTTTTTAGAGAAGACCTGTTTATGATATTATATTAAGCAAGAAAAGATATTAATTGAATATTATTTTGCTTAAAATAAACAGAGAACTATTAGTGAGTTCCAGTAAAGGAGAAGGACAGGACATGAATCAAAAAATTGAGAAAACTACATTGGCCGGCGGATGCTTTTGGTGTCTGGAGGCTATTTATAAAAAAGTAAAAGGTGTAAAAGAAGTCATTCCCGGCTATAGTGGTGGGCAGACCAAGAGTCCTACCTATGAGCAGGTCTGTTCCGATACCACCGGACATGCTGAAGCTATTCAGATTACTTTTCAGCCTGATGTGATTTCTTATGCGGAGATATTAAAAATATTCTGGCAAATTCATAATCCTACTACCTTAAATCGTCAGGGTCATGATATTGGTTCACAGTATCGGTCAGTAATTTTTTACCATAATGAAGAACAGAAAAAAATTGCCGAAAAATCTAAAAAAGATTTACAGGATGCCAATACCTGGTCAGATCCCATTGTAACCGAGATTGTCCCCTATAGCGAATTTTATCCGGCTGAAGAATACCATAAGAACTATTTCCGTAATCATCCCGAAAGCGGCTATTGCCAGCTGGTTGTAAGGCCTAAAGTAGAAAAATTCAAGAAGACATTTCAGGATTACTTCAACGAAGATGATATCTTTTTATAGAACTTTATTTTAGAAAAGGGGAGGAAAATGTCTAAACAATTATTCCAGGTAAGTTCTCAACATGACCGTTCTGTCAAAGACATGGTAAATTCTGCCCTGGACGACCTGGGCGGACTTCATCACATCATTCCCTCCGGAAGGCGCGTTTTAATCAAACCAAATCTGGTTATCGCCAAAACAAACGATACTGGAGCTACTACCAATCCGGAGGTAGTTGAAGTATTAATTCAGGAAGCCTTAAAAACCAATCCGGTTGAAATTGCTTTAGGAGAAAGCTCGACAGCTGGTGATAATACCATGAGAGCTTTTCGGGTTACCGGAATGGATAAAATTGCTCAAAAATATGGAGTTAAAATTATAGACTTTAAAAAAACGCCTACTATCACTAAAGATGTGCCCCTGGGCAAAGAAATCAAGAATGTAAAAATATTTAAACCAGTATTTGAATATGACTATTTTATCAATGTTCCAATTTTAAAGATTCATGGGGAAACTACTGTTACCATCGGAATGAAAAATTTAAAAGGGTGTATTCATGACCAGGAAAAACATCGTTTTCACCGTTTGGATCTTCACCAATGTATTGTAGATTTGAACACCGTGATTAAGCCTGACTTAACCGTACTGGATGCCACTACCTGTTCCCTACAGTGGGAGCTGGGAGGAGACCCGGTCAAACTGGATACCATTATGATAGGTAAAAATGTCCTGGCAGTTGATATGATTGCAGCATCCCTGCTGGGCTATGGTATTGATGAAGTTCGGCATCTTAAAATAGCCAGCCAGTCTGGAATAGGACCGGAAAGCATTGAAGAGATTAAAGTATTTAATCCACCGGATAATGAAACAAAAAAGATGCTTATAGATGCCAGCCAGAAAAAAGGACCAGAATACAAATTAAGGGATTTAAATGTCATTGAGAAAGGGACCTGCAGTTCCTGTAAAGGAGCGTTAGTTGCTGCCATGCGCCGTCTCTCCAGAGAGGGTTACTCTCCTAATTGTGTTGCTGCTATGGGACAATTACTTGCAGAGGAAAAAGAAAATCTTGAACAGGCAAAAAATAACGGGATTCCCATAGTAGGAGTCGGACATTGCGGTAGTAAAGTTGTCCAGGATTATTCGGTAGAAAATATTAAAGGCTGCCCGGCCAGAGCTGAGCAGGTTTACGGCATATTAAAAAAATTATAATAATCAATGAAATATTTCAAAGGAGATTGGAATGGATAAACGTATTGAGAAACACGCCCATGTTTTATTGAACTACTCGGTAGAGCTAAGGAAGGGTGACAAAGTGGCAATTCTGGGTGAGCTGGTCTGCTATCCTTTGATGAAAGAAATCTACCGCCAGGCAATTAAGCTGGGTGCTTTACCGGAATGTCATTTCATGGAAGAAGAATTACAGGAAATTGTATTAAAAGAAGGAAGCGAAGGGCAAATTAATTATGTACCGGAAAGCCTGAAAAAAAGTTATATGACATCTGATGTACTTTTAAGTATCTGGGGCAGCGCCAATACCAGGATTTTCTCCAATATTGCACCTGATAAGATGAAAATTTATTCCCAGGGTAGGAGACCAATTATTGATATTCTTTTTCAGCGTCTAGCCAAAGGAGAGGCACGCTGGTGTGGGACACTTTTTCCAACTAGGGGAGTGGCACAGGAAGCCAGTATGTCATTATATGAATTTGAAGAATTTGCCTATGATGCCTGTCATTTAAATGATGAAGATCCCATTGCCTCCTGGCAGGAAATTGACCGTCAGCAGGAAAAAATTTGTAACTTTCTTAACCAAAAAGAAAAATTAAGAATTATATCCCGGGACACAGATTTAAAGGTAGCTATTAAAGGCAGGAAATGGATTAATTGCTCCGGTAAAGAAAATTTTCCTGATGGAGAAGTTTTTACCAGTCCTATTGAGAATTCGGCAGAAGGTCATATCCGTTTCAGTTTTCCTGCTATCTATGACGGTAGAGAAGTGGAAGATGTTCAACTAACCTTGCAGAAAGGCATAGTAATAAAAGCTACTGCAGCAAAAGGAGAAGATTTTCTACAAGAGATGCTGAAAACCGATGACGGTGCCCGTTATCTAGGAGAAGTAGCAATAGGAACTAATTACAATATTCAGCGGTTTTCCAAAAATATCCTATTTGACGAAAAAATTGGTGGTACAGCCCATGTTGCCCTGGGCAGATCTCTTCCGGAAGCCGGAGGCAAAAACGTGTCTGCAATTCATTGGGACATGCTCTGTGATATGAAGAATGGAGGCAAGGTTTTTGCCGATGACCAGCTTATTTATCAAGATGGCAAATTTATCATAGACTTTTAATTTTACTTGAAATAAAATTATTAAAATAATGGGGGCCAGAAAAAATGAAAGAAAAATATAATAGAGTTTACCAATTCAGAATTAGATTAGAACATATCGAACCGGAGATCTGGAGAGTTATTCAGGTTCCAGAAACCTACTCCTTCTGGGACTTACATGTAGCAATCCAGGATGCTATGGGCTGGCAAGATCGTCATCTTCATGAATTTATTCTAACTAAACCAATGTCAGGAGAAAAAATAAGAATAGGAATTCCTCCCGAAGAATTTATGAATGATGAAACATTATCAGGCTGGAAAGAATTAATTGCCCTTTACTTTACCATAAAAAATAAGAATGCCATTTATATCTATGATTTTGGAGATAACTGGGAGCACACCATTACTTTAGAAAAGATAGTTCCCAGGGACGAAAAACAAGACTATCCCAGATGTATTGATGGTAAAAGAGCCTGCCCACCGGAAGATTGTGGTTCGATACCGGGATATGAGGATGTTCTGGAAATATTGGAAAATCCTGAAGACGAAGAATATGAGGTGACAATACAATGGTTGGGAGACGAGTATGATCCGGAACACTTTGACCCTGATGAGGTACACTTTGATGACCCTGAAGAACGATTCAAAGAAGCCTTTGATTTGTAGCTCTCATTCAATTTATCTGGTTACAAGATATTTATATTTTTTCAAGGAGAAAAAATAATGGAAAAATTCAAATGTCTTTTTTACAGGTTATTATTAATTGTACTTTTAAGTATTAATATTTTTTTAATCTCATTTTCAGCATTAGCCCAAAATGAAGATAAAAATGAGATGGAAGCTACTATAAACTTATCAATTTCCTGGGAAAAACATGATGAGCAGAAAAACAGCAATCTTGAGGAGAACGGCTCTATTTCCGCCTCTGTCAGCGGAAAACTGGTTTTAATAGAAAACCGTCAGGGTTTGACTGTTTTTTATCCCGACGATAGCGGTCTGCAGGCACAGGCTAACTATCAAAATTTAACCACAGACAAAAATTCCGGCGAAGTATATTACACTGCACAAGGTTCAGGGAATGTACAAATAGTTTCACCTGTATCTGTTACAGATGCTCAAAAACAGGGACATTTGGAATGGATGGGTTTTACCGGACCAGCAGGTGTAGCACATGCCATGCAGCTTTCCGGACAAGTTGATCCGATGGCTATCATGCAGGCGATGACCGGTAATCAGAAGATGGACCATTATACTTTTTACCTTACTGTGCCAATACATACTGTTATTACCGATAAGGATGGCAAGACAACTGAAGGTTCGGTAATCATTCATTTTGGGCTGAACGGTGATGAGCTGAAGTCCGGTTCCAACAGTGGTTCAGTATCCTGGAATTCAGAAGAATTGGAGTATGGTTTCCAATATCAGAATTTTATGGAAATTAAATATGAGCCACCGGAATCAGGTGATGTTAAATACCAGGCAAGCTGGAGTTTTGGTGAAGCTCCTCCCAGTGTGGAAATCCATAGAGAAGTTGATGGAAAATGGATTAATATTACTGATGATACAATTCCGGTAATTACAGGAGAAAAGATAAAACTGCGTGCAGTCATTATTCCGGAAGATAAAGACACCGGTAATGGCCATTGGTCGATACCAGGTCAGACAATCAAAGATTTTATAGTAAAAGATGACTATGGACATGCCGAATGGCTGGATGAACAGGATTTGAGAGCACAAGAACTAGATTTCTATTGGTGGAATGAGGGAGATGGACTCAAAGTTCAATATACTACTAATTCAGCTGATGGAAAAAATCTTACTGCTAAGGCGATATTTAATGTGAAGGAACCTGAAATAATATTTTATTCTCAAATCGGTGAAGGCATTTTTGGTATTGCAGAAGTGAAATACAAAGATGTTGATGGATTAATTCACGAAGGCAGGGAATTAATGTTAGACAGCAATACTGGTTATACTGTCTGTTTTGAGCACGATCCTTTATCCGCAGAGTTTCAACCTGGTTCTACCCAGTATGTACAGTATGTTTATACCGAAGGTCGGGTTACCAGCCATAAGGATTTATTGTCGGGACCTTGCAAACAAATTAAAACAGAAGGTCTGGATGGATCATATCCGTATTCTCCTGGACCGAAGACAACGGACGTTCCGGGAATACCTGTGAGTCTTTATGATTTAACTATTGATCTGGAAAACAAATTTATAATGCAGCTAATGTATAAACCGGATGTTGCAGGGGCGATTTTTGTGCCAATTAGTGAAATAAACTGGACCTGGACCGGAAAAGCTTATAGGGAGAAAATAAGTGATGATTGGGATACAAGCAGCTCCAATGTCTTCGTCGAGAACAGCAGCACCCTGGCAGAAGCTTACCTGGAATGGGATCATATTTCAACAGGCCAGGAGACCTGGGATGTATGCGAATAAATAAAAAAGTATTGAGTCGTCAGTATCGCGTATCTCTCTCCCTCCGTCATTGCGAACACTGAAATCAGACCGAAGCAATAATAGATATACTATTTTATCATTGTGGATCTTTTTATTTTGTCATTGGGTGAACCAAGTGAAGTAATCTTTCACATTACAGTGATAATATATCAAAAATCAACTTCATGATAAATCCTTGCAGTGATACAACATTAATTATACAAACATCTTTATTATTGCATTCTCTCCTCGGAGAGAGGGTTAGGGTGAGGGGGGAATCAAAGAAGAGCATCACTTATAAAACTATTTTTTGAAAGAAAACCCTCCCTTTTACGTATCACTAGTAGAAGTAAAAATTTCAAATGGAGGAAAAAAAAACGATGAAGATCGAAAACATTTTTAAAGCAATAATTACATTTTGGGATGATTTTGTTTATAGTAGTTTCAATTTCTGCAAATGTTTGCACAAAAGGAATAATAACATCAACTGGGGGATACAATAATTGACCAGATGGAAACAGGTACATTATCACAAGCTGAGATAGACGGATTATTATTAATGCGGGAAGAAGAAAAACTAGCCAGGGATGTTTATATTGCCCTTATATGAAAATGGAATTTGAGAGCATTGAACCATCTAGACAGAAGAAACCACCATATATGACGCCATGAAACCCACATGAGTGATAGGTAGTGTATGGATTAGAAAAGATCCTGTGGGAGAAGAGATGTCTGGAGTTTTTCAAAAACGAAGAACTGTAGAAGGTCACATATTTTATAGAAAAGGGCAGGTGCGTCCACGAAAGAGCTGAAGTTGGAGCCTACATTGAAGATTTGATATTTATGACCTGCAGCGCCTGATTGGCGGTAAACGGCGGCTGCCGATGATATCAAGATTGTCTATCAGAATCGTTGGGTACAATCAGAAATCGTACCCCAGCATTTGATCGCCAATTGCAGCGCTATAACATTTATGAAGCACAGCTTAACTCAAGAGGAGTACGACAGGATTGCTTATAGTAGACAGGAAGCCGGAGGCGCAATATCCGATCCGGATTATAAATTTTAAGCAAGATGATACAGGGAAAAATGATACAGAAAACCGTTGTTCATGCTGGGATGACAAAAATAAAGTATTGATATGATGATACAAAATCTTTTGAGCCAAGAGAATACACCACATTTTCAAGCAATTGAGGTGACTATTGCGGCATTTGAAAATGGAAATCAGCAATCATACTGAACAGTTCATTATTGGGTGATTCTGACCAGTTTAACAGGATTGATAGTGGACAAGATTGTTAGAGTGTGATACAAATAATTATACTTGTTTTGCAAGAGGATAAGGAACAATAAGGAGGAATAAAATGCAAAAATTACTTTACCTTATTTTCTGGCTGGCATTTTTTTTCTCTCTGATGTCCGGGCTGCAGTTGAGGATAAGAAGATATATTTCCACCAGGTTGGTGGAAAAGTTCTTTTATGTCTGTTATAAAAGACAAACAGGTTGTAGATGAAATCTATTCAATTGCAACCTGTTTTATTACATAAATTGCATTATTTACAATAAACAATTAATTATTATATCACAAACAAGATTTTCTGCAAAAGTAAACCAATTTGTCATGATTTGGCATAATATAGAAAGGATTTGTGAGACAAAATTTGAAATTTAAGCTTTAATTCAGATAAAATTAAAAATAGGTTAAATCTAATTTTGATTTATATGGAAAAATCCAAATCATGTAAAAGGAATAAATATGACGAATCCTGAGATAATTATTGTGAAGTTTTAATTATTGCTTTAGGTATTTGATTTTGGTTTCATTGTTATGCTAAAAAATATAATGATTTGAAAATGAAAACAATAAATTAAAATATATAGCTTTGAAGTCCAGAACAAAGACAAAAATAAAGAGCAAAATCTTTATAGTATCAATCTATCATTGATAACAGTATGAAAGTAGATTAAAAGACAAGAATTGGAATATATGATTAATCTCAAATCTCTGCATA
The DNA here is from genome assembly GCA_018402425.1 of Candidatus Atribacteria bacterium. Classification (GTDB taxonomy): domain Bacteria; phylum Atribacterota; class Phoenicimicrobiia; order Phoenicimicrobiales; family Stramentimicrobiaceae; genus Oleincola; species Oleincola secundus. The sequence continues at coordinate 39,631 of JAGYIZ010000012.1, read as the reverse complement.
GAATAAGATTGAAATGGGAATAAGAAAGGGATTATAAATTTAAAAATAAGATTTGGATGTAAACAATACAGAGAATAATCTGGTTAATAGGGATAGTCAGGAATTCACTTTTGTTGTGAATAATAATATAGTGAAAAAAATAATTATGACCTTCATAAGAGCAGAACCAATGTCTGGTGTATAGTCATTCTGGGTTAATCTGTAAGCAGGAGATAATTGTCAATGGATTATATTAAAAAAAAAAGAAAATTATGAAAAAGGGAAATTAAAAACCAACTAAAGGGGAGATTTTTGGATTGTGGGATACCAAGGTAAGGGGTTTTACCATTGTAGACAGGACTTATTCTACAACAAAGAATTACCGACTTTTATGTTGGCAAGGTAGCATTAACCCTACAAAATTGTAGATATTGACTATATATTGAAAGACTTAAAAAAATTGCTGAAATATCAGCAGAAATGGATAAATGTAATAACACCTGAGTGTTTGTATGGAGAGTGTGTAGATTGAAAATGAGAGATGAAGAAGAAGTTTTTTCCCAATTAGCCAGATGTTCACAGATAAACTCCTGGTTTAATTGATATTTTGGCTTCTTCATAGAAGCATAATGTCAGATGATGGTTTAAACCTGATAATATTTAATAATATCCGCAAAGAAGAGAAAAATTTACTGATACTACTTTTATTATTGGACAAACAATGATTATTTAAACTTTAATAATGATAAAATTTTTTGACACCAATTGAAAAAGTACTTCTTCAGAGGAGATGATCAGAGACTAGTCGTATCCACTAAATATGGTAAATTTGGTACTAAACATCTGTTGACCTGGTATTTAATTCACTGGCAGAAAAATATGCTTATGACGATAAGGTAGATGCCATTATTATTTATGCGCCTGGCGAAGACATAGTATCTGGGAGTATCCTTTATTAAACATCAGGATGGATAACTATGAGTATATCTGGGATTTGTAAAGCATGCCGCCCTTGTCAAATATAATCAGGTTTGGAGCACTGAGTAACCTGTAGGAGTTCGATAAACCAGAATTATTTTTCCGGAGGCTCTTGGCTTCTGGTCGCCATCCGGTATTTGGGTCAGGTCGTAAATCAATGAGAAGAGCTTAATTATGAGAAATCTTGATATTACCAAACATGAGAAATCAGGCAGTTGAAGACTTTAATTATGCATTGATTACATAATGATGTATAGCAAGACTTCCGCAACGAAAACAGAATAAGGATATTTAAAGAGAGAATATCTCAATCTTGAAGAGTGTGTAAGCTTTAATAGTATTTAGCTCCTGAATGTTTTTTGCCATAGTATAGAGAAATATATAGCAAAACCGATAAACAGTGAATTGAATAAACTGATAGCGTAGACCAAACCTTACTTAATAAAGCCATCCATAGAGAAAAGGGGCAATGGTAATGATGTCTTCAAGTAAGTAGAAAAACCATGATTTTCCATGGTACTGACTTGATTATCAGTGGCTAAACCAAGTATGTTGAGAAGGGGATGAATAAACATCCTCGTTGTTAGGTCCCATAGTAAATAAATAATTATCACAATAATCACAAACAGTTTGAATAGGTAAGACAAAAATCAACACAGTTAAAGATATTGTAGCAAAATGATAAGCTTGAGAGGATTTTTCTTATCAATAATTTTACTCATTATTAAACTCCCTGAAAGTTCACTAACAAAAAGATAGTAAGAAACCAGGGGCTGAAATATCAGCTCGTATACCTATATGGTCTGTTGCATAGACAGGAGAAAAGAAAGGATTGTCCATGTACCCAGCCCACAATCCATGGCTTATAAAATAGGTAATAAAAATTTTTTATTAGGCAATGTTTCTGGGCTAGAGTTATTATGCTGTGTTTTATTTTAACTTTGTATACCCAAAGCTAATAAAACCAGGCAAACTAATAATCAGGCAGGCTATCCTCCAGCCCCAAAATTGAACAAGCCAACCGAATATCAGACTCATTATTGATAAACCCAGGGTACCGGCTACATTAAATATGCTTAGATCACGACCTTGTTTATTGGGTTTAGCAATTATCTCCTATCATGAAGGCTGCCAACGGATGAAATGTGGAAACACTAATAGCCAATAGCAGGAGGACAGTAATGCACGGTATGGGCATGGTTAACGATTAAGACAATACTGCCCAGAAGAAATGAATATAAGGCAAATCAGGTAGATATAAATAAATGTTTATGGTCAAACCGGTCTTCCGAGGAACCAACATGAGAAAATAGAGTTTATAGCACACATGAATGAATAAAAGTCTGATTGGAAAATATATGATGTCCAATCTGAAAAACAACAAAGAACAATGTTAAATACTCATTATAGTACAACTACAAACTAATTTTAGTTAGAAAGATTTTTATTTTTAAACACAACATTTCTTTCTTTTGCTAAATATGACTCTTTTAATATCTACTATAATATACAATACTCTGGGTTATTTGATATGTCATAAAAAAATACTTCAAATACTGATGAGAATAGAATAAAATATTGTTATCTACAATTGTGATTACTGAATTTCAATTATACTGAGGAAAAGATTTAAGTGAAAATGGAAAAGTGAAGATATTTGCTAACTGATGATTATTTTGGCTCCCTGAAACTTATCAGGGAAGAGGCATCATTTTATTTATAGATATTAAATAAGATATTGAAAAAAGACATAAGCAAAAATCCACCCACAATACTGCATTTGTGGCTTAAAAGTGAAAAAGACGTCACTTTAAAACATTTTCAGATAACCGGCGTAGATATAAGTGAAGGAATGCTCAAGATAGCCAGGGAAACAAATCCACAGCTGGAATATATTTACGGAGATATGCGAACTGTTAAACTCAGCCGTAAATTTGATGCAACACACCTGATTTATTGAGTAAGACGCACCTCAACGACTTAAAAATGGCTATAAATAATTCGGTCCGGCATCTGAATACTGGCGGTGCTTTCCATATAACCCATAACAGGAAGATTTAAACAATAATTTGCCTATTCCAGGAAAAAGAAAGAGTACTCATAGTTTGGTATTTGAAACAATTAAGACTGGGGCTAGATACTACTATAAGCAAACATGGTTTGACATCTATTTGCCAGAATGGCAAGCAATATATTTATCAAGGAAGTACATACCCTTGGACTGTTCCCCTTATAATACCTGGCTGAATATTTAAGGAAAGGCAATCATTTAACTATAAGCCAGGCTGATACAGAATCATCTTTATGACAAATACCCTCCTTTAGATATGCCAGCTAAAGATAACAAAGTATTTTCGGGTATTCTGACAAATTCCCCATTATTTCCAAAATAGTGTATAATGTTATTAAAAATAGATATCATAGTAATAATATGAATAATAAGAACAATGAATAAACAAGTGAGTAGAAATGAAAACTTGGTCGCTAAAACTGGTGTATTAGCAGTCTGTATAAGCAAAGAAAAAGAAACAAAAAGAAGGAATCAGACCTTATTAGAAACACAAGTCCTGTGTAGAAGATCTCACAGTGTGGAAAAATGGTACGTTGTAAGCCTGTTAGGCATAGAAAGATAAAATGATGAGAAAGAAAGGCTTTAAAATAAATTTTGGTGATTTTGCTGAAGAATATAACCTGCCAGATGACTGTTAAATCGAATTACCCATAGGAACTAAAGTTAGGAGAAAACTGAAAATGTCATACTAGAAATTACCCAAATTGGTAAAAAGTGCCAGCATGATTGTAAATAAAACAGGAACCTTACTCTCTTCCTTATAATATTTTAAAGAAGATTCTTTTATTTTAGAATATTATTTATTAAATGAATTACTTTAATGTTTTAAAAGAATGTTGTGTGGATAAAAAAAAGTAAACAGTAAGTGTCATCAGAGACTTGCTTAACAGAGAACAGCATCAGAAGACCTGAATAAGGCAGAAATGTTCTGAACATGTCTTGCCGTTTGCTCCAGGAAAATATTGAACAGAGAATGATTCAGGCTTGTTTGTTACAAAGAATGGGAAGGCAAAACAATAACAGGTGAGGCCAGAAAGGCTTCTGTAAATGCCCATTCCAGCCCGGGAATCCTGATCCATGGCAGGTAACAGTCTGCCCTAGGGGAAGTACTCAGCAACTGTCTATATGGCTGACCATTCAGCAGGAGTCGCGCTTGAGCCCAGAAAAGCCTTAAAATATCGTAGCGCAGTGGATGCGAGCGCCAGTGGCAAATCGAACAATTGTCCCGGAAATAGAAGAAATTTATCTTTTAATTGATGGAAGAAAAAGAAAAGTATTTTAAAATATAAAAGAGATTATGAAAATTAGAAACAATCTAGAGCTACATACGAGGACGTCTTCTGGTGGTAATATAGTTTAGTCGTGATATTTAGCAGGTGAAAACCCTGTCTGGTACTGCGCCAGACCACCAGTAGCGAGTCTTGAGTCTTTGGAGCAATCCAGAAGATTGGCTGCAGATGTGCAGGTGTAAGAGGCCTGCAAAAAGTTAAACTCAAAGATTTCTGTGATAGAGCCCCGAAATGTCCCCCAATGTAGGTCGACGATCTCAAAGAAATCGGAAGACCACATCTCACTATTTGGGGTAAGAGAGAGAGGCTTCCCAATGGGGAGCGAGTATGTTAAATCCAATGATAGCACGGCAACCTGGGAGACCCGGGCCGATTCTTCCCAGAACGTAGTGAGAAGCGATAAACAAACTGATAAAGTGAGAATATCGTTCAATGACCGGAAGTCGACAGCCCCGCAGTACCCTCGTAACCCTGGGTAATGCCGCGCAAGGAGGAAGGGGCTACGGATATCATGTTCTGCCAAGGACACATTCATCACACAGAGTGAACCAGTAATGTAATAATACAGGGACGGCCCTGAAAAGCTTAGAATAGGTCGTGATGGTTTCATAAGAGGTGAAAACCCTGTCTGGTAAGGCTGGGTCATGTTAGACCACCAGTAGAAGTTATCTGTAGGGAAAGTCCTCAGAGCAACCAGACTGGGGTTGTATAAAGGCAATAGGCCTGTAAAAAGGAAATCTCAAGATTTCTGTGATAGAGCCCCTGAAATGTCCCCCAACGGGCAGGTCGACGATCTCGCACCTGAAGATCACCTCACCCTCCGGCCAGCTTTGCTGTGAGAGGAGAGACTTCCCCGGGGTCAAAGAGCCAGCATGAATCCACTTTGAGGCACTACAACTCCAGAACCTGGTCACCTTCCAGGGACATGAGAACAACTACTAAAGCAGAACATCAAACAATAAGCCGGGGAGTCTGGATAAGAACCCAGATAAAATCTGGGGACGTAGGCTGGACTGAGGAAAGGGGCCATATGATATCGTTCTGTATTAAGGACACATTAACTACGCTCAGGAGTATCCATTAATGGAAACAAATTAGTAAGAATAAACCAGATATAGCAAAAGAAAAACCAAAGGAGGTATTTACATCACTCTATCATTACCTAAATGAAGAGCTACTGACCCAATGCCATCACCAGCTGAAAGCAGACAGTGCAGCAGGGAGGCTAGACCGGGATCACCAAAGAAATCTACACAGCAAACCTAAGTGAGAATATCCACCGGCTGACCGAATCCCTAAAGAGACACAGCTACTAAACCGCAACCCAACAAAGGTGGCGCAATCCCATGGAATAGTGAAGACCACTGGGAATCCTACAGAGGATAAGATTGTCCAGGCGGGATTAATCAGAATATCCAGGCCACCATAGTTTCTGATTTTTTCCTCCCTGTTCCGGCATTTCAGAGCTAATGAAGCTGTATCATGCTTGGCTTTAAGAAGACTCCCAGAACCGATATTCTGATGTAAACCAAAAAGAGCTTAATGTTTGATGCCGATATTAGGGGATTCTTTCAATCAGGTAGACCACCAAATAACTGTTTTGACTTTATCAGCCTGGAGAATTGCCGACCCTGTCAAAAGACTCCTGGTGCGCTTCTTAAAGGCAGGAGTGATCAAAGAAGGCAGCCATGAGCCAACAGCAAAAAGGGACACCACAAGGTGCCATTATTTCTCCCCTTCTGGCCAATATCATCACTTGATTGCGTCCTGATGTGGTTTGCAACATCGTCCAGAAACACTGGTCGGGAGAGGGCCTATCTCATCCGTTATGGATGCGATTTAGGTTTTGCCGCAAGCTTTCAATATCGGTCAGATGCGGTAACTGCGCTTCTATCAGGCCTTAGAGAAAAGACTGGCCAAATTCAAATTGAATCAGCCAAAGAGAAGACCAAATTGATCGCATTTGGTAGGTTTGCCGCCCAAAACAGAAGTCCCAGACTGGGAAACCTGAAACCTTCCCTTCTTGGGATTTACCCACTACCGCGACTAGCGCTGAACTGCAACTCCGGGTAAAACGGAAGACGGATGCCAGCAAGTTCCAGATGAAAGTGACAGCCTTCGGTAAGTGGATAAAGAGGGTAAGGAACCTTCCCCATCTCCGATATCTTCCGACAGGTCAGGACTGCTTCTGGGGTATTTATTTTATTGGTGGGATAACCGATAATTTGAAAATGATCAGAACCTTTATGATATCAGTAGATTAGATCATTGTTTAAATGGCTTAATCAAGTTGGAGCTGAGAAGTTTCAGAGAGGGATAAATTCAAACAATATCTAAAACTTCATCCCTTGTTTCTCTGCTTTGTGAGAATCTATGTCAGTATTCTTCTCTTTAATTTTGCTTTTGAGTAAGATAAGATAAGATTTGAATGTCTGAACCGGGCACGTTCGGATCTGTGTGAGGGGTGGCCATCAATTGACCATGGAACGAAGACAGTGACACTCAGCTTAGGGAACGGGAAGAAAACAGGGAATACAAAGCTGTTCCTAACGTTAAGAGATACCCATCTACTCACTTGACAAGCGTTTTCTTATATGCATAGAATATTTTTATAAATTATCTTATTCCAACAGGAGTCCCCTATGCCAAGGGTAGCCCGTATCAAAAGCAGTACCGGTATCTATAACATCATAACCAGAGGTACAAACCAACAAAACATCTTCTCTTCTGATGATGATTACTTATTTTAGAGGAAATTATAGACCCCAATAAACCCTGTAAGAAGAAATTTTCCCACAGACTTTACAAATGCCTTCATTTAATAATTCCCACAGTCTCTTCCTCGACCTGATCGGAGAGTGGGAATCCATCCCTTTCTTTTCTATCTAAAAACTAAAAACTTTTCTTTCAAAAAGAAGGATTTTATAAACTTTTTATGGTATTAATATTAATGATGGCAGGGACGGGTTCTCTGCTCTTTGACAGCTTTTCTCCTTATATTATAGAATATTTGATAAATTATCTCCTATCTGGGGGAACAGGAGTCCCCGAGTGCCAAGGGTAGCCCGTATCAAAAGCAGTACCGGTATCTATAACATCAAGAACTGGAAAAACCAATGTAAAATGAGATCTTCTCTTTTTATACATTATCATTTTAGAGAAATTGATAGATTCAACAAACCCTGTACAGAAGAAATTTCCCACAGACTTTACAAATTTTCCCCATTTGTCATTCCCACGAAACTTCTCCTCGACCTGATCGGAGAGTGGGAACCATCCCTCTTTCTCATCTAAAACTATGAAACTCTTTCTCTTTCCGTGAAGCATCTTTATAAACTTTTTATGTATATTATCACAAGATGTAGTAGTACTCAGAAAAACAGACACTAGTTTAACCGCTGCCGGTGATTCAATAAGGTAAATATATATTTTTGAAGTGTGACAAGAACCCTCTAATGACATGACTCACAAAGTGGATGAGGGATTAAAGGAATCAAGGGAGAATATGAAAAATTATATTGCAAAGTTCACCTGTTGTGATAGCCTTCATTTATTTAAGTCACATGGAAAACTTAAGACTGTAACTCAGATCTAAAACACTTCTGGACTATACTATAGTTCTATGGCATCCCTCACTGATATTGTTTTCAGAAGGGTCATGTTGACAGATAGGTGTGACTTTACAGAACTGGAACTAATCTCTATGGAAAATTCAGAGAAACACAAGAAAACTAACAAGACTGTTTCATCAGATTTAAAACTCCGTAGTTTATCCAACTTTTAGGAAGTGAACCAGAGCCATTCATAGATGCGGTAAAATATATTGAAGAGGAAACTGATTTTTCCGGGATAGATATAAATATGGGGTGTCCGGCACGGAAGGTTATAAAAAAGAGGGCAGGTGCAGCTTTACTCAAAGATCCAAAAAAAATTGGAGAGATCTGCAAAAAGCGTCAGGAAAATAATCAGCATCCCTTCTCACGGTAAAAATAAGGCTTGGATTTGAACAGGAGAATGTATTCGAGATACTAAAAGTACTTGAGAATGAGGGGGTTGATGCCGTTACTGTTCATTTCAAGCTAAAAACGGACAAGTATGGTTCGAAAGCAAGGTGGGAATATGCAGAGAGAATTAGTGAGCGGTCAGGTTTCTAAAGACACAGTCAACGAAATATTTTGAAACCGGGATGAAGCATTGAAAGATTAAATATAGTAGATGAATAACAGATTACAGGGGAGCAATAAATAATCCGTTTATATTTGTCGAAATGCAGAATGAAATGCCCAGCCTGAATGTAAAAAGGTGATTAATGAAAGGATAATGCTCTGGTAACATTACCCTGCCTGAATTAGACTTCTGTGATAAAGCTTCTCACAAAATATTCAGCTTCTAGTAGACCTTATGTAAAAGAAATAAAGCATAAGATCTATGCATCGAAAACTTTCGATGATGTCAAACAATTCTTCAGAGAATTAGATTTTTAACCAAAATTAAAACACAGTAGTAGGATATTTAGTAGGATATGGGATCTATAATTGAAAAATAACACTCAATTATAGAATAATCTGGATTGCACCCCAACCACTGGACATATTTCTAAAAAAATAAGACTTCCAGTATAATAAAATAACTGGAAAAAAAGAAAAAGGAGCAAAGTGGTTATGGGGATTAAAAATAAATTAAAGGGGGTCAGCCTGTGAAGACCTGACCCCAAAAATATGCTTTCTTCTAAATTACATTATTCCTAAAAGTTCTAAAGAACGTTCCAACTGAGGGTCTCTCCTGTTTAAAATGGTATTAATATCCTCTTTTACAGTTATATGCGGTTCAATTCCTTTATTTTTGGGTAGACCTTCTACCACAAGTTCGTATACCAGAGTAGAATAATGAAGACGCATCCGGGTGTTGTTTAAGACTATATCTTTTGAACTACATTCTATATTAGAGTAAGAATCTGCACTGGTTTGACACTTCCCAATATAGTACCAAGTTTATGATATTTAAAAAAATGAACAGAATGAAGGCAAGTTGAAAAATTTGCTCCATCTGTTATGTTGAACTGACCTTCCATCAAAATTGTTTCTTAAAGTAGCTTTAATTGATCTGTAAACTCAGTAATCTCTGGAGAAAAGAACACGCAAAATAGTCATTTCTTTATTAACTAGATAAGAAAGTAATGTTTTTAATACACAAATGGATTGGCTCCAAAGCCTTCTGATATTCATAATTTAAATTAAGATTTCTTTCTTTAAATTTAAGAAAAATCCCTCTAAAAGAATCAAATTTTCTTCTTTTCCTGCATAAAAACATTTACCTCAAGCAGAGCATAATCATTAAATATTTCCGATCATAGTAATTTCCCATCCCTATAATCTAAAAGAAGACCCAGGAGTTTAGAGAGCCACTACATTTGCCCAAAGCGAAATTAGTAGTTTTATTTATCTCCCATCCATGTTAAGATACCTTAACTCTAGAATTCCATCCAATCTGTCAGTAGTTGTAACTCAAATCGCTGTTAAAATATTGTTTAAATATATCTCTGTTTTGCTTCAGCACCATCTCCGTCACCACTAATATTTTCAATTAACTTTTCTATAATTTTTTTGCTGCTCAAACCATTGATCGATTTAATTCTATTGCCTGCCTTAATACCACTTTCCTGGTCATCTTCTAATACAAAAAGTTCATCATTTAAAAGAGTTACTTTCAATGGGAAAAACTTTGCTTTTTCTTCTCTATTATTTTCCAATGCCTCTGAAATATATAAGTTTTGTATGGCCGCAATTAACATTTGAAACTTGAAAGAAGGAATCAGTCTTGAGAAATCTCCAACTCTGGTTTACTTTGTCTTGAACTGACCAGTGAAGATAAAATCTGATTTCAATATTTCTCTATCGGCAAAGAAAAGAGGATTTTCATCCATAATAGTAGTTTCAATTTGCTTTAGATCCTGAACTAATTCCTCTCTGCTGTATGTTTTGCTTTTAGCAGCTTCTACATCAATATAGCTGCCAAAAAAACCTGTGTTAAACAAGAGCAGTGCTGCTAGTAACCAACCAACAGTCCAAACACTCAATATTTTAATTCTTTTCCCCTGTAATTTCCTTCTTAATGTAATGAATGAAAATAGTAAGATAAGTGAGAAAAACACAAAGATCACTGCAAATAAAATAATCGTATTAATCGTGGTAAAGACTTGATTGATTCACTGAAAATACATCATAAATGCCCTCTTCTAAAGGTTTATCATAAATTAATAGCATGATTCTACCAGATAAACTTACGGGTTACAAACACCCGTAACACGCCTGCCACCGTTTGAAACCAAACAAATGGCTGAGCAGGCGGAAAAAAAAGATAAAGAAAGGGGGGCTTTCCCGGTTATTTTATAACGGTAAAATGACTTCCAGTTGTGGAAATGGCCCACAAATCCTAGAGCATTTCAGGTCCCTTAATGATAAAGTGGACCGTTGTACTAGCTCAATAACTTGTACTAAGCAGAGATATGGGGTCTATAATTGAAAAATAACACTCCAGCTAACTTCTGATGCCAATAAAATAACTGAAACCATCAGGATAGGCCAAGAATCTCCTTATGATGCCAGAATAAGAACATATGGACAGAGGAACATTTGTGGCTTAAGAAGGAGTTTGTCCAGGATAGAATGCACCTTTGTCTGGGTATCCCGGCCAAATTCTTGAAGGCTTTTTTTACTTCTTTTGATAAAATCTTTTCCAATCTAATATTCTAAATGGTTTAACTCTAATTGACAAATCCATATGGATATTCTATTATTTAATTACTCAGAGGTTATCTTTAGTCATTAATATATAGAAGCTAAAGGAGAATAGAACAAGGAAAAAAATGGCAAAAAATTGTACATCGTAGTGACGCATATTATAAAAAAAGAAAACAATCAATATATTGCAACCTGTCCGGAATTTGATGTATCTTCTTTTGGTGATACTGTGGAAGAGGCAAATGAAAATTTGAAAGAAGCAATTCTGTTGTATTTAGAAGGTATAGATGAATTAAAGGTTCGAGACCCAAATATTTAAAGAAAATCAATTAAAAATATAAGGAAAGCAGACCAAAATCCGTAGTAAATAATTATAATTTGAAAAGACACTTGGCAACCAGCCCTTTATCAAAAAGGAGCCCTTGTAAGTGGCTTGTGCAATTAGTATTTGAAACAACACACTGATCCCAGTGGGAAAACTAGGTAGAGATTTAATAAATAAGCTGGTAACTGGTTATATTGTTAAAAGAACAAAAGGTTCTCACTTTTTTCTTGTACACCAGGTCATCCTAAAAATCTACTGTTGTTAAAAAATACATCAAAAGATATCTCCTGCAGCAACACTTTTCTATCAATAAAAAAAAAACACAAGTTATCACATAATAACTATTAGTCTTCAGAGTATCCATCTTTATTAAATGACAAAGAGACAGGGTATGACATATGATGATATGGCTGCAAATAGTTTTCGTCACGATACAACTATAAGTGAGTAACAACTTCCAGTAAAGTGAGAAAAACAAGAAGAGAACTGATAATTCAAGATCTGACCCTCACATAGATTCTCATATAGATTTGAACAGACAAAAAAGAGTAACATGAGTGATGACATCAAAACAATCACTACTTGATCTTCACCCATCAGAATATTTTTCAAGCGTAGCAGTATAGTCCAAAGTCCTGTACGTTTGTGGCGTTGGCTTTGTTGACAACCTGACTGAAACCCTGCATTGCTGATATTGATGAACTATGACAAACCGTTACTGGCGCAAAACGCCCGGGAAACATCACTGCCATTGACCGTTCCCGGATATATGCTCGTAAAGATTGAATAAAAATGCCGAACAGTTTAATCTGCAGATAAAGTAAAAGGTATTGTTGTCAATGGCAACCTTTCGAGAAGAAGAGTCGGACTTGATTTGGTCGGAAGGAGCGATTTATAATATCGGCTTTGAACGAGGTTTGAACGAGGGCGAAAATTTCTGAAAAAGTGAAGGGATATATCGCTGTTACAGAAACACTTGTTTACTATGGAGCGACCTGCGTAAGAGATCGTAAAGTTTTTAAAAAGTCAACCACAGACACGATTTCAAATAAGGTTGCCCAAATGCAAAAAGCAGGATACATGCCTGTTATAATTTTTGCTCTCCTGAAAACCGCTGGATTTGAAACGCGATCTCCGTTGGTTGCTGCTCAGGAAATCTTTTTGAAAAATACGCAGGAAATCAAGCTGCCGAAGATTTTATAAAATACAATAGTATGGTGAAAGAATTATACTACAAATATAAAGCGTATTTGCTATGCATTTTATATCGGAAAAAGGATTGAATGATGCCAGAAGGTCACAGTATAAGCGTAGTGGATGTAGATGGGGTCAGATAAAAGAGATGGGGTCTGGTCTTGAAATATTAGTTTTCAATGAATGTTTTATTAAATTCTTCGGTAAACCTCTTTTCTGTGCCCAGTAATAAATAATTGTTTAACATTTTGTTCAGTATCTACTGTGATAGATAATTCTATAATTACCAACTCTAATTTATAAATTTTGTTTGTGCCATGAAGTTTACGTGTATAAATATAAGATTTAATGTAATAGTCTATAAAATATTAATTTGAATATCTTTGATCAAGGGGGTTAATAGATCTTTCGGCAGATTTCTTCCAATATATATTAAGAAGATCTCCATTTTTAACTTTTTGTAAAGTTTATCAGGTATAGTTGGTTCATCCGCCTCTTCAGCAATCACTGAAAGATCATTACAGGTCCTTCATCAGTTCTTCATTTTCTTCAGTAGAGAATTTGCAGCGGTCTTCTTTGCATCTTTTTTTATCTATGATATAATTTTCTTCCTTAAAACTTTCATTTATATTTCTCCTTGACTGAAATTTAGACCGATAAATATTTTAATTATTTTTGTATAGTTATTATTATAGGTTACTTATCTATAATTAGCAATAGAGGGAATTGCCTCATCAAAAAGTATCTGAATTTTATCGATGCCTCAGATAAAAAAGGAGAAATCAAAGAAAAACATAGGGATCTATAATTGAAAAATAACACCCCAGCTAACTTGATAATAGAATAATCTGATCAACCAGGATAGTCAAATAACTTTCTTTATGCCATAATGATCATATATGGCCAGAGGAATATTTGTGGATCTAGGGGTTTGTCCAAAGACAAATACATTTGTCTTGGTGACTCGACCTGAACTCGGAACTTCTAATTTATGATATAAAAACATAAGTATTCTTTAAACTCATTTATTGGAATCATGACATGAAATAATAACAATGTAAGAATTGTCGGGTCATAAAAATATTGAGAAAACTATGGTTTATACATTACAGATTAACCAAGGTGGCAAAGGTGCTAGAAGTCCTGCCGATTTGCATAGGTTATTTCAAATTAGTACAGAAATATAATAAAAGAACAGAAAAATAATGTATAAGTTAAATACACAATAAACAATTGTGGTCATTTAGGCAACATAGAATAGGTAATCATGGAGAGCAACCCTGCCTTTTCCATATAGTACCCAATCTTGTTAAACAGACAACAGCTACAGGCAAGCAGGGGCAACAGGAGGGAGAAAGATGAAATTAGATGGTTTTGGAATATCTTCGTGAAAGATATGGTAAATGATCCAAGCTCTAAGTGGATGTGGTTAATCTGGAGATCAAGAAGATGAAGACACAATCACTACCTTCAGTGAAAGCATGGAACTCTTTTTCTTTTGTTTGTAGCACTGATTTTGGAAAAATGACGAAAGTTTAACTACGCAAATGACATTAACGGGCATTTGAGATTTGCACTTAGTGCAAGTGAATGCTAATAGGCTTATGCCAGCTTATAAGAAAGCAACCAGTAAGGATGGTTTCTGGTCTAATAAGAACCAATGGGGTCTGGTCTTGAAATATTAGTTTTCAATGAATGTTTTATTAAATCTGCCAACTCTTTTTTCACAGTCTTATGTAATAAATAATTACAATATTTTCTTCAGTATCTACCAGATAGATAATTCTATAATTACCAACTCTAATTCTATAAATTTTGTTTGTGCCATGTAGTTTAAGTGTATGTATTGGGAAAGGATTTATTGCAAGGGATTCTATGTTATAGAATATGTCAGTGGACGGTTGTACTCATTAATTCGGTAATTTTTAGCAAAAAATCTATAAGATTTGAGGAGTTTCTTACCCGGATGGTAAGGCTTTAGACGAATAATACAGGTCAGTTCTTGCAATATAATAAGTGCTATGCCACATTTTAGTAACATGACCAGAATATTTCTTGAGGAAATCTTTACATGCAAAGACACAAGTTATTATGATTTAGAGCAATTTCTACATAGAAGGGATTGCTCTTTTTTAGTTTTAAAAATATTGTTAATGGAATTAATCAAATAAAATCTTTACAAATAAACGTAAATGGAATACAATAAACGTGTAAATGTAAAAAGGTGGTGTTGGTATGAATCATGAAGAGAAGTTGATGGAGATTATTAAAGATAATGGAGGATTAATATTGTCATCACAGGTAGATCAATTGGGGATTCCAAGAATTTATTTATCAATCTTAGTCAAAAAAAAGTTTATAGAAAAAATTGAAAGAGGTGTATATTTAACTGTTGATGCTTTTGATGACGAAATGTTTAGAATTCAAGCAAGATATCGCAAAGGAATTTATTCGCACGGGACCGCTCTGTATTTACATGATTTAACAGATACAACTCCCAATCATTATACAATGACTTTTCCAAATAGATACCATGTAAAATCACTCAAAGAAGAAGGTATATTCACATTTTATGTTCATAAAAACTTGCATAGCCTAGGTAAAGTAGAATTATTAACTAGTTTTGGAAGAAAAATTAGCACCTATAATACCGAGCGAACAATTGTAGATATAATTAGAAGTCGAAATCATATAGATAGTGAAATGTTAAATAATGCTTTAAAACGTTATGCAGTTAGGAAAGATAATAATATTACCATGCTTATGAAATATGCAAAATATTGTAAGGTTGAAAAAATCATACGGCAATTTATGGAGATTTTACTGTGAGAAATGCGATGAAGTTAAAAGCTAAAATAAAAAATATTTCCAGAGAGAAAAGAATTTCGGCACAAGTAATTCTCCAGAATTATATGATGGAAAGAGTGCTAGAGAGAATTTCTAACTCTTCTTATAAGTCAAATTTTATTTTAAAAGGTGGGATGCTAATATCAGCAATGATAGGGCTTGAAAGCAGAACAACAATGGACATCGATGCAACGATTAGAAATCATCCGCTTACTGTAGAAAATATTCAAAGAATGTTTAATGAAATTCTTGCATTAGCTATTAATGACAGTGTTAATTTTAGGTTAAAGTGGGTAAATATAATTAGGGAGAATGACATATATAGTGGATTTAGAATATCTATGGATTGTTTTTATGATACTATCACAGTTCCAATTAAAGTTGATTTAACATGCGGAGATAAAATTACCCCACATGCACTCGAATATAAATACAAATTGTTGATGGAAGAAAGATGGATTTTGATTTATTCATATAACTTAGAAACGATATTAGCAGAAAAAATTGAAACTATTCTTTTCAGAGGAATTTTAAATAGCAGATCAAAAGATTTTTATGATATATATAAACTGAGCAAATTAAGAGGAATTGGCATTGATTATTCTTTGTGCAAAAAAGCTCTTATCGCAACTATGAAAAGAAGAGAATCAATTGATATACTCTCCAACTCAGAAAATATACTTAATTCTATTAGAAAAGATAAATTCATTCGGGAACGTTGGATAAAATATCAAAAAGAATTCAATTATGTTAATGAAATATCTTTTGCTGAAGTAATAGATGAAATTAAAAAAGTTATTTTTAAATTGATTAAATAGTAATATTGAAAGATAAGACAAGAGAAGAAGATATGGAATCATGCTTCACAAGTTCACAAAATATAAAAGAAGAGAGGAAAAGCATAGGGGCCTATAGTTGAAAAATAACACCCCAGCTAACTTGATAATAGAATTATCTGATCAACCATGATAGCCAAATAACTTTTTTTATGCCGAAATAAAAGTACATTGCTAGAGAGACCCTTTGTTTTTTCGAAGAGGAGATTGTTTTGGTTAAAATTAATAAGCCACAAAATATAAATGAACTCATTGGCTCCTGGAGTGGAGGCAAAGACAGCTGTTTGGCCTGCTATAAGGCAATGCAGATGGGTTACCAGATAAGTTTTCTTTTAAATTTAATTTCCAAAAAATACCAAAGATGTTGTTTCCATGGTATTCAGAAAGAACTTATTAATCTACAAGCTCAGCTGATTGGTATTCCCTTATTCCAAAAAGAGGTCAGTGATGATATGGACCTTTATGAAAAGGAATTTAAAGAGGCAGTAACATCCTTAAAGACAAGAGGGGCTAAAGGTATGGTTTTTGGGGACATCTATTTAGAAGAGCATAGAACCTGGGTGGAAAGAGTATGTCAAGAATTAGAAATAAGACCATTAGAACCTCTGTGGCAAAGAACAGCAGAGGAAGTTATTGAAGAATTTATCGGTTTAGGTTTTAAAGCAGTGGTAGTTAGTGCACAGACAGAATTATTTAACAAAGATATGATTGGTCGGGTAGTAGATCGTAAATTTGTAGAGGAGCTTAGAAAAAGAGATATTTGTTGTTGTGGAGAAAATGGTGAATATCACACCTTTGTTATTGGCGGTCCCATTTTTAAAAGAGGAGAAATAGCAATTACAAAAAGCCAGGTGATTCGAAGAGAGGGTTTCTGGCCGCATTGGTTTTTAGATATTCAAGATTATCAGACAATTCCTCAGAATAAATCTATTTGAAGTTGAAAGCAAATAGAGGGATCAATTCTTTATTATTAACATGGGGTTACTGTGCCTGGTGCCGTCACCAGAATATTCACTGTCAGCGATTGTTCTTAAACTATGGCTTTCCCTCCGGCAAAGATATACTGTATTGTATTGAGCTCATTTAAATATAGTGTGTCGCGACCGGGGAAACGACAAACTTTTGCACATCGGTTTTAGGGGATTTAACAGAAGTGAAATATAATGTAATGGACTCCATGATATAATGTACACAAGACACAGGCGAGGAGGTTGATTGATGAACGGTCAGGCTATAATCAGCTATCTGCGAAATTTGTATCAGGCTGTTCAGGATGACGAGGTTTCTTCACTGAGTGCCCAGCTAAGTTATTATTTTATTTTGTCTGTTTTTCCCTTTCTGATTTTCCTGATTACACTGCTGGACTATACACCGTTGACCCAGCAGAGTACAATAGATGAGCTCTCCATCCTTCTCCCGGAATCTGCCTTTGTCATTGTCAGAGAAATTCTTACGGAGGTGGCAGCAGCCGATAACTTTACGCTGCTCTCCCTGGGTATCCTGGGTACAATCTGGATGGCTTCCCGGGGCAGTGCCGCTTTGATTAGGGCGATTAACCGGGCTTACGGGATAGCAGAAAGCCGGTCTTTCTTTAAGCTCAATGCTATCGGCGTTTTTTCCACTTTTGCCTTGGCCCTGGTCATTATCTTCTCCCTGAGCCTGCTGGTCTTTGGCCGGTATCTTGGTTCACTTGCCTTTCAACGTATCGGCATGGAAGAATTCTTTTATGTTCTATGGACTTTTTTGCGGTTTGGCATTCCATTACTCATCATCTTTTGCGTGTTTAGTATCTTATATTTGTATGCACCGGACCGTCGCCTTCGCTTTCGTGATATTTATCCCGGTGCGATTTTTGCCACACTGGCCTGGTTAGCCGCTTCGCAGTTGTTTGCATATTATGTGAACAATTTTGGCAACTTTTCCAGGACGTACGGCAGTCTGGGCGGCATTATAGTTTTTCTTGTCTGGCTCTATATCAGCAGTTCGATTGCTTTGTTGGGTGCAGAAATAAACGCCGTGTCCGACCAGACATTTAAAGCGAATAAGGAAATAATGGGGCCTATAATTGAAAAATAACACCCCAGTTAACTTGATAATAGAATAATCTGATCAACCAGGGATAGTCAAATAACTTTCTTTATGTCTTTATGCCAGAATAAGAACATATGGCCAAAGGAGTATTTGTGGCTTATGTATCTTGTCCAGAACAGTTACTTTATCTGGATTAATTGCTATGATCTGTTGTAGCAAAAAATAGAATTGTCAATAATAAAGATTTGACCCCTTTATTCTTTTTATGGCGGCAATAGCAGATACTGATACCGATATGAGAGGCGGTTTTGATAATATGACTAGCCTTTTCATATTCCAGAATTGAAATAAGATTATCATTAGACAGTGATGTCTCATGTACTAAAGCTCTCCCCAGGTATGTTTCACTGCCGAAAAGCAAATCTTTCACAAAATCTTCCTCAATATTAATGTACTGGTAAAATAATTCGGAAAGGAGTTTTTGGTCGATATCCTGTCTTGTCCTCATCATGGAGAATTCAAAAAATCCCGCCATTGGTGGTGGAATGATATATTTTTTTACTCCTTTATGTTCTGAATCTAAAAGAATTGCCCTACCGGCTAAATTATCTAATATTTTCTCAGTTTGCAGTTTGTCTAATTTCCAGATACGGCTTGCGGTATTTACTGTAAAAGGTTTGATTGGTAGCTGAGAAACCAATTATACCTCTTTTTCTTTAAAAATGATGCTTAAAATATTGTCTAAAGACTCAGAAGGAGGTGTGCCTTGAGGGAATCTATTAAGTCTTTCTTCTAATTTTTTATAAGCCGATTTTCCAGTTATATGGGCCATAATCTATACCTGTTTATATTTTTAGGAGAATTGGGAAATAAATTTACTATTAAAATATCACAAAAATGTTAGATATACAATTTAGGTTTTAATATTGTTAAACGAATAATGAGAAGAAATCATTGAAAAAAATTTGTTGGTTAATGGGAGAGAAAAAACAAGAGAATCAATAAAAAGATTGATATTAAGATATTATTGTTCTATTATTTATTAAACTATTGAAATAAAAGGAGAAGATAATGTCATTAATCAAAAGCGAAGAGTTATTTTCAAAATTGGCTAAACAGAGTAAAGCTTCATCGATTAGAGAGATTCTAAAAATTATTCAAAGTTCCGATGTAATATCATTAGCCGGCGGAATGCCTGATCCGACAACATTTCCTGTTGAGGAAATAAAAGAGATATGTTCACAAATTTTAACCAGGGATAGTGCCCGTGCGTTACAATATAGCAGTACAGAAGGCTTATTGAAATTAAGAGAATTTTTATTTCAGTGGCTGAATATGGATGCTAAAAAATATACAACAGATAATATTATTATAACTTCCGGTTCACAGCAGGGGTTGGATTTGGTGAGCAAGGCATTATTGGACCCGGGAGATATTGTTATTGTAGAACTGCCGAGCTATTTGGCAGCCCTGAATGTTTTTAGAAGTTATGGAGCAGAAATGATTGGAATTCCAATGGATAGCGAGGGCATGCAGATGGAATCTTTGGAAGATACCTTGGAAAAAATTACCAGCAAAGGTAAAAAGGTTAAATTTGTATATACAATTTCTAATTTTCAAAATCCTGCCGGTGTTACCATGTCCTTACCTCGGAGAAAGAAAATGCTTGAAATTGCCCAGAAGTACGACTTTTTTATCTTAGAAGATAATCCTTATGACAAGCTCCGATTTGAAGGAGAGCCAATTCCGTCAATTTTTTCTTTTGATTATGAAGGAAGAGTTATAAATTTAGGTACTTTTTCCAAAATATTATGTCCTGGCCTAAGGTTAGCCTGGGTTTCCGGCAATGAAGAAATTATTGAAAAAATTGCTACTTTAAAACAAGCTACCGATTTATGTACAACTATGTTAAACCAATTGATTGCTTCTGAATATTGTGAGCAAGGTTATATTGATAAGAACATCGAGTCAAATATCTCAATTTATAAGGATAAACGAGACATTATGCTACAATCTTTAGAGAAATATTTCCCAGAAGGAACCTCCTGGACTAAACCGAACGGGGGATTTTTTGTCTTTGTGACTTTGCCTGAATATATTGATACAGACGAAATGTTTTCTGATGCTATCAAAGAAAAAGTAGCTTATGTAAGCGGATCATCCTTTTATGCTGACGGTAAAGGTAAAAATACCATGAGACTATCATTTTGTTATCCCAGCAAAGAAGATATTGAGGAGGGAATCAAAAGACTAGGTAAGGTAATTTCCAAACAAATAAGAAAATAAGAATTTTTTTCAAGAAACGAGAGTTAAAGCTAAATGGAAAAGAAAGCCCAAGTAGACAGTGATTTTTTCCTAATGTTTTTAACACGAATCGAACAACGAGATTTCTTTACATTGCAAATGCATACATGATAGTATTAATATAAATTTACGATACTATCAAAAATATTAAACTTAATATTTGTATTTTATAGAAAGGAAATAAAAACAGATAAATCATATAAATAAAGATAATTATTCTTTAAAAAACCAAAGTTTAGGTGAGGAAATTGCCAACAGCATTACTCATAGTGTGGGGATTGGTTTAAGTATCGCCGCACTGGTGATTTTGCTAGTTCTGGCTAGTAAACAAGGTGATGCCTGGAGAATAGTAAGTTTCAGCATATATGGAACTACACTGATTTTGCTCTACACATCTTCTGCTCTTTACCATGGCCTTGCAAACCTAAAGATAAAAAATATTTTTAGGTTTTTTGATCACTCAGCAATCTATCTGCTAATTGCAGGAACTTACACGCCTATTGCCCTTACAGTTATGAGGGGGACCTGGGGATGGATTATTTTTGGTATTTCTTGGGCAATGGCAATAGGGGGAATTATTGTTACTATATTTCTTCTTGATAAGCTAAAATCTTTAATAGTAATATCTTATGTGTTAATGGGCTCACTTTCCATTATTGCTATAAAACCAATGATAGAGATGCTTCCCCAGGGAATGATAGCTTGGCTTTTTATCGGAGGAGGTTGCTATATTTTGGGAATAATATTTTATTTATGGGAAAAATTACCTTACCACCATCCCATCTGGCATCTCTTTGTTTTAGCTGGAAGCATTTCTCATTTTTTGGGTATTTTATTCTATCTTACTTAAGAACTTCTTACTTACAATCTTTCTTCACTTGTTTCAAAAGAAATGAATCAAAAAATGTTGACTTAATTCATATTTTTCTATAAATGTGTGATGTGATGGCTTATATTCGGAAGGATAGGGTTATCTGTTTGATGAATTAAAAGGAGTTTTAGATGGCAAAAAAAATAATCGATTATCAACATATTATCTGGGATTGGAACGGAACATTAATCAATGACGCATGGTTAGTTGTGGAAATTATCAATAAAATGTTAGCAAGACGCAAATTGCAAGAGGTTAACCAGGAAAGACATAGAGATATTTTTGATTTCCCGGTAATGAACTATTATTCAAGCATTGGATTTGATTTTTCTAAGGAATCCTTTGAGAGACTTACTGATGAATTTATTTCTGAATATTATGACCGTTTTAATGAGTGTCAATTGTTTGATGAAGCAGAAGGTGTATTGAGACAAATTAGAGAAAGGGGAATATTGCAATCAGTATTATCTGCTTCCCAGGAGGACTTGTTGAAAGCAAAAATCAAACATTATGGTATCGATAAATATTTTTATAACATCATAGGTTTGAAAAATCACTATGCTGAGAGCAAAATCGAAAGAGGGAAAAGTTGGGTAACTAAGTTGAATTTAGAACCGCGAGACGTGCTTTTGATTGGAGATACGATCCATGATTACGATGTTTCGAAATCTATTGGCTGTGATTGCCTGCTTGTAGCTAATGGACATCATAGTTATGAGCGACTTGCCAGTCAGGGTGTCGAGGTCATAAAAAGCTTAAAAGAGATGAGGTTAAAATTATGATATATAGACAATAGTGCTCTATATTGTAAAAAATTGAAGAAACATAGTGTATTATATTATTATTTTAAAAAAGAACATATGTAAAGAATCCAGTAATTGTTTCGAGCTGCAAAAATAGAGAGGAGGACCATATGATTCGTATTAAGAAGAAAACCAAAGATGAATTTACAGTAAAGCTGGAAGAGAAAGAATATAAGGTAATCTTAGATGATAAGTACTGGCAGGAGTTAACCGGGGGTAAAACATCAAAAGAAGAATTGATAAAAAATTCTTTTAATTTTTTACTGGAAAGAGAATCTAAAGAATCAATTCTATCAAGGTTTGATCTAAGGATTATTAGCCGATATTTTCCGGAGTATGAACAAGAAATAAAGAAATAAAACAGTGAATGTTTTGTGATTATCGATTAAATACCAAATAGTCTTAATTGGTCTCTACTTGGGAAATAACACCTTGATACCCTTGTAATAAAATAATCATATTAATTTAAATAGTGAAATCACTTACTTTCTCAATAAGATAAATAGACAGCCAAGTTATAATACGTAAAACTGTATCTGTTTTGGGTGTTTTCTATGATTGGAAGAAGAATTATAATTTGGGAATTTAAATTCCTGATTGTAATTTTATCATAATATGTTAAAATATTGTTAACAGGCAACCCCATACAGGCAATATCTCTTCAGAAGACTCTCCTTGTTTTTCAAGGCGAGTCTTTATTATATCAGGAACAAATATTTATACATATGATTCAATTCAACAGTTGTTTTAATTTAGTTGCTACAATAAATAACAAAGGAGAATTAAAAATGAGGATACCAATTTATCAGGTTGATGCTTTTACTGATAAACAATTTAAAGGAAACCCTGCGGCAGTATGCCCATTAACAGAATGGATTACAGATGATTTAATGCAAAACATTGCAGCTGAAAATAATTTATCTGAAACTGCCTTTTTTGTGAAAAAAGAACATAAATATGAATTAAGATGGTTTACGCCCAAAGTGGAAGTTGACCTATGCGGTCATGCTACCTTAGCAAGTGCTTATGTTATATTTTCCTATCTGGATAAAACAAGCAGGAAAGTAATCTTTCATACCAAAAGCGGAATGTTAAAAGTATCGAGGGAAGGAAATTTATTAAGCATGTTTTTCCCTTCCAGAGAAGGGGAAAAAAGTGAAATTCCAGAGGCATTAATAAAAGGTTTAGGTAAAAGACCAAAAGAAGTGTACAAATCAAGAGACTATATGGCAGTGTTTGAAACAGAGCAAGAGATAATGGATTTATCCTTAAATATGAATGAATTAAAAAAAGTAAATGGATTGGGAGTCATTGCAACAGCTAAAGGAAATGAAGTAGATTTTGTGTCAAGATTTTTTGCACCAAAAGAAGGAATAGACGAAGACCCGGTGACTGGTTCTGCCCATTGTACATTGGTACCCTATTGGAAAAAAGTATTGGGAAAAAATGAATTTGTAGCCTTACAATTATCACCAAGAGGTGGGAAACTTTTTTGTGCTGATTTAGATGATATGGTTAAAATCTCCGGAAAAGCAGTCTCTTATTTAGAAGGGTATATCAATGTTTGAACTATTTCCCCGGATGACCCATTAAGATAAAAATAGAGGAGGATAATATGGATAGGAATAATAACTCAGATAAATTAATTGTATTATGGACAAGTGGTAACAAAGAAGTAGCTCTGAATATGGTTTTTTTATACACATTTAATGCAAAGAAAAAAGGATGGTGGAAAGAAATTTCCCTTATTGTTTGGGGTGCCTCAACAAAACTACTTTCTGAAGATAAAGAATTACAGGATTATATTACCAGGATAAAAGATGCAGGAGTGCAAATAGAAGCATGTAAGGTCTGTTCGGATAATTACGGAGTTTCCAATCAATTAGAAAGATTAGGTATTGAAGTAAAGCTAATGGGAGTACCTCTTACTGAGTATTTAAAAAAAGGTAACAAGATTATAACTATTTAGAAGATTAAAAAAAATATAAAAAGCCTCTTTTTCATTTCTACCTCCTGAATATCATATTTTATGTCAAGAAGATTCTTGATTTCTTTTTTACTACACCTTATATTGGATGTTGATTATTAGATTCATAAGAAAGATGATACAATATAATCAAGTTATAATTGATTCTTTCCTAGACAATACTTAAAATATTTATTTGAACAGAATATAGAACTAATTATTTGTTCTAGCAGTATAACTTATTAAACAAAGGATTTAATATGTCTGACGAAGTAAATAGTGAAAAACAAAAATTAACAACCAAAACGATAATTCTAATTGGTATAATCCTCTTAATTATTTTAAATTTTACCAGTTTTCTTAATCTTATTAAATACTTATACGGGATTTTTTCTCCTTTATTGCTTGGTGCAGGGATTGCCTTTATTTTGAATATAATAGCTACTAGATATGAAAAAATATATTTCCCCGATAATGATAATAAAATAATTAGAAAAACACGCAGAGGTGTTAGTATAATTTTATCAATTTTAACGATTATACTAGCCATGTATTTTTTTCTTAATATTCTAATTCCACAGATTACCCAATTTGTTCAATTAGCTTCTACTGAATTACCGATTATTTATGAAAATACAATTGAATGGATAATGAAATATGCTGAAAACTATCCGATTATCAGAGAAAAAATAGGAGAACTCAATATAAGTGGGGAAGCGGCATTAAATAGACTATTGGAATTATTGAATAACTGGGCATTTGGATCAGTCTCTTTTATAGGTATAGTTTTTAGTAAAATAGTTGAAATTCTTTTAGCAATTGTTTTTAGCATTTATGTTCTATTTGACAAGGAAAAAATAAGAGGAAATTTCAACAAATTAATCAATGCTTATCTAAGTGCAGGTAGAAGAGAAAACTTGGCAAAAGTTATAGAAACAGCAGATGAGACATTCACAAATTTTTTTCTCGGACAATTTAAAGAAGCTTTTATTTTGGGGGTGCTATGTACCATCGGCATGCTGATTTTTCGTTTTCCCTATGCAACAACTATTGGATCAGTTGTTGGACTAACTGCCTTGATTCCAATGGTTGGAGCGTACTTAGGTGCAACTGTAGGATTTTTGTTAATTTTTATTGTTGATCCGTTTAAAGCAATCTTATTTCTTGTCTTTATTGTTATTCTGCAACAGGCTGAAGGGAGTTTTGTTTATCCGAAAGTAGTGGGGCATAGCATTGGGCTTCCAGGCATATGGGTATTTGCCGCAATAATTGTCGGAGGCGGGTTAATGGGAATTATAGGTATACTGCTAGGAGTCCCTTTAGTGGCAACAATATATAAGCTAATCGGTAAATCAATTAAAAAGAATACAAATTAATTTGTACAGATGTTTCTACTAAAAATAGAATAAGCAAAGATTTATTATATATTAGGAAAAAATTTTAATGATTATTTTGGGAGCATTTTTTTTGGATTGTCTGTAACATTTAGGGAGTTAACTTATGAGAAATAAATCAGGATTTGCTTTTATTACATTGCTAATTGTACTTGTCATTATAGGATTATCAGGTTTAATCGGATTGAAATATTATGGATTAAATCAACAGGATAGTGCAAAAAGTAATATAGTTCAAGATAAGGCAAAAGATACAATAGTCCAGACCAATGTTACGGCAATTCACGGACTATTGCAGGGAGCTCTCATTGCCGGAGATATTGACCTTGTTGAGGCAGTTAATCTTTCTAAAAACGCCGGATTACATAATCCTTTTACTGAAACTGCTATGAATAAGCCGGAATGTTTTCCTGAAATAGCGGACTCTCCCGGTGAAATTCAGATTATTCTGAAGGAAAATACTTTTTATATTCAGGGATATGGATCCAGCGGTTTGCTTGGTAAAGTCTTACAGTGAAAAGTAATTATCTATCATAAAAATATAAGTAACTTTTTTGATTAACAGTAAAGTTATTTATTCATTCTGCAAAACTTCTTTGTCAAAGTCATTTAGTGTTTTTTTTTACTAAAAAGCTTATATAACAGCTATTGTTTCCCGTGTTTAACTTTGTTGCATCAAATTTAAGCAAACCGAGGTTATCTGACACAAAATCCTATTCAAAAAGCAGCTAGAACTGTACCTATGCCAACCATTCCGCCAAGCATCCATCCTAATACAACGACAAAAACTCAATGATTCCACGACAGTGGATTACCAGGTAGTTTCGTTATTCGAGTAACCGCAACCATCAACTGTCTCTGGGCCTGTAAACAAGCTAGCTGAGCCTATATAAAAGTAGGTAGCAAAAGCATGATGAATAATCCACAAATAGCATGATAATACCCAACAAGAGATTATCAGCTACCGGAATAACATTTAGTGTAAGAATTATATCTAAAAACAGGCCGATAAAAATCATATTAAGGATAGTTCCAATGCCAATTTTCACCAAGTAAAACTGATAGGCCAATAATTATTCCAATTAAAATTGAAACTGTTCCAATACTTAAGCCAACTGTGTTTGCAAGTCCTATATGAAACATCCCATGGAGCATATCCTATGCATTGATAGCAAGACAATGCCAAGTGAATATGGGCAAAAGACCCCACATTAAGCGAAGTATGATGAAAGAAAACTGTTTCCATGGAAAACCTTCCTGGATTGCCTTATTTTGTGGAAAAAAAATACTACATAATCGTTATTTGCTTTTCAGGTATGAAGACAGGCAAACTTATCGTATGATCACATTCCCATTATTATAGCGATACTGAGAGTAAAGTCAACAGGGTCTGGTAGGTTTTATTTAACCATGAAAAGGATTATGATAAGTTAGACGACAATTTTTCACCTGAAGTCCAAAGTTGGAAGTACGATTGCTTAGAAATATTATAGCTAAAGGTTAAATAAAAAAACGAAAGAAAAAGAGCTAAAAATTGGTATAAAGTTAAACCTCTTTAGAGGTTCTAAAGCCAATGCCACGCGGGTGTTGATATCACTGGAAATAAATTTTGCGCTATTTAGAAGAAAATCGAATCAATCAAACAACGTCGCGTTAAATATTACGTTTTAAGATTGTTTTAAATACTTAATATAATAAACGCTGTCACTATTACGATCTTTATGACATAACCAGGCGTTTTCAAAAACGATAACCAATTTGAATTTCTCCACACACTTCAACACCACACGTCCAAAAACTCACCTAAGAAAAACACCATGATCTGGCCAATTGACGCAAGGACATATTGACTAAATCATTAAACTGATAGATAGACAAGTCGAATTAGGAAGATATCGATAAATTAATTGAATTTGACGAAGAGCTGGTTAGAATTAATGAAGCAAAACGGTTAAATATATACAATCTATTAGAAGCAAAACAAATGTAGCCTCTTATTATCCAATATGTCATTTGACACTCTTAAGAAAATAAATAATTTGTATTGGATGAATTATTTAGAAAAAAAGATATTATCCTGCGAAGAAAAAGTTTCAAACCGGATTACCGGATATACGATATTTGCCTGAAAAAATTGGGGGTAGAACCTCATTATGTTTTATTTATTGATGATTCTGAAGCAAATGTTATTGCTGCTCAGAAAAATGGGAATAAATGCTTTAAAATACACTAATTATAATGCTATGAAGGACATAATAGAAAATGAATATATTTGCTAAATAATTACAGAAAATTATCTTCAGGAAGAGCCAAATATATCATTCCTCTAGGAACAATTATTGATAATAAATAACATCCTGTTCTATTTTATTATTTGATTTATGTTAGATTAGATATGCTAATCTGTAGGGGAGTTAAGTGATGGTAAAAAGGAAAAGCCCTTTGGTGGTGTTAATGTAAATAATGATACCAATTTCAATGAATCATGATGAGCTAAAAAATTTAGCAATTGCCTGTGATTTTGAAGTAATAGAGCAGGTAGTGCAGAATTTAAAGAATTTTAATAAAAAGTGTTCTGTGTTGGGCCTGGCAAAGTTGAGGAAATCAAATTATTGATAGAAGAAACAAACAGATGTAGTAATTTTGATAATGAGCTTCACCAACGGTCTAGAATCTTATGGTATACTGGAATCTGGAAATAATGGATAGAACATCGTTTATCTTGGAAATATTTGGTTGTGGCGGGCAAAACAAAAGAGGCAAAAATACAGGTCGAGCTGCCTGTTTACAATATATGCTGCTGAGCCAGGCATAAAGGAGTCTCTTAATAACAGGAGTGAGGTGTTGGTAGCTAACAACCAGTAACGGAGAAAAGAATAGAGCTGATCGAAGAAAATTGAAAGATATCAGCCTGAATAAAGAGCTAGAAATGATCAGTAATGAGCGACAAACCCAACGTAAAAGAGAGTAAAAGGCTTAATTACCATCTGTTGCCTTAGTGGGTTATACGATAATTCAGGAAAATCTACAATTAATGGAATGCCTTAATAGAACAACTTAAACAAATCTTTGAAAACAAAAAAAAGCATTAGCGAAAAATGTTCCATTTGCATCATTAGATAATCACAGTGAGGAATATAAGCTTGTCTGATAACAGGAATTTTCTTTCCGTTTGACATCATGATTTTATCAGCACTACCTCATAATTTGTCAAGGCATTCTCGTTCAACACTCTGAAGAAATGAGTTCCGGGCAGATTTGTTGCTGCATGAGATGTATCAAGCCCCGCCTATGAGCGGCAATAGAAGTTACGGAAAAACTTTACAGCAGATAGGAGCTGAAGGTATTCCTACTATTTATGTATATAAGGAATCGGATTTAACTACACTAAATTTACAATCGGGCACACAAAGCGTATATTTCTGCATTAAAAAGGGCTAGATGAGCTGATGAGCTATTAACTTCCATTAACCAATATATTAATGTAAAATGTTTATTCTATGATAAGGAAGTTTAATATCATATTTAAATGATAATGCATGTGTAAAATCAGTAGTCATCAAACGAGGGAACACGCTAACATTAGAATGCCGGAAAGTGATTATGCTGATATAAGCAATTTGCCCATAATGATGATTAAAAAAATATCTAGTTTAGAATTATTGTCAATAAATAATAAAAAACAGAAAGGTATAATTGGCTATAGATGGGAGGAAGGCATGAATAAAATAAATTTATACTTTGCCTTGATTTTGATAATATACTTTTGTTAATCTCTTTACAAGCACTGCTGAAATAAGAGGGCAGTTTGTTGCAGTTCAAATAGTTGAAATAATGATTTTTATTCACAGGAAAAACTTTGAAACAAAAATAAACAGCTTAATGAAGGAAGTGGCTAATGAGGCTAATCCTGAACTGCCTACCCTGGTTGTTTTCCCGGAAGATGTCGGCTTAATGCTAATCGCACAGGACAATCAAGAGACTCTTAACACTGTAGAGACTATTGAAGAAGCTATTAAAAAAATGACTATGAAACATTTTTTACCTCTTGTTTGGTATAGAGTTAGATACAATATATCATGGGTGCCTGCTTTGTATTATTATCGTAATAAGGTAATTGCAGAGACTTATTTTAATACTTTCAGCAGTTTAGCAAGAAAACATCAGGTATATATAGTAGCAGGCTCCGTACCTTTGCCTCATTATAAAATTACTGACGGACAGGTCCTTTACCAGGAAGGAGCTACAGGTCCGCAAATTTATAATACTTCATATCTTTTTGATATAGATGGCAAGGTCATTGGTTATCAGGATAAGGTGCATCTATTGGAGTTAGAACAGGAAGAGGGATTACATCTAACCCCCGGTATTTTAGAGGATATTGAGGTATTTGACACAAATATAGGCAGGCTGGGTATAGCGGTGTGTCTGGACAGCTTTAAAGAAGACATAATAGATAGATTGAGAGAACAGAAAGCAGATATTCTTATACAACCCTCAGCCAATCCGCTTCTCTGGGAAAAATGGCAACAGGAAGAATGGCTGGAGAGCAGTTATAAATATACGCATAAATTGCAGTATTTTAAGTATGCAATAAATCCTATGATGAATGGAGATTTTTTTGATCTTAGTTTTTATGGTCAATCAAGTATTATAAGTAAAGAAAAAAGCGGTTCTAAGAAAAACTTTAGTGACCTACCACCACAGGAAGGGTTTCTGTCAATTAGTGATTCTGCTGACAAGGAAGAAATATTGGTGGTGGAGATTGAATTGCCATAAAAATACCACTAGTAATATCAAAATTAAAAAAAGTAGAGAAGAGGAACAAACAGTGAGAAGAATTTATGGAGTCGCAAAGTTATGGAATTAACAATTAAAGGCATCAGTCATAATGGAGAGGGAGTTGCCAGAAATGCGGGCAAGGTAGTTTTTATACCATTTGCTATTCCCGGAGAGCTCGTCAAGGCAGAAATTATTGAAGAAAAAAAGAAATATTCTCGAGGTATTATAAGAGAAATTGTAAAAAAATCTCCTCATCGGGTAGAACCAGGATGCCCTTACTATTATAAGTGCGGAGGTTGTTCTTATCAGCATATCAGTTATGATGAGCAATTGGTTTTGAAGCAAAAAATTGTTAAAGAAACTATAAGTCGTATCGGGGGAATAGAAGCAAAGATTCTGGATACTATTGGGATGCAAGAACCCTGGGATTACAGAAACAAGGTTGTCTGGCATATTAGTAATAGCCAGGATGGTAAAAGGATGGGCTTCTACCGTTATCAGAGTAAGAAATTAATTGAAATAGATAATTGTCCTTTACTTTTACCGAAGGTAAACAAGATAAGCTTTTTAATAAAAGAAATACTCCCGGGAATACATTTGGAAGAAGATAGCTCAATTATGATACGTCAGTCAAATAATAGCAGAGAGACAATGATTGAATTTATTAACTGTTTTGCAGGCCGGGAAGTAGTGAAAAGACTTTTCCGAAAGATAGATACCATATATGAGAAAAAAAATGGCAAAATAAGGCTGCTGGCAGGTCAGGAATTAATAAAAGAGAAAGCAGGCAAATCTTTATTTTTGTTAGGTCCTGATGATTTTTTTCAGGTGAACCCCGAACAGTCTGAATTCATGATTAACACTGTTGCTGAATATTTAAATCTTTCAGGTCACAATAAAGTGCTTGATGCATATTGTGGTGCGGGAATGTTTGCTTTGAATATTGCAGATAATGTGGTATCAGTAGTTGGAATAGATTCAAATGTTCGGGCAGTCAAAAATGCCAAAAAAAATGCAACATTAAATGATATAGAAAATTGTCAATTTATTTCCGGTCCATGTGAGGTAATTTTATCAAATTTACAGAATTCATTTGACCGGGTAATTGTCAATCCACCCCGAACAGGAGTTAAACCGGAGGTTATAAATGCCATAGTCAACATTTCCCCGGAGATAATAGTGTATGTATCCTGTAACCCGGCAACCTTAGCCAGAGATTTAAAACAATTCGTTAACAATAGTTATAAGGTAGCCAATATTCAACCCATTGATATGTTTCCACAGACCAGTCATATTGAAAGCATTGTTTTACTTCAAAAAATGAATTATTGCTCAGTTCCAGGCAATAAATAGAATCTTTTCCATATAGGAGGATTAGAATTGTTAATTATATCAGATGAAATAAGAAATGTTTATCCGGAAGCATCTTTAGGTTTACTAGTAATCAACAATGTTTGCAATCCTGATCAACATGAAAAACTTCAGAGATGTAAAATAGAGCTTGAAAATAATTTGAGGGAAAAATATGCCAGCTTAGATAAATCCTATCCCACAGTTTCTTTATTGGTAGAGGCCATGTTTATGGCTGAAATGAAGAATTTGTTGCTGACAGCAGGACATGACTTAGACACCATCGATTTACCTATTAAGCTTGATATTGCAAAAGGTGAGGGTGATGAAAAATTTACCCAGATAACTGGTCAGGAAAAAACATTAATCAAGAATGATATGTTTGTATCTGATTTGCAGGGGATAACATCAAGTATTATATACGGACCGGATGAACGTACTCGGATAAAATCTGATACAAAAAATGTTTTATTTGTTGTATATGTTCCTCCGGGTATTGGAAAAGAAAGAGCATTGCAGCATCTTGATGATATCCAGAAATATGTGGAACTTATTTCACCAAAGGGGAAGGTTGAATTATTGAGAGTATATACAATTAAAGATAAATTAGTTTGAATATTAGAGATTTTATTTGCCCTAAAAAAAGGATGATAAGATATACCAATTTATAAAATATTTATAAATTAAATATTAGGGAGGCTTACAAAATAATGATTAAACAAGACACGTTATGATCAGCTAGCTTTTTTAACTGCTGATTCAGCTAAAATTTTAGTAGAATCAACCAGTAGAACTGTGATATCTTCCTTTTTTAAAATTAATGGGATTTCCGTACAACCTGCAATTATTGCCTCTACCCCTTTATCGATTAATCTTTCGGTAATTTTTAAAATATTTTCTTTGATGTTTTTAGATATTTTGCCGGCCTTAACTGCATAGATTGCTTTCAAAACTTCATCTTTATCCTTATCATCAGGATAGATAGTTTCGATATTATATTTTTTAAATTGTTGATTATAAATCCCTGTTTTATAAGTCCCCATTGAAGCCAATAGACCAACTTTTTTTACATTAGTATTTTCATGTTTAACTTCTTTGGCAGTTTCTTCAATCATATTTATTATTGGTATTCGGACACTTTTTTCAATTGAGGGAAGAAAATAATGAGCAGTATTACAGGGTATAATAATGAAATCTGCACCGGCTTTTTCCAAATTTTTGGCAGTATTTTGTAATGCAGGAAGAGGATCTTCTCCTTTTCCCAGAATAGCAGCAGTTCGGTCTGGTATTTTGGGGTTATTATCAATAATTATTCTCAAATGTTCCTGGTCATTTCCAACAGAGGTAGCCTTGATTATTTTATGGAACAAATCGACAGTAGCCTCAGGGCCCATTCCACCTAAAATTCCGATAATTTTTTCTGACATTTTAAATATTTATCCTTTCCCCTTTTATGAATTTTAGTTAATAAAATTTATTATGCTATTGTTAACTTAATATTACTACAAAATTAGCAAAAAATCCTTTTTTTGTAAAAAGGTAAAAGTTTTTTTGAGAACTTAGATTAAATTAATAGGTTGGAAAGTAGTTTACTTATAGTTATATTTTATCAGATAGTTAACAAGGTGACATTATCATGAAGTATTTAATATGTTTTGCAGAATGTTTTGAAAAATTGATTGAATAAATTTATAATGAAAATAAAATAAATTAAAAGGATTTATATGGAAAGTATAAAACATGACCTGTTTGGAATGCCTGAAGGCAAGCAGGTTGAAAGATTTATTTTAAATAACTCAAAAGGAATTACTACTAAAGTGATAAACATGAGGCTTCCTCCTCATTTCCCTTAAGGTGCCCAATAGAAAAGGTGAGATAAAAGTGACCCTGGGTTATGATAATCTTGAGCCAATACCTTTTAGGGTACTATTACTGGTGCTACATTGGCCGTTTTGCCGTCGAATTGCCAGCGGAATATTTCGGTTAGATAATATTGAATATAATCTTGCCTGTAATGAAAATGGATTGAATCATCTGCATGGTGGCAGCCTGGGATTCGATAAAGTATTATGGGAACCAGAGTGCTGGGAAAGTCGAAATACAGTCCGGTGTATCTTTTACTTGTATTAGTCAGACGGAGAAGAGGTTATCCAGGAAATTTAAATTTAAAAGTTACCTATAGTCTTAATGATTAATGAATTGAAAATAAGAGTATTATGCTAAAACCGATAAAGCAACGATTGTAAATTTGACCAATCATTCTTATTGGAATTTATCAGGAAATCTTTCTGAAACAATCTTGAATCATGAATTGACACTTAAATGCAATAAGTATCTCCCGGTAGATAATAATTTAATTCCCACCGGGGAAATAAGAGATGTTTGTGGAACCCCCATGGATTTTACCAGGCCAAAATTAATAGGTAAGGATATTGGAAATATTGAGGGAGGTTATGACCACTGCTTTGTGATAAATGCTGCAAGTAAAAGACTTAAGTCAGCCGCAATTGTGCATGAGCCAAAAAGTGGACGTACTATGGAGGTCCTAACTACAAAACCGGGTATCCAGTTTTATTCAGGTAATAAAATTGGGGATGTTAAAGATGCTAATGAAGAATTATTTCACAAACATAATGGACTTTGCCTGGAAACTGAATTTTATCCCAATTCCATTAATGAGGATAGTTTTCCATCACCTATATTGTATCCGGATAAAGAATACCAACAGGTAACAATACATCGCTTTTTTATTGACTGATTAAACCCTTTTGTCTTCAAAATAATCTTCAAAAAATATCAGCAAATATATTTGCCAGGAAATTATATAATTACAGATGAAGTGCTGAGAGAAATTTACAATTTTAAATTTAATTGACAAAGGTAGAGTTTATTTATTGACATTGATTATTGTAAAAAGTATAATAATTTCAGAGTATGAAATAAATTTCAATAAATAGGAGAAATAACATAAATTGAAAAATAATGAAGCATTAGTAGCTGAAATATGCAGAATGCATTATATAGACAATTTTAGTCAAAATGAAATATCCTCTGATTTAAGAATATCAAAATCAACAGTTTCTCGTTTGTTAAAAGAAGGAAGAGAAAAAAAGATTGTTAGTTTTCATATCAAAAATTATGAAGATCGGATTGATTATCTTGAACATGAGTTAAAAAAATACTTCGATTTAAAAGAAGCGATTGTAGTTTCAGATGAAGCAATTTTGTCTGAGGAGTTTATCAAAAAAAAGGTGGCAAAAGCAGCTGCATTATCATTGGAACGTAGGATTCGAGATGGTGATATTATAGCTGCATCATGGGGAACTACTTTGTTTGAAGTCGGGAAAGCATTGGATATTTCAGATGTCTTAAATAATACTGAAATTGTTCCTCTGTTGGGAGGAATTGGAATTACTGGCAGAGATATTTTCTCTAATGAAATAGCCAGGAGATTAAGTAAGGCCTTGGGTGGAAAATATTACCTGTTAAATGCTCCGGTATTTGTAAGCAATTTAAAGACAAAAGAGGCCTTTGAAAAAGAGGAAAGCATAAAAGTAGTTATCGAGAAGGCTAAATCAGCTTATATAGCAATTGTAGGGATAGGTACCCCTAAACAAAGTTCAACGATGATAAAACGGGGATATTTCTCTGTTGAAGAATTTTCTAAATTATCTGACAAAGGGGTAGTTGGTGATATTTGTACTGATTTTTTTGATATCCATGGTAATATTCTGAAAACATCTCTCAAGGATAAAATGATAGGAATAGGGCTAAAAGAATTGAGAAAATATGTGCCTTTAGTAATAGGTGTAGCTTGTGGTGATGATAAAAAAGAAGCAGTTCTTGGAGCCTTGAGAGGCAAGCACATTAATGCCATTGTAACTAATAAAAAAGTAGCTGAATATGTAATTGAAAACACAAAATAATAAGTATTATTTAAAAGAGAGCGGGTAATGAATAATAAAAACAATATGAATCAAGATGAAATCTTATTATCAGAAAAGGTCTATCAGTTAGCTTACCAATACGAACAGAAATATCATTACTGTTCACAATGCACTGTCGCTGCTCTGCAAAAAGTTCTTCAAATAAACAGCGAAGATCTTTTTAAAGCATCATATATATTAGCAGGAGGGCTGGTAAATACCTGCCAGGGAACATGTGGTGCACTCGCAGGAGGAGCCATGATAATAAGCTATCTTTTTGGCCGAAACTCCAGAGAATTTTACAAAGGTGCCTCAAATAAAAAAGCAAATTACCTAACTAAAAAACTCTATGACAGATTTGTAAAAGAATATGGAGGTTGTTTATGTAAAGATGTTCATAAAAAGATATTTGGACGTCCCTTTGATTTCTGGGTGGAAGAGGATAAAAAAATATTTGAAAAACTGGGTGGACATTTAGATAAATGTCCAGCTGTTGTTGGAAAGACTGCCCAGTGGACTTTTGAAATTATTCAAGAAGAAATTAATAGAGATAAGGAGAAGGCAAAAAAATATGGCTATAAATAAAGAGCAAAAAATAAAAATGTTTAAAACCATGAGTAGAATTCGCACATTTGAAGACAAGCTTCAGAAGATATACAGAGATGGTAAATTGGATGGTCATTTGCATACCTCTCATGGACAGGAAGCTGTTGCAGTAGGCGTTATGGAAGCCCTTTCTGATAAAGACATTATTTTTTCTAATCACCGGGGACATGGTCATTTCTTAGCACGCGGTACTTCTCCCAGGAACATTATTGCTGAATGTTATGGGAAGGTGACGGGAACTAATAAGGGTAGAAGTGGGAGCATGTACCTTGTTGATACCAAAAGAGGAATGCCAGTGGCTAGTGGAATTGTTGGTGGCAATATTTGTGTAGCGACCGGTTCAGCCCTAGCTAGTAGTATTAAAAAAGATAATGCAGTAACAATAAGTTTTTTTGGAGATGGTGCAACCAATATAGGATTTTTCCATGAATCATTAAATATGGCCTCACTGTGGAACTTACCCATTGTTTACATATGTGAAAATAATCAATATGGAGAAGCTACAAAAAGAGAAGAACATCAAAAAATTGAAAAAATATCCGATCGTGCCAGTGCTTATTCCATGCCTGGCTTCACTGTTGATGGAACAGACCTGATGGCAGTCTATGAAGCAGTGAAAAAAGTGGTTGACAAAGCACGAGAAGAGGGAGGTCCTGCTTTACTTGAATGCGTGGTGTACCGGCTAAGAGGCCATTCAGCCGGAGACGTGGGTCCTTACAGGCCAAAAAAAGAAGAAGAGGAATGGAACACAAAATATGATCCAATCAAAAAATTTAAAGAAGAACTTTTAGAACAGAAGATATTGGATAATCAGGTAGTTGAAAAGATAGAAGAAGAGATTGAAAAAGAAATTGAAGAAGCTGTAAATTTTGCCCTGGATAGCGAAGCTCCACTTGCCGAGACAGTTTCCAAATATGTATACAGGGAGGAAGAAGATAATGAGTAAATGCATGTATGTTGAAGCCCTGAGAATGGCCTTAAGGGAAGAGATGCACAGAGATAAAAAAGTTTTTGTTATGGGAGAAGATATCACCAGGTATGGATTTGGGGCTAATAGGGGGTTAGTAGATGAATTTGGTGCTGAAAGAGTAAGGAATACCCCTATTTCTGAAGCTGCAATAATAGGCTCGGCTGTAGGTGCTGCCCTGCGTGGCATGAGACCGGTAGCGGAAATAATGTTTGTAGATTTTATTATGATTGGAATGGATCAGATTGTTAATCAGGGAGCTAAAATGAGCTACCTAGCTAATGGTGAGCTTTCTGTTCCTATGGTAATAAGAGCACCTGAAGGAACAGAATGGTTTGGCGGAGGGGCTCAACATTCCCAGACACTTCATTCCATATTTATGAATATTCCAGGAATAAAAA
Organism: Candidatus Atribacteria bacterium; assembly: GCA_018402425.1. Lineage (GTDB taxonomy): Bacteria > Atribacterota > Phoenicimicrobiia > Phoenicimicrobiales > Stramentimicrobiaceae > Oleincola > Oleincola secundus. Next base: position 1,971 of record JAGYIZ010000012.1, on the reverse strand, counting down.
TAGTTATTCCTTCTGACCCCTATGATGCTAAAGGCCTTCTTAAAAGTGCTATTAGAGATGATAACCCGGTATTATTTTTTGAACATAAACAGCTTTATACCCAAAAAGGGGAAGTTCCCGAAGAGGATTATACTATTCCCTTAGGCAAGGCATCAATAAAAAGGGAAGGAGAAGATATTACCGTGGTTGCCACTTCCTGGATGGTCAAACATAGTTTAGAAGTTGCCGAAGAATTGAAGAATGAAATAAGTATAGAGGTAATTGACCCCAGAACGTTAGTTCCTTTAGATAAGACCACAATCATCAATTCTGTTAAAAAAACGGGGAAATTGCTGGTTGTTGATGAATCACCGGTCAATGGAGGAGTACAGGGAGAAATAATTTCTGCGATTATGGAAGAATCATTCTGGAATATGGAATTCCCACCCAAAAGAATAGGTTCTTTAAATACACCAATTCCTTTCAGTGAATACCTGGAAAAGGAGGTCATTCCGACCAAAGAAAAAATCAAAAAAGAAATATTAAATATCGTTTCCAGTTAAGTTAACGAGGGAGAGATAAGCATGTGGAAAGTAGAAATTCCAAAGACAGAATCAAAGGTAGAAGAAGCCACTCTTGCCAAGTGGTATAAAAAAGAGGGAGATAAAGTTCAAAAAGATGAATTAATTGCTGAAATAGAAACATTTAAAGCATTAATTGAGATAAATTCTCCCAATGATGGAATAATGCATAAAATAATAGTAAAAGAAGGAGAAACTGTTCCAGTAAATACTGTTATAGCAATAATTGCAGAAGAAGGAGAAACTGTTTCCGAAGAAGACATAAAACAGTTTTTACAGAGCAAAGAAGGAAAAGAAGAAGCAGGTGTTGGTAAAAAGGGAAAGGCAGATTCTTCAAAAAAAGAAGCCAGTTCCGATACTCCTACTCGTAGGGAAAAAGTTAAAATAGCGCCTGTTGCACGTAAATTGGCTTCTGAGAAAGGAATCGATATATCCCTGGTTAACGGTACCGGTCCGGGTGGAGCTATCACTAAGAAGGATGTTGAAGAATATATTTCTCAGGAAAAAGAGCAGGAAGATTTTAATATTAAAGAAATTTATCAATTAACTAAAGTTCAGCAATTAAGTGCTGACAGACTTACCGAAAGCTATAAAAATATTCCCCAATTTACCCTTTTTAGAAAAATTAATATTGCCCCGCTTCTTGAAAAGAGAAAAAAGATAAATTTTCAATCAGAATTACATTTATCTTTAATTGATTTTATTATCGAAGCACTGATTCCATCTTTTGAAAAATTTCCAGAATTTAATGCAGTATCTACTAAAGAGAGCTATAAATATAAATTAGTTAAAGATATAAATATTGCCCTGGCTGTGGCTACAGATAGGGGTTTAATGGTTCCCGTATTGAAAAATTTAGAAGTAAAAAGCATTTCTGAAATAGCCAACTTAAGAATTGAGATTACTAAAAAAGCCCTGGAAGGAAAATTACAACCAGAAGACTTTGAACAGGGAACTTTCACTATTACAAATTTGGGATTACAGGGAGTAGAATATTTTACACCTATTATTAATCCCCCACAGGTTGCAATTTTAGGGATAGGGATAGTAAAGAAAGATCTCCTCCCCATAAGTCTTGTTGTTGATCATCGTATTATAGATGGAGTTAAAGGCGCTGATTTCCTAAATTTTTTAGCCAAACAATTGGCTTTTGAGAGAGAAGGAGGGGAGCAATGAGAAAAAAATAATTCAAAGAATTAAGTACAATGAAGTTTGTCTATTATCTTAAAAGATAATATAATCATAGTTAGGGAATATATTAAAGATAAGTTGGTTGGGTATGTTTGATATATTTAAAAAACTAAGCTAAAGTATGAGCTTTCAACTCTATATATAATTTATATTGTGTGGCTGGATTCCTGGAATTTCTAAACAAACAAAATTATAAGGGGGTGATTAAGTAAGCTAAAGT
>JAGYIZ010000119.1 GCA_018402425.1 Candidatus Atribacteria bacterium | reverse complement strand
TTCTTCCTGAGCATTAACACCTGTTATAATTAACATCACCATTAACAAAGCTAAAACCATGCATAATATTTTATTTTTCAAATCCTTTTCCTCCTTTCATAATACTTACATACCTGATGATTCCTTTTTTTTAAATGTTTACTCATCAAGTATTCTAATTTCCTTAAATATTGCTCCACCTCCTTCGTAATCTTTAATTGAATAACTAAATCTGTCATTCTTAATCCTATTACTTAAAATCATTTCATTAGTGAAGTTCTTTGCTTCAGCAATTGTTAAAAACGATAAACATAAATATTCCGAATTAGAAGTTCATATATTTATTTTCATATTAATATCAAAGTTAATAAAAAGTCAAAATATTTTAGAGCAGTTTATGCTCCTAATTGCTGTCCGGTAGCAAGTTTTACGCCTTTCATAAGGCTATCCAACTCTTCACCCTCTAATGTTTCTTTTTGGAGCAAAGTTGTGGCAACTTTTTTTAATTTTCTTTTATTTTTTGTTAATATTTCCTTGGCTTTATTATAAGCATTTTCAATAATTTTTTCAACTTCTTTGTCAATCTGATAAGCAATCTCGTCACTATAATTTCTGTCCTCAGAAATATCTCTACCCAGGAAAATCTGATGCTCTTTCCTACCCAGAGTCATCGGACCAATGGTTTCGCTCATACCATATTCAGTGACCATCTGCCGGGCAATTTTGGTAGCTCTTTCCAAATCATTTTGTGCTCCTGTAGTAATGTCTTTAAAGATAAGCTCTTCGGCTACCCTTCCTCCCAATAAAACACTTAATCTTTCCATTAATTCTGATTTACTTATAAGATATCGGTCTTCAGTCGGCAATTGTAAGGTATAACCCAAAGCTGCACTACCTCTTGGTATGATGGATACTTTATGAACCGGGTCACAATTAGGCAATAATTTTGCCACAAGAGCATGACCTGATTCATGATAAGCAATAATTTCTTTCTCTTTATCATTGATAATTCTGCTCTTTCTCTCCGGTCCGGCAATGACCCGGTCAATAGAAGCTTCAAATTCTTCCATGGAAATTTTCTTTTTTCCCCTTCGGGAAGCCAATAATGCAGCTTCATTAACTAAATTAGCCAGATCAGAACCGACAAATCCGGGAGTTCTGCGTGCCAGAACATTCAAATCCACATCCTTTGCCAGCGGTTTACCTTTGGAATGAACTTTTAATATTTCTTCTCTTCCAATTAAATCAGGACGATCAACTACAATTCTTCTATCAAAACGACCTGGCCTTAGTAAAGCGGGGTCTAAGACATCCGGCCTGTTGGTAGCTGCAATCAGAATTACACCAATGCTCTGATCAAATCCGTCCATTTCAACCAGTAATTGGTTTAAAGTTTGTTCTCTTTC
>JAGYIZ010000118.1 GCA_018402425.1 Candidatus Atribacteria bacterium | reverse complement strand
ACCCTGGAATTTCAGCAAGGCACGCAACTACAGCATATCAAAAGCAACCGGTGAAAGGATTATGTATATTGACGCAGATGAGGAATTAACACAGCGGTCTATCTATTTTCTGGAAAATGTAATATTAAATCCGAAATATGAACAGCCGACTATCTTTGTAAAGCTATGCAACTTTTACACTAAAGATTTAAAGCAGTATTCAGAGATGATGCAACCGAGGATATTTGCAAATGACCCTGATTTCCACTTTGAACAGGCAGTACATAATAAGCCAATATGCAAAGCACCTTATCTTTTTGCTAACAATGTAGTGTTTAATCATTACGGTTATATCTTCCAGGGCGACAAAGGAGAAAATTTATTAGCCAATAAAATGGCACGCAGTTTACCGATGCTGGAAAGTGAATATAAAAATAATCCGGATAATCTGCATAACCTTACCCATTTAGTAAAAACCTATTATGTCAAAAAAGACTTCGACAGCACTATAAAATACGGTGAGATATGGGTAAAAGAAATGAGAAAAGAGGAATATCACGAGGGCTGGAATGCCTTTTTAGAGGTATTTGTTGACCTTGTAGGTGCATATTTAGCCAAAGATGATGTTAAAAATGCCGAAAGAATAGAAAGAGAAGCATCTCACTACTCCAACAGAATATCGCAGATTTACTTAATGCTGGGAAATTACTGGACAGGTAAAGACAATGACAAGGCAAAAGACTACTTTGAGATTGCCGTAGATATCTGCAAAACCGAAGGCTCTTTATATGACAGTCTATTAATCAGTAATTCAAAGGCAGTATTGCCGGAGATACTTAACTGGCTGGCTATCTACTACTTTGAAAAGGGCGATTTTGAAAAAGCTGGAGATTGCATGAATGAAGGTATAACACTTAATAAGGGGCGGTTACCGCTTAAGTGGAGTATTTGGGAGGCAACCAAAGAAACGAGAGAGCGTTTAATTAAGACTTAAGCAAGGCAAGGTGATTAACGTGGCACTAGATACGGGACACAGTTTATATTGGAAGACTAAAATTGACAATCAGGGATTGAGAAAAGGTGCAACAGAATCTAAAGGAATATTACGCACTTTATCCAAAAACGTATCAGGTATGGATATATTTGCCGGACTGGGTATAAGTGCAACTATTGCTTTTTCCAAAATGGCCAAAGAAGCCTATAATTTCTCCAAAGAGTTTGAATCGGCAATGCTGGAAGTACAGACTATCTCTGAAACTGTACAAGAGAATTATGCCGGTATATCCAAAGAAATTATCGAGATGACCAAAACAGTTCCGGAGAATGCTAAAAACCTTGCCAAAGGTTTGTACCAGATTGTTTCCGCAGGTTACGATGGAGCTGAATCAATGGATATCCTAAGGCAATCTGCTGAACTTGCGGTT
>JAGYIZ010000117.1 GCA_018402425.1 Candidatus Atribacteria bacterium | reverse complement strand
TCAATACTCGCGACTCTTTTGCTTCCACTTCTTCACACAGCATTTTACTACATACTACATACCCGATACTCGATACTGATTATCAATTTTCATACAAATAGACATCGAAGTCTTCACTGCCGAACTTTTTGACATGTACTTTTTCTAATGCGCTGCGGGGTACAAAGACACGGTCATTGTTATCCTGCTGGTCAATCGGATAGACAAAAAAACCACTACGGTCCGGAGCATAACTGTGTGTAGTACCATAAAAGTTTTCCCCATCCTTAAAAATAACTACAATCTTGCGTTGAGAAGGCGAGCCTGAAGAATAACCATTAAAAGTCCTGACTTTCTGGTATTCTTTATTACCCTTAAAATCTTTAACAAAGAAAACTGCTTTAATATTATTAAGACTGACCTCAACCTGCTCACTCTGTTCTCCTTCTTGATACTCATCAATAGGACGTACATGAAACAGATCACGATTGGGATTGAAATCTGTGGTATATCCTTTTATAATCTTACCGTCATTAAATTTTACAACTGTTTTTTTCCCTAGCATTTTCTGGTACTCCCTTTATATTTATAGATTTTTTCTTAGTTCTTCAAGGGCAGATTCTTTAACTCGTGATACCTGTCTTTGTGTTAAACCCATTTTTTTTGCCGTACTGGCTTGAGTAAAATCTTTTACAAAAAGATAATATATAATATCTTTTTGTATTTTTTTCAAGGTATTCAAAGCATTTTTAAGTTGTATAATATCCTCAATAGGTAATTGAAAAGAACGATACCCCTTACTTCTAACCTGTTCCAGGACTGGTATATGGTCTTGCTCTTCCTGTCTCATTCTGCTATCCAGAGAAATCACCTGCACCGAATCTCTGCCCTTTAGTATTTCATTGAGTCCTTCTTCAGTAATATTAAAATAATCTGCAATTTCACTAATAGTGGGAAAACAATTATTTTCCTGACGAAAATTTTCTGTATATTTATCAATTTTTCTATTATATTCTATTACCCAATGGGGAATATTTACAATGGTATGTTTATCCCTTATATAGTGACGTATCTCGCCATTTATCAGCCAGGTAGCATAGGTTTCAAATTTAACACCTCTTTTTTTATCAAAGAGATTCAGGGAATTTATCAATCCCAAATAAGCAATTTGCTCCAGGTCTTCAATCGGTTCTCCGGAATTAAAGTATTTCCGGGCAATCGATTTTACTAATGGCTGATATTGTTTTATGCTTTCATTGCTAAATTTTTTTAAAACTTCCCCTTTACTATCCATTTCCCTTTTTTTTCATTTCTTTTTTTATCTTAGCATAGTCCGGCGGCTCATTGATGTCCCCTGTCCTTCTATTTTTGTCAATAGACACCTTGTACACTGACTCACGCGCTTTGAGGACTTCTTTTAATCC
>JAGYIZ010000116.1 GCA_018402425.1 Candidatus Atribacteria bacterium | reverse complement strand
GAGATATTTAATCCATGATAAACTATATAATTGACCGCTTTGAAAATGATTGGGCTATCATAGAAACATCAGAAGACCCCATCATTACATTCAATTTTCCTAAAAACCTATTGCCCAGGGAAGCCAAAGAGGGTGACGTTTTAAATATTAGCTTTACTATCAACAAAGAAGAAACTCTAAAAAGAAAAAATGCAATACAGATTAAACTTAATTCATTAAAAAAACAAGATAAAGGAAATGATATATCCTTATGAAGAAAAGTTTCTTTTTATTTGCTATAGTTCTGCTAACCTGTTTTACGTTAATCCTACCTATACATGCTAAACTTAATATTTACTTTTTGGATGTTGGGCAAGGAGATGCTTCAATTATCACAAGTCCAACGGGTAAGGTTGTTTTAATCGATTCTGGCCCTAGCAAAAATTTAATACTCGAACATCTTGATAATCTAAAAATCGGTCACATTGATCTTGTCATTGCCTCCCATGCGCATGCTGATCATATTACTGGAATGGATGAAATTATTGCTAAATACCAACCCAGGGCTTTTGTTGATCCAGGTATTGCCCATACCACAAAAACTTATGAAAGAATGATTAATGCACTTATAGAAAATGATGTTAATTATTATGAGGGAACTTCTCGCAAAATTACTCTTGGCAATATCGAGCTTACTATTCTGCCACCTGCTGAACCTCTTATATCTCAATCAGAATTAAACAATAATTCCACGGTTGTCCGCCTGGATTATAAAAATTTTTCCTGTCTATATACCGGGGATATTGAAAAGGAAAGAGAAAGGGAGTTATGTTCCAGAGTAGATAGCCTTTTGGATGTAGATATATTAAAAGTTCCTCATCATGGATCCAGCAGCAGCTCAACACCTACATTTATTAAAACCGTTAACCCTGATATAGCAATTATTTCCTGCGGTGAAGAAAACAGCTACGACCATCCACATGATGAAGCCCTGGCCTTATATTATAATTTAGATATTGATATTTACCGCACAGACCAGCACGGCACTATTCTAGTTCAAACTGATGGATCCGATTATACTATTCAAACAGAAACGGATGCTCCTCGTGCACCCCCGGTTAAAATTGAAGAAACCAAAAAGGATGTTTCATCAGAATATAAATATGCCGCTTCCAAAAAGTCAAAGGTTTTTCACTATATTGATTGCAGTTCTGTAAAAAATATATCGCCGGAAAACCTTATTTTATTCAAAACAAGAGAAGAGGCTATTGCTTCTGGGAGAAGGCCTTGTAAAAGATGTAATCCTTAGACTGAATCATAAAAAATCGGTTTAAATCAAAAAGAGGGTTACAGGGAAAGATAGTGCTTCAGATATAGAAAGATATAGGCATAAAAAAGAGAAAAATATATAACCAAATACCTAATACCTAACTAATACAGTA
>JAGYIZ010000115.1 GCA_018402425.1 Candidatus Atribacteria bacterium | reverse complement strand
CGATATCAATATTGACCACCAAAGAACCTTTGAGGCAGTGATTACGGCATGTAGACCAACACCAGAAGAACGTGTTAAAACGATTATCACCTTTGAAACTTTCTCCGGGACTGAATGGAGAGCTAATACAGACCCCAGACACTTCTTGCCTAATATGTATGTAGAAATTTCAGAAGATAATTTACAAGCTAAAATAAAAGGGATGGAGTCATATAAGTACGAAAAGAGAGAGTTTCCGCATCCTAGATCTCCACTCGCTTTAAAAATTGCAGCTCAAAGAACAGGAGTCATTGTAGGTAAAAATATGGCGGAAGCCTTTCAAATCGTAAGAAATATTAATTAGATATGAGAATAGCAGATTTTGAAATAGATGAAGAATCAAGTGTTTTTATCATCGCTGAACTCTCTGCAAACCATAATGGAAGCTTAGAAACAGCAATAGAGACGATAAGAGCAGCAAAGCGGGCAGGTGCTAACGCCATAAAGTTCCAAACTTACACTGCTGACACCATGACTATTGATTCAAGGAAAGATGATTTTGTAATTAAAGGAACAATTTGGGAGGGAAGAAACCTCTACGAATTATATAAGGAAGCTTATACTCCATGGGAATGGCACCAAGAACTTTTTCAATTAGCGAAAGAGGAAGGTTTGATCTGTTTTAGTTCTCCTTTTGATAAAACTGCGGTTGATTTTCTTGAAGATTTAAATGTACCAGCTTATAAAATTGCTTCATTCGAGATTACTGACTTACCTCTTATAGAATATGTAGCTTCAAAAAATAAGCCAATCATATTATCAACAGGTATTGCACAGATGGAAGATATAGAACTTGCAATTAATACATGTAGAAAAGCAAACAACAATAAAATCGCTCTGTTAAAATGCACTTCTAGTTATCCAGCACCAATTAATGAAGCCAACGCAATTATGATCAAAGATTTAGCAGACAGATTCGGTGTAATTTCAGGATTATCTGATCATACAATGGGTTCACTATTACCTGTTGTAGCGACGTGTTTTGGGGCTAAAATTATAGAAAAACACTTTATACTAGACAGATCAATTGGTGGTCCAGATTCTGCATTTTCGATGAATGAGGAAGAATTTACAAAAATGGTAAAGGATATTAGAGATGCTGAAAAATCAATTGGAAATATTGATTATAATCTAACAGATAAACAAAAGAAAGGTAAAGATTTTGCAAGGTCTATTTATGTTGTTCAAGACATTAAAGAAGGACAAGAAATAACAAAAGATGATATATCAGTAATCCGCCCGGGATTTAGTTTACATCCTAAATATTATAATAGCTTATTAGGAAGGAAAGTAAATAAAAATCTCGAGAAAGGGGATAGAATAGGGCTCCAAGATTTAAGTTAAAATATAGATCATATCCCCTCATTAGAATTTAATATCAAACATATAAATATTTAAAAAAATGAAAATAAAGCTGTTAGATTATACCAAAATAAATATTAGCAAACTACTATTTAGGAAACCAAGCATCAAGTTATCCTCCTTGACTACTCTTTACCAAGAAGGCCTCTTGATAATTCCAAATTTTATAAGCTTCGAAGAGTGTGACCT
>JAGYIZ010000114.1 GCA_018402425.1 Candidatus Atribacteria bacterium | reverse complement strand
TATGCGGTTTTTAAAAATAATAATTGAAAAATAAAAAATATGCAATAAATGATAGAATCAATGGTAGTAAATATGGCATAATTATAGAGTAGACAGAAATAGAAAAGCTGAATAATTATGCTGATTATTGAGAGGTAGAGAGAAGAAAGCAAGCTCATGAAGAATACCAACAGGGCTAAAGAGATTAGAATCTTAAAAACAATTTTATGGCTGTATATTATTCTGGCTATTCTTTTAGCAGGATTAAATTATGGTTATGCAAACCGAAGCGATTCTTCCATAGCGGAATTTATCACCTGGTTTTGGCATTTTTATGAAAACTGGATAAAAACATTATTCATCATCATAGGAAGTTTTCTTACACTGAGAATAATTGGTATTTCTCAGCGCTCAAAAATGAGAAAGAGGAATATCGCGGGCTTCATTGTAGCGGCTTTGGTGGTACATATTGTAGCACCGATTTTACTTAACAATAAAGAAATATACCTTTTTGCCATGCCTTTACCGTGGACGACAACACCTTTACAGTTATTATATCCAGAATCTCCCATCTATCTCAGCCGATATCCAATCTGGGGTGTTGCAGGAATATCTGCTGCTCTTATCTTTTATCTGTGTCTCAGTATTATTGTCATTGTGGGTACATTGCTGTTTGGCAGAAGATGGCAATGTTCGACATTGTGTCTATTTAATGGATTTGCCTCAGAAGTATTTGCTCCGGTGTTTCCCTTGATTGGGAAAAAGAAAAAAATTAAGAAAGGCACACTTAAATTTTTTACCTTCTTTAAATGGATTTTTCTTTCATTGGCTTTATTTTTTACACTTTGGTGGATTCTGTTTTTATCCGGTGTTCAGCTTTTTGGTAGCTTTCAACTAATAAGCAGGATAGAAACATTTAAATACCTCAGTGCAGAATTATTGATGATGATGTTTTTTTGGATAGCTTTTATTGGTAGGGGTTATTGCTATTATTGTCCGCTGGGTACAGTTTTATCTCTATTATCTAAATTAGCCGGACAAAAAATTATTACCAATCAAACCAAATGCATCCAATGTAATCGATGTAATTTGTCTTGTCCTATGTCGATTGATATTAAAGGCAAGGCTGAATTAGGCCAGCCGGTGACAGATTTACGATGCGTAGGTTGTGGACATTGTATTGATAGCTGTCCGGAAAAAACATTGCGTTATTCAACAAAGTTTTTAGATTGGTTTTACAATAAATTTAAATATGTTTAAAAAATGGAAGCATGCCAGGGGACAATGTCAGATGATAGTACTTTGGCAGCATCATGACTTTATAGAATAATATAAATGAAAAGAGAAGTGCTAGATTAGGCATGGATTAAAAGAAGGAAGGTATATTAAGAGAAGTAAAACTGCAAAAAAGTTTTTGTAACCAAAGAGGGAATAACAATACCCGAAGAACGTATTAGAACATATCTAAAAGAAAAAATATCAAAAATTGTTGAAATAAGTTCATGAAGGATTTGTTTTGATAGGTTGAAAGAAAATCGATATAATTGTATAGTGTTATAGTTGTTCTAAATAAAACTTTTACCATAAAAATATCAAGATAAGTCATCTGATCATTTT
>JAGYIZ010000113.1 GCA_018402425.1 Candidatus Atribacteria bacterium | reverse complement strand
TTCATTGAATAATGTTTTAGGAAAAATGAAAATCCCCAGAAGTCCATTTTTGAAACTACCATCAAGAGATTAATTTTTATTAACTCAATATGACCGATACTGAAAAACAACTATTGATAGAGGAATTTGAAGACCGGAAACATAAGGGCGATATTCCTCTTGACTTGAAAGGTGGAGAAATAAGGTCGAGAAAGTTGGCTAATTTTATTATCCATTTTAAGTCTAATTTATCAATAGCAATGATTGAGGAAATTGGAGAAGATTATAAATATAAACATAGGATTGATTAATGTAGAATAAATATGAATGAATACCACAAAATACAGACTATATTTAAAAGAGATCCTGATACAGAATATAAAACTTTACTGATGGGCGAATATTCAATGTCTGAATTTGAATACCTTAAAAACAACACATGGATTTTTACAGAGAAAGTTGATGGTACAAATATTAGAGTGATGTTTGATAATAGCAAAATAACATTTGCAGGAAAGACAGATAAGGCCGATATTCCTAAGCCACTTATGCAATTTTTGAATGATAAATTTTTGCCTCTTGAATCTGATTTTGTTCAAATGTTTCATTCTGCCAATGTTTGCCTTTATGGAGAGGGGTATGGCCCAAAAATTCAATCCGGCGGCAAATATAGAAAAGATCATAGTTTTGTTTTATTCGATATAAAAATCGGGGATTGGTGGCTTAAAAGAGAAGATGTTGAAGATATTGCAAATACATTGAATATAGAAATAGTACCTATAATCGGGCAAGGTGATATTGAGGATATGGTTAAGGCAGTCAAAGATGGATTCTATTCTTTATGGGGTGATTTTATAGCAGAAGGTATTGTAGCAAGGCCACAAATTGAATTAAAAACACGTTCAGGTGAACGGATTATCGCAAAATTAAAACATAAAGATTTTCGGGATCATTAACGAGCTTGTGCAATTTTTGCACATGCTGGAAGGAAACATATGAAAAAAATTAAATTAACAGATGTTATTAGGTGGCTTCTTACGGCTATTATTGCGGCTGGAGTTTATACAGAGACAGGCATATTTACGTTGATATTTATGGTGCTGGTTACTGTGGCTACTGAGATTATTTCTTTTAGTCTTAGGAAGAAGATGGTAGACATAAATATTCCAAACAGTGAAGAGTGGGAAGAAGCAATGAGAAAATTTGCCGATGAAATCCGAGTAAAAGTAGAAAGAAGGGCAACGAGGATAAGGAATGAAAAATAAAGTATATTGTCAAAACTGCAAATGGTATCGTTTTTATTGGGGTGATTCTCCAGAAGATACTTATTGTTGTACCAATCCTATGAATACGAATAAGAAAGATACATGGCTAAAAATAGAATATAATAGAAAATATCCTGCTTATAAAATAAATAAAAACAATAACTGTAAATGGTATGAGCCGATTGAGGATAAATGAAAATAGGCAGTGATATAGACGGCGTACTATTCGATGTCGAGGACCCGTATTTAGCAGTAATTAATTTATTGCTCGGTACAGACTTTAAACCAGGCGATATTACTGAATATGATATAGCACGGAGCCTTGAATTAGATGAAAAGTTTATTGCTTGCGTCATAGATGCAGTAATAAGCTCAGGTAGATATCCGGTAGAAATGGACACTATCAAATACATTACTAAAATAGCCGAATTATCAAAGCCTATTCTTTACTTTATAACAGCAAGAAACCGAATATTTGCGGATATAACCATGACAG
>JAGYIZ010000112.1 GCA_018402425.1 Candidatus Atribacteria bacterium | reverse complement strand
TGATTGCAATAAAGCTGCCGAGAGAATTACCGGGTATCAAAAAGAAGACCTGGTTGGTAAAAACTTCTTTCAGTTGAATATCCTACCTACCGGCGAGATTATCAAAGCCCAAAAATCCCTGGCAAGAAACAAGGAGGGTCTAACAAGTGGCCCGGAAGAAATTATCCTGAAACGAAAAGACAATAAGAAGATAACAGCAGAGATTTTCACTTACCCGATAAAAATTGAAGGCAAACTGCATGTTCTGGCAATTGCCCGGGATATCACCTATCGTAAACAGTCTGAGCAAAGAATAAAGCACCTCGGCCAGGTTATTCGTGCCATCCGTAATATTAATAAGCTCATTATCAGGGAAAAAGACCGGGATGTCCTTATCCAGAAAGCATGTAATCTTTTAGTGGAAACCAAAGGGTACCACAATACCTGGATTGTCCTGTTGAATAAAGATAAAGAATATCTAACTTCCGCTGAAGCAGGCTACGGTCCGGCCTTTGATCCCATGAGAATACAGCTGAAAAATGGTAATTGGCCAAGATGTGTTCGGGAAGTCTTACAGCGAAAAGAAATCCTGATTACAGATAATCCTAAAAGTGCCTGTGACAACTGTCCTCTTTCACACTATCTCCAACACCGGAGCGCCTATACCATCAGCCTCAGACAGGGCAATACTGTCTATGGACTATTTTCGGCTTGCATCCCGAAATCCTTTGCAGAAGATAGAGAGGAACAGAAACTCTTTAAGGAGACAGCCGAAGATATCGCCTTTGCCCTTTCCAGTATCAAGGTAGAAAAAGACCGCAGACAGGCAGTAGAGTCATTACGAAAAAGTGATGAAAGATTCCGGGTGGCCTTGAAAAATTCCCCCATCGTAGTCTGGAGTCAGGATAAAGAATTGCGCTATAATTGGATATACAATCCCAATCCCTGGTTCAGTCCTGAAGAGGTTCTTGGCAAGAAAGATGAGGATATGTTTCCTGTTGATGAGGCCCGGGTTTTGACGGAGATAAAACAAAAAGTACTGAACACCGGCAAAGGCAGCACATCAGAAGTCAGAACGACAATCAAGGGAAAACCCTTTTTCTATCAGCTGGTCACCGAACTTTTAAGAGATGCACAAGGAAATATAACAGGTATAACCTGTGCCTCTATTGATATTACCGAATTCAAGGGAATCCAGAAAAAGCTGGAAAGAGCTTTGGATGCCACCATTAAAACTATGTCCAAAATTGTTGATACCCGGGATCCTTACACTTCCGGGCATCAGTCCCGTGTTAGTCAACTGGCTACACGAATTGCTTTAGAGTTAAACTTATCCCGGGAAAACATAAAAGGAATAAGGATTGCTGCTTTAATTCATGATATCGGAAAGATCGCTATACCTAGCGAAATTCTGGGTAAGCCAACTAAGTTATCTGCCATAGAATTTAGTCTCATAAAAGAACATTCCCAAATAGGGTACGATATTTTAAAGTCTATCGATTTTTCCTATCCTGTAGCACAGATTGTTCTTCAGCATCATGAGAGAAATAACGGCTCCGGTTATCCCAATCAGCTACAGGCTGATGAGATACTTCTAGGTGCACGCATTTTAGGAGTAGCCGATGTAGTAGAGTCCATGTCCACCCAACGGCCTTACCGGCAAGCCCTGGGGATTGATGCTGCCCTGGAGGAGATCATCCAATACAGAGGTATTCTCTATGATCCGGAAGTAGTAGATGCCTGTGTAAGATTGTTTAAAGAAAAAGGATT
>JAGYIZ010000111.1 GCA_018402425.1 Candidatus Atribacteria bacterium | reverse complement strand
TGTGGGCCGAGCAGGGCTCTTCTCGTGGTTGACAAAATCTGCAGACAAAACAATTTCGTCAACCCCCAAATAACTTAACGTTGCCGAGATAGACTTGATATTTCCCATCCCATAATCAACAATAACTAACTTCATATTTCAAAATCGTCTCCTGGCACAAACTTAGGCTGCCATATACCGTCAATCTTTTCGAAAAGTGTTCTATTCACGTATTTATCCAGTACTTCATCGAACTCCTCTTTAGTCATCTGATAATACTCAAGATAAAGTTCAATTGAATCATGCGGATAAGCATTATCATACATCTTTACCAGGTTCAGTGCCTGCCCTCTCGTCATTGCTCCCCTGCGTATTTCGATTCCTGCGTCCTGAGTTGCCCGGCCGAAACCGTATTTAAGATACATCATGTAAGCATGCAGAGCATAAAGTGCCTGATCGTTTTGCGAGAAATTCGTAAATGTGCCAGTATTTCCCTCTTCTTTCTCAACCAGCCCGCAATACTCCTTAGCTAAGACGTAATTCCGGTAAGAATCCCAATTCTCAAAGTACGACCAGTGAGTAAATGAAAGTCCCACGTTTGAGACTTCGTCATCCTCAGGAAACCTAAAAAAGTAGAGGTCCGCTTCAGATATATCCTCATCCTGTCGTATTCTATCAAAAACTTTCTCGTATCCTCCCTCAAAATAGACACGCTTCATATAACTAATATCATACAAAGCTGTATTTTTTGTCTCTGTCGAGCCACCATATTCAACTTCCCCATCTTCTCCGTAGAAAATCAATGGAATCTTGAAATTTGCAGCAGTGCGGATCACTGCCGACATGATCGCTATCAGCCAACCATAGTAAGGGAACCCCTTTTCAATAAAACCATATTTATTTAATCTGTCAAGCACTTTTGGATTCGGTGTCAGATGGATGTGATCGTATCCTGAATAGATAAAGTTAAGCAGGTTCTTATCTCCTATTTCTAACGATAAGGCCGGCCTGACCGTAATTGCCAATGGATTCATTCCGTATTTATGCTTAAGCATATATGCCACGTAGGATCCATCCTTTCCACCACTGACAGGTACAATACAATCAAAACTGCCGGTAGATGAACGATTTTTCTCCAGTAGGCCCAGTAATTCCTTTTGTCTCGGTTCCCAATCCATTGTTTTCTTCTCTTCCATCCACTGACAGGCATTACACCATCCACGTTCGTCGAAAGTGATCCGATTACGTGTTGACATGTTTAAGCAGTTTCTACACCAGAAAATTTTTGACATTTTGATTCTTTTGTAATAAGGTAAAATTAAATTGCAGTCCAGCCGCCGTCTATCATGAGATTATGACCAGTTATATAAGAAGCCTCATCGCTAAGCAGAAAGGATATCGCAGGAGCAATCTCAGAAGCTAAACCCATTCTGCCCATTGGTACTCTGTCTTCATATTGCTTCACAAATTCTTCATTTTGATTATTAAAAATACCTCCCGGGGAAACACAGTTAACTCGTATTCTATCACGTCCATAGTAAGACGCCAAATATCTTGTAAAATTAACTACACCTCCTTTTATTGCTGCATAAGCTGCTGGCATTGTCATTCCGGTTCCCTGGTATACTCCAAAATCTGGTGCGACAACTCCGTATATTGAGGATAAATTAACAATGCTACCACTTCGCTGATCCTGCATGATCTTCAGGATGAGCTGGCTGCATATAAAAATACTATTAAGCTGCAGATCCACATTTTTCTTCCAGGATTCCG
>JAGYIZ010000110.1 GCA_018402425.1 Candidatus Atribacteria bacterium | reverse complement strand
GGGATTGCAGTGGGAGTGCTTGAGTTGAAGCGCAGCACAGTTGGGGTATCTGAAGGGGTTCGTCAGAACATTGGTAACCAGACTGATAATTATATCAAACCATTTTTTGCCACTGTTCAGCTGATGATGGCTGGAAATGATACCGAAGGACTGCGTTATGCCACTACTGAAACAAAAGAAGATTATTATCTATCCTGGAGCCCGAAAGACCCTTTGTTTGCAGATGAACCTAATCTATTAGACCGGCAGTTAATGCAATTATGCAATAAGGAGCGATTACTGGAAATTATCCATGATTTTATTATCTTTGACAGCGGAATAAAGAAAATTTGTCGTCATAACCAGTATTTTGGGGTAAAGGCAGCCCAAAAGAATTCCAGAAAACGTAAAGGCGGAATCATCTGGCATACCCAGGGTTCAGGGAAGAGTTTAACCATGGTCTGGCTGGCGAATTGGATTAGAGAAAACATAACTGATGCCAGGGTAATCTTATTGACTGACCGCATAGAATTAGACCAACAGATTAAAGGTGTGTTTTTAGGGGTCAATGCAAAGATTTATCAGACTCAAGATAGCAGGGATTTACTGGAACAGCTGAATAAAAAAGATGAATGGTTAATTTGTTCCCTTATTCATAAGTTTGGCCGATTTGGTACCAGTGTAGAAAAAGATGTTGAAGAGTATATCAAAGAGATAAGAACTAACCTTCCGAAGGATTTTATAGCCAAAGGGGAGATATTTGTTTTTGTAGATGAATGCCATCGATCCCATACCGGTAGTATGCATGAGGCGATGAAGGAGATATTACCGGATGCCTGTTTTATCGGGTTTACCGGCACCCCGCTCTTGAAGGTTGACAAGACCAATAGTATAGCAGTTTGGGGTGGCTATATCCATGAATATAAATATAACGAAGCCGTTGCCGACAAAGTGGTGTTAGATCTGCGCTATGAAGCCAGGCAGGTTCCCCAGCAGATTACCAACCAGAATAAGATAGATGAATTTTTTGAACGAAAAACAAAAGGACTCACCGATTATGCGAAAGCCCAACTAAAAAAGAGATGGGGAACGATGCAGGCACTACTCAGCTCTGCAGACCGCATGAAACGGATTGCCTTTGATATACTAGATGATTTTGAAAGAAAGCCAAGGTTAGCCAGTGGGCGGGGTAATGCCATGCTGGTTGCCAGCAGTATTTATGAAGCCTGCCAGTATTATGATATTTTTCAAAATGAGCTTTTTCATAAATGTGCGGTTATTACATCCTATGAGCCCAATGCGCTGGATACCCAATCCAAGGAATATGCCATTTATCAGAAGATGTTGGATAAACACCGTCCCCTGGAGAGATATTCCAATGAAAGTGAAACTGATGCCTTTGAAAGGGTTATGAAAAAGAGATTTATTGATACTCCGGGGCAAATGCAGTTATTAATTGTGGTGGATAAATTGCTGACCGGTTTTGATGCACCTCCGGCAACTTATCTTTATATTGATAAAACCATGCAGGACCATGGATTGTTTCAGGCTATTTGCAGGGTTAACCGGCTGGATAGTGATGATAAGGATTATGGCTATATTATTGATTACCGGGATTTATTTCAAAAATTGGAAAAAGCAGTAACAGACTACACATCTGGAGCATTTTCCGGATTTGAGAAGAGTGACGTATTAGGCCTTTTAAAAGACAGGTTTGAGGAAGGCAAAAAAGACCTTGATGATGCTTTAGAGAAGGTTAGGGCTTTATGTGAGCCGGTGCAGCCTCCCAAGGCACAGGC
>JAGYIZ010000011.1 GCA_018402425.1 Candidatus Atribacteria bacterium | reverse complement strand
TCCTGGTTTAGCTTTTCACCTGATCTCAATTCATTCTTTAAAATCATTTCTTTTAATGCTCTGTATACTTTTTCATTTAAATCAATATAATTTATTTTATACATTACTATTTCCCTTACATATTTTATTTTATATTATATTACTCTATAGAAAACAAAATATCAACATTTTAATATTGTATACAAAATAATTGGAACAATTAATTAAATTTATTTACTTGCTACTTAGGACAAAACTCTAACACAAACTTGTTTATCATGTTTTTCAATGATAGAATGTTATATAAATATAATTATTGTTTTGATATATATTAATCTTTTGGGTATTTAGGGAGCTCAAAAATGTTGGAAAAGATAGGTTCACTTTCCATGGACGAAATCGCTGAAAAAATTAAAGCCTGCCAGAAATGTCCACTTTTCTCTACCAGACACAATGCTGTTCCTGGTGAAGGCAGCTATAAGAGTCCAGTTATATTTGTTGGGGAAGCACCGGGAGAAGTTGAAGATTTACATGGGAAACCTTTCATAGGGAAAGCCGGTCAATTATTTTCTAAAATCTTACAATCTGTTAAGATTAAGAGAGAAGATGTCTTTATTACCAATATGCTTAAATGCCGGCCACCCGGGAATCGAAATCCCTCGAAAAGTGAAATAGGGCTATGTTTGCCCTATTTAGAATCACAAATTGCTCTGATTAATCCAAAGATTATTGTAACACTTGGCAATATTCCTACTAAATACCTTTTGAATTCCCAAGAGGGGATTACTAAAGTACGTGGACAGTGGTTTGACTGGACAGGAGGAATTAAAATTTTTCCCATGTTTCATCCCAGCTATTTATTACGACATGAAGAAACAACTCCCGGCAGCCCGAAAGAGCTGACCTGGAAAGACATCAAAGAACTAAAAAGAGCATTAAGCCAACTAAGAAACGATTTTGGCAAATAAATTCAAAGTTAGATCATTTAATTTACTTGCCAAACTCTAAAAAAGAAGCAGGTATTCATGAAAATAAGGGAACTATTAGACACTTTAAATCAGATTGCTCCTTTCTTTTCCCAGGAAGAGTTCGATAATAGTGGAGTACAATTTGCTGATCTGAATGAAGATATTTCAAAAATATTGCTCTGTTTGGATGTAACGGAAGAAATCCTCCGGGAAGCAGTTCGGGAACAGTGTAATGTTATTCTATCCCATCATCCTTTATTTTTTCATCCTTTCTATAAAATCACAAAGCAGGACAACCCGGTTGCCTATCAATTATTCTTTCATAATATTAATCTTATTTCCATGCATACTAATTTTGATTTAGCTGAAAACGGGTTAAATGATTATGTCGGTCATTTGCTTGATTTAAATAAAGTTAGTGCTATAAAATCATCTCCGGAAAAAATCTATAAATTAGCAGTCTACGTACCGGAGGAATACAAAAATACTCTACGGGATGCACTTTTTCAGTCAGGTGCAGGACAAATTGGAAATTACAGTGAAACTTCTTTTTCTATTGCCGGAAAAGGTTCTTTTAAGCCTATGGATGGTTCAACACCCTTTATCGGAAAAACCGGGAAGAGGGAATTGGTCAACGAAATCAAGATTGAAACAATATTTTACGAAAGAAATCTTAACAAGATTATTGAAACAATCCATAAAGCTCATCCTTACGAAGAACCAGTTTATGATATTTATCAACTGAGAGCGAAATCGACAACAGGTTTAGGTATGATAGCAAAACTGAAGAAAGCACAAACACTGGAATCTTTCTGTAAAAAAGTTAAAAAAGAACTTGGAGTTCCTTACTTAAGAATCATTCAGTCAAATAAGAAAATTATTCAGACCGTAGCCTTGTGCACCGGAAGCGGTGGGTCACTGATTAACCAATGCATAAATAAACAAGTAGATGTTTTTATTACCGGGGATATTGATTACCATGAAGCATTAAAGGCAAAAGAAATGGGACTTAATATTATTGATGCTGAACATTTTTATACCGAAAAATTATTTGTTCCGGCTATCCGAAAGCAACTAAGCAAATATCAAATTCCGGAAGAAATCTTGGTTGACAGCAAAAAAATGAATTCTCCTTTTCAAATTTTATAGTATCTTTTATATCATAAAAACTTTTTTATTCTTGCTACTCATCTAATGAATCTGTTGTTAACTCTACCAGTACTACATTTCTTAAGTAAATATCGCACCCGCATAGCGGGTGGCTTTAAGAACCTCTAAAAGAGGTTTAACTTTTTAGCTCTTTTTCTTTCTGATTTTTATTTATACTTTAGCTATAATATTTCTAAGCAATATAACTTCCAACTTTGGACTTCAGGTGAAAAATTGTCATCTAGCTTATCTTAATCTTTTTATGATAAAACCATTTATTTAACCATTGCCACCTTCTTAGAGGTGGTTTTAATGGTTCAATAAACTCTACTTTAATATCATTATTTATATTCCTACATCCTCTCTACTTTTTCGTTATTG
Source organism: Candidatus Atribacteria bacterium (assembly GCA_018402425.1). Lineage (GTDB taxonomy): Bacteria > Atribacterota > Phoenicimicrobiia > Phoenicimicrobiales > Stramentimicrobiaceae > Oleincola > Oleincola secundus. Next base: position 50,895 of record JAGYIZ010000011.1, on the reverse strand, counting down.
TTCGGAAATTTCAAAGAGTGTTGTTTCATCTTAATCCATTTTCTTCCTCTATACCAATAAGATTACCACAAGTACACCTTACTTCATTTGCCATGACGAATGCTATAGTCACCTTGATTCTGCTCTTCCAACAATGCCATAGATTTCCTTGCCAATCTTTTTGGTATTTAAAATATTTCAGCTTACATTTAATGCACTTTACTGTAATCATATTTACCTTAATATCAACAATGTGATAGTAATTTTGGTTATTTATAAATTATTTTGGTAATCTTTTCTATTTAATTTTGTTTACGATACATATTATTGCCCTTATCCCAATATTCCTGGGCATTAACCAAACCTTTAGCATATTGAATATGCCATCCTGGCACTACAGGTATATACCGGTAAAGCTTTAAACGATCCGCTTCTAACATCATAATGGGTTGTTGCATAAATTCTGCTGCGGATAACACTCTATTTTTTGTTTTGCTATCGGTATCTCTTAACCAATCCAGGCCTTGATAATCCCTCAAGAGATGATGGTCAATAATAACTGTAGGAATTCTATTAGATAATAGCAAGGCATTATTTGTAGCAATTTGTAATAATTTATCATTCATTTTAACAGAAAGGTATAAAGGTGGACCGCTAACTACAAGTAAATCCGGCTTCCATGACAATATAATTTGAACTGCCTCTTCGTCAAGCAATTGAATATCAGAACCATGGACAAATACAAAATTATCTTCTTCAATGCAGGTCATAAAAACTTTACTTCTGTTTTTATCTCTTTCCCCGTGAAAAACCATTTTTGAAAAATGAAAATCGCTATGAGTACGAGTATGACTATTAATAAAGCAATAATTTTTTTCCAATCTTTCTTTTAAGGAAGAAAATCTGGTTTTTTCCAAATTATTGAGTTCTTCAAAATGACTTAGCCAAATTTTTACCTGGGGCGCTAATTTACTTAAACAATTAATGCTCAATTGATAAGGGTTCGCCTGAACCAGGGGAACATGGTCACCATGAAGATGACTGAAGACAATGTCTGTAGCTTCAGCCCATTTCTCTATAATTTTTTCCCTTATTCTTTCATCTACTGCTACCTGAAAAGGGTGAGGCAAAAGATTATACCGGGAATAACCCAGAGCAATCCCTGGATCAATAAGTATTTTTCTCGTCTTTGTTTTAACGTAACAGCACAAACCCCGGACACCCAAAGACTCTGCTGCCAATATTTCTATTTCCATAACTAACTCAATCAATAAATGAATTAAATATATTCATTAGCTAGAAACACTGTTATTTTTTTTCTGGTTTATTCTATTGCGATGTTCTGCCGTATCAAGAATAAGTTTATTTAAAACATCTTTCAAACCAGGTTGATCAGCTTTAAAGGTTTTAAAAAAGTTCTTTTCCAAAAGTCCATTTTCAATATCCAGGGCAATGTGATAGGCATCCTGTTCAGTCATTGAACTATCATTTGCCTGGTTAATTTTTTTCTGAATATATTGAATCGTGGTCTGGATTGCATTAACTTTAAACCTTTGATCATCAAAAGTTAGATTCCCTTGCCTGACTTCCTTTTCTAGTTCTTTCACCAATCGGGCATGCTCTTCCTCCTCTCTGGATAACTGAATCCAGAATGAATAATCCGGAGGAAATTTCTTAGCATATATTTTGTATAGCTGGCCGATAACCCTTTCTAACATTTCCATTTTCATGATTATATCTTTTTCTTTTTCTTTTTCTTTCATTGATATACCTCTCCTATTTTTTTTCATATATTTCTAGACTGAATTTTCTTGCTCTATTCTTAAAAATCCTTAGTTTCCAAAATGGATAATTTACTTATAATAGCCCCGATAACTACCAAAATTGAGGCAACCCACAAACGAATATCAATAATAATCTGCAGATAGATTGAACTAATAAAAACAGATAAAAGAGGTGTAAAATAAGAAAGCGCTGCAACCAACACAATATTACCACGACGCATGGCTTGATCCCAAAAAGAATAAGCTAAAAATGTCGGGAAAATAGCCATATAGAGCAGCTCTAACCCTACCTTTAAGCTCCATACCGATTCCTCTTGAAAAAATAATCCTAGTATTAATAAGAGCAAACCAGTTAAAAATAAAAAAATAGGTACTGCTCCTTCTTCATCTTTTCCGGCCCATTTTCTAGCCAATGTTGAATAAAGAGCCCAGGAAATTGCAGCTATGAAGGCAAAAATATAAGGCAAACTATTGTTCGAAATATTCCGAAGAAACGGAGAGAAAGAAAAATAATGATAGGGATTCATGGCAACATAAACACCTACAAAGCCAAGCAATATGCCCGGAATAATTGATAAATGTGCCCTTTTCTGTAAAACAGGTACCGAAAAAAGTAAAGTTAGCCCTGGCCAAAGATAATTGATAATACTTACTTCAATAACTTGTTGCCGGTTAGTTGATAAGCCTATTGCCAAATATAGGGTAGCCATATATATCACAAACAATGTACCACACCCCCACAGGTAAAAAGGAGGTAAATGAATCATTTTTTTAAACTTACCAGGGGATGTAAACAATAAATATACCCAGGCAAACAAAGCACTCAGAATAAAAACCAGCCCACCGGCTGTAATAGTACCTAACTGTTCTGTTAAACTCCTGGAAAAAGCAACGGTACTTCCCCAGAATAAGATGGCCAAAATCCCAAGTAAAGTATTATTATCTATTCCAATTATTCTTCTTAGAAACATATTTTAACCTTTCGGTTAAATAATTTTTAATATTTATTTACTTGTTAGATTTATTTTTTGCCTGTTATCTTTTCAATCCTAACCTTCAGCACAGTTACCCGATTAAACTCATATTCATCAAAATTTAGTTTATCCCTACTGACATCTTGCTCATAATGCTGAACAATATGGCTTAGTGCTTCACTTTTTTCATCCTTGTCTGTTAAGAACTCAGCTTTTCCAAAAATAATTACACTGCTGTACTTCATACTGGTTTTGCATACATCCGGCATTTTTTCTATTTTTACATTTCGAACAATGCCTATACAAACCTGGGGATTCCTTCTCAGAATGTCGATTTTAAGCCCTTTATTTGCTGAATGAAGGTAAATAAATGGCTCATGAAATCCATAATTCATAGGAATAAGATAAGGTGTATTATTTTTCGACATAGCTACATTACAGAAATCAGCTTCCATTATAATTTCATTTATTTCTTTGATATTAGTTATCTCTTTTTCTTTTTCTTTCTCACGGATGCACTCCCTATTTTTATCTATTTTTTCAGAAAAGTTATTATCTAGCAGACAGTTGAAAATACTATATATAGTATTTACTTTTAGGTTCAAACAAGGTTCCACATTTTATTTTCTGAAAACATAATGATTCTTTTAACAATTTTTATTTGTCGATCTTTGATAGCTTATGCATGTCATTTTTAGCATTTTCATATAAGTCACGGAAAATTTGATAATATTTTGAATAGGTTTGGTGGTTTTTACTGTCAAATGATATTTTTTCCGGTAAATTACCTTCTGACACTACCTCAATTAAATCTTTATAATGTTTAAACAAACCTACTGCCTGTGCTGACATATAAGCTATTCCTATCTCTGATCCCATTGCAATATTCGAAATATATTGATCATAGCCAAGTACATCGCTGACAATTTTAACCCAAATTTTACTTTTTACACCACCACCACAGGCAACCACTTTGTTAATTTTGAATCCATTCTTTTCAAAAATCTCAAAATGATGCCTAAAACTATAAGCGACTCCTTCCAATAATGCTCGATAGATATGTGCCCGGGAATGGGAAACATTTAATCCCATTATAAGACCACTGGCCAGAGGATCATTAATTGGAGTTCTCTCGCCACTAAAATATGGTAAAACCAGAAGCCCCGAAGAGCCTGGTTGTATATCTTCAACTTGTTTTATCAGCAAATCATAGGCATTTATTTTTATTCTATCCTGAATAATTTTTTCTATTTCACCAAAATTGTCCCTGAACCATTTAGTTAAAGCAGCACTGGTAGCAGTACCGCCGGCAACAAAATAGCTATCTGGCACCATTACATGGGGCAATGTCCATAATTCTTTTATAATTTTAAGCTTATCTGTAGCTATAGAAATAATTCCTGTTGTTCCATATATAATTGTAGCTTCTCCGGGCTCAATTGCTCCGACACTAATTAACTCGGCAAACCCGTCAGCCGTTCCGCCTATTACCGGTGTTCCTTCCATAAGCCCGGTTTCTTGTGATGCACTCTTATTAATATAACCTACAATCTCGTTTGCATTTTTTAGCTGAGGAAATAAAGAAAAAGGTATCTCAAACATTTGACACATTTCCAGGTCCCATTTTCTCTGATCAAAATTATAGAAAGGACCAAAAAATGCTGCTTGTGTATGGTCAAGAATATACTCATTAGTTAATTTATAAACAATATAACTGGTGGTTGTAAATATTTTATCAGTTTTAGAAAAATTTTCAGGTTCATTTTTCTTGTACCAAACAATTTTAGGTCCCACAGACTGTGTCGTAAGAGGTTGCTTATTAATATCTAATAATTTTTTCTCTCCCAATTTTTGGGTTATTTCAACAATTTCTTTCTGAGCTCTCCCATCTATTCCATATAGAATGGCATTTCTTAACGGCTTATCATTCTTATCAATAGGCAGCAAGCAAGGACTTACTCCGCTACAACCGACGCATGTTATTTCTTTTGGCAAAATTTTCTTATCTTCGAATAATTTATCGATTATCCTTTTAAATCCATCCCACCATGTCTTTTCTGCGTCATGTTCAAACCAATTTGGTTTAGGTTGAATATAATCATGTTCCAGATAAGATTTTTTTATTACTCTTAACTTTTCGTCTAATATAACACCTTTAATACCCTGAGTACCGATGTCTACACCTAACATATATTGCATTGATATTACCTATCTCTTTCTTTGAAAGTTTTTCTTTGATTATCTCTGCTTTTTGCTAGTCCTTAATCCATAATTGGCTATATTTTACCAGTTTTCTCAAATCAAGTAAATATCGCACCCGCATAGCGTGTGGCTTTAAGAGCTTCCAACTTTGGACTTCAGGTGAAAAATTATTATCTAGTTTATCTTAATCTTTTTATGGTTAAACCATTTATTTAATCATTACCATCTTCTTAGAAGCTGGTTTTTATGGTTAAATAAAAAGCGGTGATAATTATGTAACATTTATCATTATTACACAATATCACCGCTTCCCACCATCTTGTGATTACAAAAACAGTATCGCTGTTGTATTAATAATTATCATTCGAATATATTCAATGTTTTTATAATCGTTCTATTCTGGTTTAATTATTCATTAAGAAATGTGAATCCTGCAGCATCGACTTTCGTGCATAGGTCATTTAAAAGCTTCTTCAACAGTTTTGTTTCCATCCACATTTCCTGTAAAGCGACTACCCACATATCAGCAAAGTAAAGGAATTCTACAACAGGTGATGGTAACTTAGCTTTTGATAACATTTGTTGGTCCACTTCATAGTAATTACCCATTTTTCAAACATTGCTTTGACTTCTGGATGTTCCGAAACTGATTCTCTGGTTGGGTCAAAGTTGTTGTAATCCAAGAAGCATCAAGCAATCTTTCTTGAGTAGTTGCTTACATCATGAAAAGCCAGGCAGCTTCTTTGTTACGGGATGCGTTATTCATTGACAAACCCCAGGTCCGTATTGCTCACTTCAACTGTAGGTATCCATGGCATAAGCCATTTTTCCTACTACTAGAAACTTCCGATCCCATTGTTCGGCTGCAAAGAAATTACAATCAGCACCACTGGCTGCACGCCCGGAAAGTTAAAGCATCCTTAACATCGCCAATCATAAGTTGGACCAGTCATCAGAACAGCCTGCTTTAACTAATTCCATATATTTTTCATGGATTTCAATTGAAATATCACTATTCATAGCACATTTACCATCTACAAAATCTGTTCCACCTGCAGCATGTAACAAGCACAAAGGTACCAATATTACAGTCCCTGGTCCTCTGACACCTCTTAATGCTAAAGCATCCATATCTTCTTTACCGTCTTCATCCAGAGCTGTTTGTACTCTTTAGTTGTTTCAATCCATTCATCTAATGTAGTGGGCACGTTTAATCCGTACTTGTCAAAAAGGTCTGACGATAATGAAAGATATATCCTTCCGCCATTACCGGAATCGAATATAGTTCGTCTCCAACGAATTAGATTCCATTAATCCTCGAAGAAATCCACCTTATTCCAATCCGGGTCAGTTAGTGTAGGATCTTCAAAATATATTTGTTTAAAGGTTCTAAGAAAGGCTCGTATTCCCAAAATGAACTCAGGCCCCATCCATACAAATATCATATTCATCTGAACCAGTTGCTAATACCATTCTCTGTTTTTCAAAAAATTGCTGTTCGGAAAGAGCATAAAGGTTTACTTTGATACCGGTAGTTCAGTAAATTGGTCAGTATAATCGGTAATTGAATTAGTATAGGTATGTTTATTCATCAATAGGTTAATGGTTTGGCCTTCAAACTGTTTCAATCAACATCCTGGGCGCCTACTGACATTGTAACAAACAGCAAACAGAATTACTAAAAAGCTAATAATTATTTTCCTTTTCATGATAATTTTTCCTCCTTAAATTTATACAATCACATATTATTAAAAGTATCCCTCTATACTATTCTATAAAATCACCTCCTCATTTCTTTTTACTAGGTTACAGAGTATCTAATTCTGGTATGATAGAATATTATTTTAGGAAACCCTTTTCTCTCTATCATCATTCTCTGTATTCTCTAATACTATATTTTATATCTATATTGTATTAAAATAATTTAAATTTCCAAAGTTACTCTATACATTCCGGGCATTGTTGCTTTTTCAAAGGCCTTTTGAATATCCTTCAAAGGATACTTTTCTTCTAACAAAGGAGCAGCTAAAACATATCTCTTGCTTAATAAAGTTGTTGCACTTTGGTAGTCACGAGTAGAACAGCCATAGGTACCAATAATTTCCCATAACTTATAATGAACAGGATTTGGTTTTAAATCCCAATCGGGTTCCGGGAAATTGGCTGCAAATATCAACATTCGACAGCCTTTTGGTGCAATTTGTATTGCCTGGTTATAAGCTGAGGTAGCTCCAACAGCAATAATAATTGCACCTAGCTCTTCATCTTCTAAGTATTCTTTTATTCTTTCATCAAAATTTTCTTTCTTGGGATTAATCAATTTATCAAATTTTAACTCTTTAGCTGCCTCCAGTTTTTTCTCGATTAACTCAGATATAATAACATCTGCCCCATAATATCTGGCAACTTGGGCATTTAAAAGACCCATTGTACCGGCTCCTATTACCAATACTTTTTCTTTCATTTTTACTCTTAATCTTTCGATTCCATGAATAACAGTCGCGAGTGGTTCTACAAACCCGGCTTCTTCGAAAGGCAGGCTTTTATCAATTTTGAATACGTGTTTACTTTTAGCAACCTGATATTCACCACATCCATAAAACCCGTAAACACCGTTCTCATCAGGATTTTTCATTTTTTCATTAGCTTGATTATACTTGCAATAAACAGAACTCTTGCCCATGCGACAATCATCACATTCCAAGCATGGGCCATAAATATTGACTACAATATGGTCACCTTCCTGGCAATTTTTTACTTCTTTGCCAACTTTTACTACTACACCTGAGTTTTCATGACCAAAAGCCATAGGAAAAGGCTGATGCATTCTATCCCCAGCCCACTGCTGATAATCCGTTGTACAAATATTACAGGTTTTGTTATTTATCAACACCTCATCATCTTTTATGGAGGGAATATCTTTTTGGTGAACTTCTGCCTTCTTTTTACCTACAATAACACCATATCTCATTTTGTTGTTCATTATTTATTAACTAACTCCTTTCATAGTTATTATTAAATTTTAATTAATCCAATATTTCTATTTAGCATCTCATCACTATCATTGCTTTATATGGTATGAATAGAAAATATCAACGAAACTTGTAGTCAATACATTCCAAAGTATCCATATCAAACAGATGCATATGGTCAATATCAAAACTTACAAAGATTTCAGAACCTTGCTTATAATGCACGTGACTACCAATTTCAGTAATAATTCTTTCTTTTCCTAATTTTACAGTTACCTGATTTACTTCTCCAAGATATTCAAAAATATCTACATAGGATTTCATTGACTCTTTAAAATCATCGGGATTTTCACTTACATGAACTCTTTCCGGTCTAATACCGAGAACATATTTCTTATCTGGCTTAATTTTCCCTTTAAATTGATCAGGAAGATGAATTTTTTGATCTCCGATATAAACTAGCAAATCACCATTTTCTTCTGCCAGGAAACTCTCCATAAAATTCATAGGAGGTTCTCCAATAAAGCTCGCTACAAATTGATTGGCAGGCTTGGAGTAAATATCTTGAGGTGAACCTGCTTGTTGTAAAACCCCGAAATTCATTATAATAATACGGTCTGCCAGGGCAAATGCTTCTAACTGATCATGGGTTACATAAATAAAAGTCTTTTTCATTTTATGATGCATCATTTTCAATGTAGTGCGCATTCTAACTCTCATTTCTTCATCCATATGTGAAAGTGGCTCATCTAACAAATAAACATCTGCATCTCTAATTAGGCAGCGCACTAAAGAAGTCAATTGAGCCTGTCCACCACTGAGTGCCTTGGGATAAGCATCTAACATATTTTTGTCAATTTCAAATAATTCAATTAATTCATGGAGTCGTTGGTTGTTCTCTATTTCTCTCTCTGGTATTCCTTTTACCCGAAGTGGGAATATCATATTCTCGTAGACAGATAAATGGGGATACAGAGCATAATTTTCAAAGGCTAATCCAATATTTCTTTTGCTTGGATGTAAGTTTGTTACTTCCCTATCTACGAAATGTATAGAACCTGAATTTACTTCCTCCAAGCCAGCAATCATCCTTAGAGTACTTGATTTTCCACAACCGGATGGTCCTAGCATAGCTACGAATTCTTTATCCCGACAGTGAAAAGAGAGGTCTTTTACTGCATGCACTTTTTCTTTTTTACCATAATAGTATTTGTTAATCTTTTCCAGCCTAACCTTAATTTTTGCTTTATTATCGTTTGATTTCTGCATTTAAAAATTCCCCCCATGGTAAATAGCTTTTCCGTCTTGAGGAAGAAATAGATACATCTTCTCGGAATTAATAGCAATCCAAACCTCTTTATCTAAAAAATCCTCATAATTTTTTTTGGTTTTAATTTTAAAAGTACTTTTATCGGGAAATGCAATTGTTACTTCATAATTTGAGCTTATTGGTTCAACAACAGCCAGCTTTCCCTTGAGACTGTTAGTTGTTTCTTTGTTCAGAATTGACACATCTGTAGGTCTCACTCCCAGTAATACTTCCATTTCACTCTTACCATTTAACAATTCTTTTTTTGAATCAAAGTTAAGGTCAGTTTTTAGTTTTGGTAATTCCACCAGGTAATGGTCTCCTTTTTTCTTAACAATTCCTTCTAGAAAATTCATGGGCGGGTCTCCAACCATTTTGGCAACAAATATTTCACTCATCTTGCTCCAAATATCACTTGGTGTACCTAATTGGACTAACTCTCCTTTTCTGATTACCAAAATTCTATCTCCAATAGACAATGCTTCTTTATAATCATGAGTTACATAGACAACCGTACATTTCAATTCCTGAAAAATTTTCTTCATTTCTCCCCTCATCCTGTGCCGCAAAACTGCATCCAGATGAGCAATTGGTTCATCGAGCAAAAATACTTTGGGTTTTCTGACTAAAGTTCTACCCAGGGCGGTTCTTTGTTTTTGTCCGCCACTTAATTGGTCCGCTTTTCTGTCTAATAACTCAGGTATTTGAAGTAAGTCCGCTACTTCCTTTACCCTTTTATTAATTTCATCATTGCTGAATTTCTCTTTTCTATCAGGGGCATGAAGAGGATAAGCCATATTTTCTCCTACTGTTAAATGAGGGTATAGGGCATAGTTTTCAAAAAACATAGCTACTTCCCTTTTATTAGGAGGTAATAAACTAATATTATCGCCATCCAAAAATATTTCACCCTGTGTTAAATCCTCTAATCCTGATAAACATCGAAGTGTCGTTGTCTTTCCAGCTCCGGTTGGTCCTAACAAGACGACCGTTTCTCCTTCTTTGCAATAAAATGATAAATCCTTTATAGCAGTCAATTTTCCATATTTTTTTGTAATATTTTTTACTTCTAATCTGTACATAATCTAACTCCTCTTTGACTAACCTTTTACCGCTCCAAATGTTAATCCTCTTACCATATGCTTCTGGACAAACATAGCTAGAACTAATTGTGGTATACTTGATAAAATAATTGCTGCCGCCATTTGTCCCCAGAGTGCTGCTTCATAGGATATAAAACCCAAAGCCCCGGTTGTTATTGGCATTGTATTTCTTCCTCCGATAACCAATGCAAAGAGAAAATTATTCCACTGAAAAATAAAAGTCAGTACAGCAGTTGCAGCTAAACCGCTTTTTACCAAGGGGAAGGTTATTTTCTTAAAAGTTTGCACTGCCGTATACCCATCTATTCGCGAGGCTTCTTCAATAGAAACTGGAACATCCCTAAAGAAACTTCTGCTCATCCAAACAGTAAATGGTATACCAATAAGCTGATAAACTAGAATCAAGGTAATATGTTGATCAATCAGCCCAATTTTATTAAATATTACATATAGCGGAAGAATAATAGCTAACTCAGGTCCAAACCAAAAACTCAATAAAGTGAAAGCCACATTCTCCCTGGAGGCTTCACTTTTAAATTCTGCTCTTGTTAGCGCATAGCCGGCACCACACCCAATAATGAGCGATAATATTGTTCCAAAGCCAGCAATAATTAAACTGTTTAAATAATATCTGGGAAAATTCAAAGTCGAGGCTGCTGCTCCGGTCTGGCTTGTTGCAAATAAATTTTTGTAATTATCTATAGTAGCATCAAAAATAAATTTAGGGGGATAGCCGGTAATATCTGCAGATGACTTAATTGATGTAAGAAATATCCAGATAAAGGGAAATAAAACGTAAACCGCAACTAATATTAACAATATATAATAAATTGTTTTTCTGCCAATACTTAACTTGTTTATTGCATCCATATATTCTCCACACTCCTATTACTATTAATCAAACTTGTTTTGTTTAGCTTCACAGTTGTTATAATGACATAATTTTGCTTTCTATTTATCACACTTATTCTTAATATCTTAAATGTCCTCATCCCTGATACTCGGTTGCTTTTGTCCAACGTTTAATAAGATACATACTAATAAGAAAGATAACTAAAAATAATATTAAAACAACAGAAGTAGACTTTGCAGCCTGACCATATTTAAAGGTATTTAAATAAGCAAATAAATGTAAATTTGTAGTTAAATTACCGGGGCCTCCTCCTGTTGTAGCATAAAAGATGTCAAAAGTTTTTAGTGAAAGAATAAATCTAAATATAAAAGCTAACAAAATCAAGGGCATAATCAAAGGAATTGTTATTCTTCTAAAGACAAATAATTTACTTGCTCCATCAACAGCAGCCGCCTCATAAGGCTCTTTTGGTAAAGACTGAAACCCTGCCAGGATAATAATTGCAACAAACGGGATATAAATATAACAGTCTATAAAAACCAGGGTATATAAAGCCGTAGATGGGTTAGATAACCAACTTATTCCCTCAATACCAAAAAATGAGAGCAGGTAATTTATAACACCATGCTGGGGCAACATAAGTTTCCACATCAATGCAGAAAGCACAGGTGCCACCATTAATGGTATTAAAATAATTGATCTAAAAAAAGATTGGCCTTTTAAATTAACGCTAAGCAGCCAACCAACGAGAAACCCAACTAATAGTTCAATGATTAAACATAATCCTGAAAATATAATAGTAACTTTAACGGCACTCCAAAAATCAGCATTAGCAAACATAGCTAAATAATTCTGAAAACCAATAAATTGTATATTGCGAAATGCCAATTTCCAATTAGTAAAAGATAATCCTATCCCAATAAAATATGGAATGATCCCAGCAAATAGTGGGATCAAAATTGCCGGCCACAAAAAATACTTTAATTTTTTATTTTCAATTTTTTTAGCACTGATTTGATTCGAATTAGTGGACAATGAAAATCTACCTCCTTTTTACATTATACTTTAACATTACATTTTTCCTCTGTAATAATACAACTATTATAGGTTATTTGCGTAATAGTTATAGATTTTGAATGTTATAGCTTTTCTGTATGATGACACCTCCTGATTTTTTTATTAAATTGCTTTTTCTTTTTCAATGATTATCTTCGCTGTTTTTTCATTGGTTATGAGAATATCGATTAATTTTCCATGCAGGGCACCCATGATAGGACTAACCTTATCCATTCCACCAGCAATGGCAAGCGTCTTGCCCGGCAATTTAATCGGGGCACCGATAATTTTCTTTCTTAATTCAGGCATAACTTCTGAACCTTCTATGTTAAACCAATACCCTAAAATTTCTCCGACTGCCTTTTTGCTTAATAAAGAATCGAATTCTTCCTCACTAATCAAGTTGAATTTCCTGATAAGGCCTGTATTGATATTACCTATGCCAATTATAGATAATTGAACTTTTTCCATCATTAGCAATACATCTTTAATTAGTTTTTGCTGTCTAAATGCACTCGCAAATTCATCTGAATCAAGCTTTGCAGGAGCCCATAAACCATAAAAAGTGCCATCTAATTTCTCGGCAATTTTGTATCCGATAGAATAAGGATTAACTGAGGCATTAAGCAACAAGTTCCCAAAAAGAGAAATAATTTTTATATCCTTATTCGAGAATCCCTGCTGAACAGTTAGTTTCTCAGCAAAATATCTTAAAGTATCGCCCATGCCTATTCCAATATATTCAAATCGACTTAATTTATCTTCTAAATATATTCGAGCGGCTTCTGCTAATTCTTTTTTTAATTCCTTATCATTAATCGGCAATAGTGAGTCTGAAGGGACAATAATAACATCATCTAGATTGAAGCATGTTTTGAATTCTTCTTCCAGGGAGAGTAAATTATATTTATCCTGAGCAATCTTAAATCTAACAATTCCCTTTTCTTTGGCTTCTGTAAGCAATCTTTGAACCTTGATACGGGAAATATTAAGCTGAGAGGCAATCTGCTGTTGTGTGTGATGTTTAAAGTAATAAAGCCAGCATATTTTTGCTAGAATATCCTGCTCATTGTACAATTGTTCATCCCCCTTAACAATTGATATAACATAAAAAATTTTATATGTCAATATAAGATTCTTAGATATGTTATAAAAATTTATTTAGAGGGTAAAATTAAGATGGTTTGGATTTCCCCACTGCTGCCATATAAATTACAAATTCGTTTTTCCCATCAATACCTACCAGATGATTTAGCTCATCATCTAAAAATACACTGATAGTACAAACCCCACAATTAATAACAGTAGCAGCTAAATATAAATTTTGACCAACATGACCCGCATCAAGAAAAATATAACGATAAGCTCTCTCCCCATGTCGCCACTTCATTCGATATATATTAGCACTCCATATAAATATTAAAGCACTTTTACCGATGAATTGTTGGTCATTACAAGCTTCAACTATTTTCTTCATAATTTGAGAGTCGGTCTTAATTTTAAGTAGTTTATGTTCCAGGCTTATGTATCGATATAACCCTATGGGCAACCCTTTTACTCGATTGATTACCAAATACGTTTCCAGGGGATGACGGGAACCTGCCGAAGGAACAATTCTCTTGGTAGTCGTATTGGAAATTATCTTTTTTACACCCTGAGTACACCATAGTAAATATGACAATTCCTCCAATGTAAGCGATTCTTCCAGATAGCTTCTAACACTTTTCCTTTGGTTAATCACTTGCGTAATATCTTTCTCAGGTATCCTGATATCTCCTATTTCTATTAGGTCAATTTTTTCCAATTGTGTAGAATAAGGCGATTGTAAAGGAGGAGGCGAAAAACCTTTTTTTTGGTCAGATTCATTGATTTCATTCCCATTTCTTGGTCTCATTTATAAATCTCCACCGATGCTCATATAAATAGTTACGTCAATTCCTGAAATATTCAAAATTTCTCCTAGTTACAATAATAATTACAATTTGTCATCTATCATTTACATCTATTTATTTGGCTACTTGCTATTTCATTCTTGATATTTTATTTACTTTAATTATTTCCTTTGCAACTGCACTATTTTCTGCCTCAATTACTGATTGCTCTTTTATCTGGGCTTCCGTCACAATTTCATCATAGGGAATAAACCCCAACATCTTTATTCCTGCTTTACTGGCTTCTTCTTTAATTTTCTCAGTCATATCTTTATTAATATCAAATTTATTTACTACTACGCGGCTTTTTCATACCAAAATATTTAACTAATTCAAAAACTCGTTTCATGTCATGCAATCCGGAGACTGTCGGTTCTGTTACAATTACTGCATAATCCGCTGCCGTAAGAGAGGCAATAACAGGACATCCTGTTCCGGGGGAGCCATCAATCAAATTATTTTTGATTTCATATTTTTTAGATAAATTAACTGCATGGTCCCGCACTAAAGTTACTAATCTTCCTGAATTTTCTTCAGCAATACCCAAACGAGCGTGACTCATGGGACCAAAACGTGTTTCAGATATAAACCATTCCCCATTTATGGCATCATGGACTTCAATGGCATCTTCCGGGCAGACCAGATGGCAAACTCCACAACCTTCGCAATCTACCGGGTTAATATAATATTTAGTCTTACCTTCCTTAACCTCTTTTTCAATAGCCAAATGACAGGCATCACCCATTTACCACAGGCAGTACATTTTTCTTGTATGATTTTGGCATTCACACCCCCGCTAAAATAACCGCTTTCTTTAATTTTTGGCTTTAAAATCAGGTGCAGATCAGCAGCATCTACATCGCAATCGGCAATTACCATAGAATGATCTAATGCCGATAAGGAAGCAGCAAGTGAAGTCTTGCCAGTTCCGCCTTTCCCACTTATAATAACAACTTCTTTGGGTCTTTTTCCATGCATCTCATCTGATTCTAGACTTTTCTTAATTACCTGGCGGTCCTGGAAAAAATAGCTTTCCTCGGCGAGTTTCTTTACCTGTCTTTCATGTTTAGCACTTTCGATAATCCTGGCAGCTATCTTCTTAATGGATATACTCGGGAATTTCATCAATAATGAGGTCTCCCCGGGAATAAAAATGGGCAATTTACGGTCATTGGGTATCTCGCCTACGATTTCTAATTGCTGAGCTTGGCAATATTCTTCTAAATCTAACCTATTATAACTTGCTCTATTCACAATAATGACCGGCTCTTTCTTCAAGCTACGAGCCATAGCCACTGCTAATTTAAGATCATGCATTCCAAAAGGGGTAGGATCAGTTACTAATACACAAAGATCTGCATCTTTGATGGTCTCCACTACCGGGCAGGCTGTCCCGGGCGAGGAATCCAAAATATTAATTCCTTCACTGATGTATGTTTTCAATTTTCTTATTAAGCGGGGAGACATTCCTCCCTCCGCAGTAGCCAGCAAGCCGTCATGAAAATCAATTTCCCCACTTAAGCCATGGCGTAGGGTCCCAATGCTTCTCTCTTCTTCAATAATTGCATCAACAGGACATACTATCTGGCATGCACCACATAAATGACATAACTCTTTAAAAAATAATACCTTATCTTTAACCACTGCAATAGCATTATAATGACATGCTTCACTGCATTTGCCACATTTTATACATTTAGCATCATCTACACCAGCAGGGGATAACAAACGAATGACTTCTTCCTGGTTATTCTTAGGATTTAAAAATAAATGACCGTTTGGCTCTTCAACATCACAATCAATATAATGCACCTTTTCTCCCATATCGCTTATAGTACGAGCTAAGTTGGATTTGATATTAATGTTTTACCCGTATTTTCTTTACCACTAGCAATACTTAATTTTAATTTTAGTCAATTTCTCCTCCTTTTATAGTAATTATAGTAATACGTTTTTAAAAATATTTCTTTAAATTCCATCATCTAAACAACATAAGCAAATATTATGCCATTTAAAAAGCATAATTAATACCAAGCTCTACAAAAGCCGGTTCATTCACCAAAAGATTTTAAGGAAGATGAATTCGATTCCTCAATTACCTTCATCATCATTCCTGCCTGAATCTCGATAGTAGTATGGGTATTGATCTGGTTGCTGTATCTCGGTATGAATAATTTGGATCCATCACTGAAATTACAGAAAGAAGTCATGCCAATACTGGAAAAATCATCAATCTGATAGGATATATTCCCTACTAGCAGATCTATATTTTTTTCCTTTTCATTTTCCCCTGACATCATTGAGCCGGTAATCTGCGATAAAAGTTGAGGCGGAATATTCAAGTATTCCATCTGTAAAT
Organism: Candidatus Atribacteria bacterium; assembly: GCA_018402425.1. Lineage (GTDB taxonomy): Bacteria > Atribacterota > Phoenicimicrobiia > Phoenicimicrobiales > Stramentimicrobiaceae > Oleincola > Oleincola secundus. Next base: position 34,373 of record JAGYIZ010000011.1, on the reverse strand, counting down.
ATAGTTGGTTGCCTGCCTGAAAGAAATAACTATAATCCAGACCGGCCAAAAGTGAAAAAGAATCAGTTTCTTCCCTGTAATATCCTAATGCACCGTAAACACCAAACTTACCCACATCCCCCTTGGCGGTGATGCCAAAACGCTGCTTGGCTGGTTATATCTGTTATTACGTTTTCCTGTACAAAATGAATCGTTACATCAAAATCATTAATCAATATTCTCCCTCTCAAACCAACTTTCAGATTATTACTATTATCGGGGATAGACCCTACAAAAGACAAACTGGTATGCCAATTTATAGGAAAATAAGCTTCCACAGCATTTTGATATTTAGCACTATATTCTTCATCTAAGGCCATAGCCCCCAGGGAATAGTCTACCGGATTTAACATGGATCCGAAAGACCAGGATATTGGCTGTCTTCCAATAGTGAGATGCAGGTTTTCAAATCTATGTTTCCAATATAATCTTTTCCAAAAAAAATTTACTTGAGCTTCCTCTATATCAGTATAGAGATTAGCTGCACATTTGATTTCATTATCGCCCCAACGGGGAACAAATAATTCCATATCCAGACTAGCCTGGGGGATATAACCATATCCTAATTCACTGTCGTAAAAACCGGTCAGTGAGGCATCAAGCTGGCCACCAAATTGAATATCCTTTGCTCTAATTGGTGAATTTAATAGAGCAATTGATAAAATCAAAGTAAATAGAAAACCAATTAATAAATAATATCTCTTCATGGCTGGCTCTACCGTTTAAATATATCAAATATTTATTCTCTATTTATTATGACATCTTTTCGGCTGGATTTAAGTAAAAAAGGCTTATCCGGGGGCATATATTTAGAATAAACATTAAACCCGTTTTAGCTTTCAAGGTAAAACGGGTTTAAAATCTCAATAGTATAAGTAATGCTAATTCTTTTGACTAATTAGCATACTCAGTCATTTATTTTCCTCAGAGAGTTTCCTTTTCGCCCTTAACATATACCTTCTCTTCTTGAATCTCCTTTAGTGCCCCTACCTGCCGATTGTTTCTTGCATTCATTTCTACAAGGGGCTTATAGCCCTGATTTGCTATTTAGCCCTTTTGGCTATCATCATAGTTAATAAATATTTATTATCTAAATAATTTTTTTCAATCTTTTAAAACTCCTATCTTCTTGAACATCTATACCAAATTATTTGTTTACCTATTAAAATTTTCTTTGTAAACTTTTCAATTCTTTCTCTAAAAGCTTGTTTTACTTGTCTTTCTTACTGCTGCAGTTCCTCATCGTTTTTCATTAAAATCAGTTTTTGCCGACTCCTCAATCGCGATTCAAGTTCTCTTATTTCTTTTCTCTTTTCTTCAATCAGTCTTTAATCGAATAAATGTCATCTAAAGAATTGTACCCTTTCTTTCATTCTTCTTAAATCACTTCAATCTCCTTGACAACCTTTCTCTTAAAATTTAAAGTATAAAATTAACTATTTCAAATGGATTATACCAGAAATATCATAAATATTGTAGATAATATTTTATAATTATTTATTTAAGAAAATTGCTATTATATATGCTGATTATTCAACCTCGACAATCCTTTGGACAGGTTTTCAGTACCACTTGTTTTACACTTTGTCGATAAAACAACACTTGATATTTTTAAAATCATCCACTCCTTTTCTCAAATAATATTTTCGTTAAACTATATTTCCTTATATTATAACTTAAATATCCTAAAAATAAAACAAAATAGAAATTATAAATTATTTTGTGGATTTTTCCTTTATATAATGTAAAATCTGGAATTAATCTGATGGATTTCAGTAAATACCACCTCAGTAGGTGGCATAAAAGCCTTTAAAAAGAACAGTTTTACAGAACGATCATATCTTTTTCTCATTTTAATATTATTGTACTGATTATTCAACATGTTATTCAACATGAATAAAATTTTTATATTTTATATTAAAACCTGTTGATACTTTGGTAATTTTAAAATTATTGAGATTTATTATATATCTTAATTAACTTTTGTTCACTTCTACAGAAACTATAACACAGGCTCAATTATCTGCTATCCAAAATAATAAACATTATGATACCATTCTAATATGTTTATGTTTCACAAAAGATTTAAAAATTCCTTGACAGTAACTGGGAGTATATTTATAATAAAAAAGAAACTTAATATACTATAATAGTTTTTATATTTTATAATTTTGGTACATATATGTTAAAAGACCAATATAATAATATTAGAAAAAGGAATATTATCGGCTGCAAGGAAATCCTTCTTCAGTTTTGGTTATTCCAAAGTAACAATGGATGAATTGGCCATAGAGCTTCAAATGAGTAAAAACTCTTTATCAATTCTTTAAAAGTAAAAGATCGCTTACTGGAATCTGTTATTTATGATTTCTTCGGCGAATTTCAGGAGAGAATTGATCAAATCATAAAGAAAAAAATGACAGTGGATTAGGTGTCCTAAAGCAATTCATGTCTTTGGTGCAATCCACAAATTTCACAATTCAACATAAAGGCCTTTGAAATTATTCGTAAAAACAATCCAGATGCCTGGCAAGTCATTAGCTATCTTCGAGAAAAATGATTAACAACCAATTAAGAATTACTTAAACAGGGTAAAAAAGAAGGAACTGTGCGCAAGGATATTGACCTTGACATTATCGTCTGGTCATTCTTAATACAGTGCAATCAATTGCAATTCCGGAAGTGATATCAAAATTTTTCTATTCAACTGAAGAAGTCATTGAAATGCTTGCCAAACTCGTTATTTATGGTATCAAAGGTAGAAAATATAGGTTAGTTTTTGAAGAAGAATGTTTACTTGAATATTTTTCTATCACAAAATATAAAGCATATGGGGAAGTACGTATAGATGGTGAAACAATTAGCTAAATTCATTACTACACATTCAAATTTATCATTGCCTTGGTTTAGTTATAACTATATTAGAATTACCCAGATTGGCAGTTTAAAAGTGGAAGATGATATTACTAAATACCTATCGAAAATGATCCAGAGATTCAATTTTATCCAGAAAGTTTCCAGAGAAATTTGGAAAATATGATGAAAATCTCACCCTGGTATCCTTGAATATGATAATCTATTTGAACGACAATTTAAAAAACAAACTAATTACTGAACAGCTAGAAAAATCTGACTATATAGTTTCAGTTAATTCATTTCTGAATATGCCAAAAATTATCGCTACTGATTTTGGTATTGAAGTAAGAGAATTTGTTGAAGCTTTTCCTGAATCAGAAGAAGAGGCATTGGAATTAAAAAAAGCTGCTCTCGGAGATGACTTGATAAAAGGTGCTTATTTGTCTTCAGACGGTCAAGTGGTTTTAGTTATGATAGAATCTCCGGATAATGTAAATGGAACTCTGTTAAGAAAAGATATAGAAAATATTATCAATAAATATAAAAAAAATATAAACCACATAGAAAGCTTCGGCATTCCTATTATGGAAGCACAAATCACTGAAATGGCTTTAAATAATATGTCCTTAGCTATTATAGCTGCAATTGTGATGCTAATTCTTCTTTATTATTGTTTTAGGAGTATCCAGGGAACTTTTTTACCGGTTTTAGTCGCTCTCCTAACCTCTTTTTGGCTATTGAGTTCAGTAGCATTATCAGGCAGAACAGTAACTATTGTTATATCTGCTATTCCGATTATCATGCTCTCTTTGGTAACTGCCTATGGGATTCATTTTATCAGCAGATACTATGAGCAAAGACATTTTCTATCTCCCAGGGATGCAATTGAAAAGAGCATAGAATTTGTTTTTATCCCTATCATGATGAGTGCTTTAACTACTATGGCAGGATTTGCTTCTCTTGTTACGGCAGTAGTAAGACCAATGACTGAATTTGGTGTCTTTGCCACAATAGGTATCTTTGTAGCTTTTCTTTTAGTTATTTTTCTACTGGGAGCTCTTTTCAATCTCTTTACACCAAAGAAGGTACCTGATAATTTTTCTTATCATGCCAATGACCTGGTTACCAAAATTCTAAAGGTTATCGCCAGATCTATTATCAATAAAAGGTATTTGGTAATTGGATTTATTTTGACTGTGGTAATTTTCTCAATTATTTTTTCCTTCCAGGTTAAACCCGATTCTTCCATTGAAAGCAGACTGGGAGAAAACAACCCAATTACTAAAACGATGGATTACTTCAAAGAGAAATTCGGTGGTGTAGATTTCCTCTATGTTTACATAGAAGCAGATTATGTTAAACATCCTTATATTTTGAGGAACATTGATAAAATCCAAAATTATGCCAGACGACTCCCTTCCCTGGCACAGCCATCTTCTATTACTACCTTTGTTGCTCAGCTCAATGAGGCTATGGAAAATAAAAAGATTATTCCAGCCAATCCTGATAAGATCGATAACCTCTGGTTCTTTGCCGGAGATAATGAAAACATTAATTCTATGATTGCAAATCAGGATCAAAACACCATCTTGCAAATACGCTCTCGAGAAATGACTTCTCTGGCTGTAGATCAATCTATCAGAAAGATAGACCAATTTATCCAAAAACTCCCTAAACCTGTCAAGGAAGTAAATTTGAATCAATTAACAAACCAAGAAAAACAGCAGTACTATCCCTATATTGCTGAGGATATTCTCAGTTCCTGGCAGGCAAACGGTCTGAGTACTCATAATACAGAAGAGCTTAAGAAATTACTTATTGAAATTGCCGGTCTGCCTGATGAAGACTTTGTCCAACCAGAAGATGATTTTATAGAGGAAGTGATTATTCTATCAGCTTTGGAACTGGAAGATTTTGGTGTCTCAACAACCGACATGCGGCCAATTATTGCAGAATACCTGGAAGTCTATCCTGAAGATGGTATTTTCATTGAGAGTTTAGGACAACATGAGATACTTGAAGAAGATGCTGAGTACTTAAAAGAGGTTATTGACAGCTCCATTGCCATTGCCGCAGAGCGGGAGAGAATCTCATATGCTCAAATTGAAATTACCAAGATACTCGATCAGGAGCTAAGCAAGGAAGATGCAAATTATCTCTGGTATCTAACCGATGATTATGTTTATGTTCCTGATGCTGAGGGAGAAATCAATTTTTCTTACAGACTTACTGGAATTCCAGTTATTACAAACCAGGTCAACCAGAGTGTTTTTCAGGGGCAGATCAAAAGTATGCTTACTGCGTTTGTTTTAGTCTTTATATTGCTAATTTTACAGTTTGGTTCTCTCTGGATCGGCCTTACTGCCATGATCCCGATTATTTTTACCATCTTAACCGCATTTGGTATAATGGGAGTCCTGGGTATTTCGCTTAACATAGGCACTATGATGGTCGCGAGTATTGCCATCGGGGCCGGAATTGATTACACAATTCATTTTATCAATCGTTATAAGCTGGAATTAAAAGAATATGATCAGATCAAGGCCATGAAGGTTACCTTAACCGGTACAGGCAGAGCTATCGTCTTTAATTCTATTTCCGTAGCAGCGGGATTATTTGTCCTGGCTTTTTCTGAAATTAATATGATTTCAGAATTCGCCAAACTTATCGGAAGTGTTATGTTAATAAGTGTGGTCTATACGCTTTTATTGTTACCATTATTATTAAAATTAGTAAAATTCAAGGAGGAGAAAAATGATAAACAAATCTAAATGTTTATTTCTTATTCTTATTACTTTAGTTCTATTGCTTGGTCTAAACTTCTCGATCTGTGCTGCCCAACAGCTAACCGCTGATGAGATTATTGATAAGGTCAGAGAAAACCAGATGGACTATGAAAACAGCAAGACCCAGGCCGAAATGATTCTAATCGATGAGGACGGCAAACAGGAGACAAGAGAAATTATCATGTTTGAAAAAGAGGAAGAAGATGACAAAATCACTATGCTGATGCGCTTTCTCTCTCCCAAGTCAGTAGAAGGAGTAACCCTGTTAAGTATTGAAAACGGAGATAAAATTTATCTTTACATGCCCGCTTATCAAAAACCCCGGAGAATTGCCGGTTCCTCTAAACAGGAGAACTTTATGGGAACAGACTTCTCCTATGAAGATCTCAGCATGGATTACCAGAATGAAGAATACCATAAAGAATTACTGAAAGAAACCGAGGAACAATTTGTGTTGGAAGTGATTCCTGATGATGAAGACACTTCCTACAGCAAATTTGTACTCTACGTTAATAAGAAACAATTCTATGTAGAGAAAGTAGAATTCTATGACCTGGACGAACAGCTGGGTAAGACTCTGGTGATCAAAGAAGTAAAATTTGATGATGAGGGCAAATTCACACCCATGGAGATGGAGATGAATGACATTATTGACAAACATCAAACCCAGATGAATATCAAAGAGATCGAATACAACCTGGATCTCTCAGACAGTTTCTTTACTATCCGCACCTTGCAGAAACCAAGGTTGTAATAACAGGAGGAATATTGATGAATTCTAAATATTACCCAGGCATTCTCTTTTTGCTTAGCATAATGATACTGTGTACTCTACCGGGACTGGCATTTGATACCTCACAGACATTAGAGTATGAGGGTTCCTATCTTCTCTCACAGCAGAGAATGAATCATACCCTCACACTCAATATTGACTATTTCCAGGAAATTTCAGATGATATCTTTCTGGAAGGAAACCTGCTTGTACGGACCAACAATAAAGAATATGCCCGTCCCTTTATGCTGGGACCTAATGAAATTTATCTCAGTGGCTATAATGTAATTGATAATCTAGACCTCAAGGCAGGTAAAATTATTACCCGCTGGGGGGCAGCCGACCTATTCAGCCCCCTGGATAATTTTAATCCTATGCCACCGGAGGCATCACTGACCAAACAACCGGATAAGCTGGGTGCCTTGGGAATTAGTGCTACCTATTACCTGGATTACTCCACCTATCTCCAGGGAGTCTTGCTACCTAAGCTGAAGGTCACACCTTATCCTGATGAGTATCTGAAAGACAGCTACCTGGCAAACTATGGTGCTACTTTACAGGGTCCTGGTGTAGATAATGTGGTACTTACCTACCAAGAAGCGGAAAATATGGTCTGGGGACTGCGTTTAACTCACAGCTTCCCATCTTTTGATGCTGCTATCAGTTATTATCGGGGTTACTACATGGACCCCTTCCCGGTCAGCCTGTCAGCCTCCTCGGGAGTTAATATGGAAATTACCCTGGGTTATCCGGCCAAACAGGTTCTCGGACTGGAGTTTCAGGGAGAATTCCCCGGGATCGAAGGGGCAACCTTGCGAGGAGACCTGGCCTATATTATTCCACAGAGTTGGGAATTCCAGGGAGATACCATGCTGGAAGAACCCTACCTACAGGCAGTGATCGGAGCAGACTATACCACTGATTCAAATCTGTACCTGAACGGTGGTTTTATTTATGGGCTCCCCTTTGAAAGAGGTAATAAATCCTCCCCTTACATCTATCTCAATGCCAAGCAGGAGATAGATGACAGTGACTTTACACCCTCCTATGCAGGCATCCTGAGTCTGAGCGATATGAGTATGGTAAACAACATTGGATTAGACTATCAGCTCACAGAAAGCGTAACGGCAACCATGTCTTATTCTTTCCTGTTGGGAGAAGAACAGTCCAAATTAGGTCAATTTAAGCGTTCTCAGGGTCTTTATTTCACACTGGAATGGCTGTTTTAAAGTAGTAAGCGTAGGAATTATCTAAGATATTTAAATCAAAGGCAGTCCTACGCTTTTGCAGTAATTTATTTGATTAGTTCTTTCCCTACCGAAAATCCCTTGCCTAAAAATTTCCCTATAGAATAATATTCCCTTACTTCAGGAATATAGAAAACCGGCTCAAAATTACTCCCTAAAATTTTACTATTTTCGTCAAGCAAATTTTCATCGATTTTAATATCCATAATTTCTCCGATAAATTCAGTGTGTAACCCAATCTCAATTTCATGAATTACTTTACATTCCAATATTATGGGAAATTCTTTTCCATATGGGGCATCGATAATATCACTCTTTACCGGCGTAATTCCGGTTTTTTCAAATTTATTGTATTCACGGCCTGATACAATACCATAAAAATCTGCCTCTTCTAAATGTTCCTTAAAAAGTATATTAACCGTAAAAGCCTTATGGGAGGCAATATTATTATAGGAATAAGTTGCCTTTCTTAAAGAGACATTAACACAGGGTGGCTTTGAACAGCATATTCCTCCCCAGGCACAAGCCATTAAATTTGGTTGAAAATCTTTGTCATAACTCCCTACAATAAGTACCGGTACAGCAGCTAAAAATGGTTTTGCACCAATTGATTTCTTCATTGTATCCTCCTATTGCTTTCTTTAAAATTTTGTCTTTTTTATTTCTTGTATCTATGTTTATTTTAACAAAACCTAACTATTTATTCTACACCATTCTTCCCTGGTATGTTATAATATTTGGTGTCATTCATTTTGACAAATAAAATCCCAAAAATCTTTGATTTTTGTTAAAGGAGCTTAGCTATTGAAAAACAATAAAGACATTCATCATATTTCGCTGGATGATAAAGATATTTTCTTAATCGGCACAGCGCATGTATCCAAAACAAGTGCTGAAACAGTAAAAACTTTCATCGAGGAAGAGAAACCTGATTCTGTTTGCGTTGAGCTCTGTTCATCGCGTTTTCAATCCATTACCAACCCGGATAAATGGAAAGAAATGGACATTATTACTATTATCAAACAGAAAAGGTCTCTTCTTTTACTGGTTAATTTAATTCTTTCAGCTTTTCAAAAAAGGTTAGCACGTCAATTGGGTATAAATCCGGGACAGGAAATGATTCAGGCAATCCAATCAGCCAAAGAAAATAATATTAAACTCATTTTAGCTGATCGTGATATCCAGATAACTTTTACCAGAATCTGGAAAAAATTAAGTCTTTTTGGAAAATTACGTCTATTTTTTATGCTATTGCTAAGTATGTTCAATAAAGAAGAGATTTCGGAAGAAGAGATAGAAAAACTAAAATCTGAAGATATACTTACTGCCGCTTTACAGGATTTATCCACTTCATTCCCACGGCTAAAGAATACTTTGATTGATGAACGTGATCAATATCTGGCAGAAAAAATAAAAAATTCGCCCGGTAAAAAAATAGTAGCTGTAATAGGAGCAGGTCATGTTCCCGGAATTAAGCAGGAAATTTTCAAGACTCACAATATGAATGATTTAACTTATATTCCCAAAAGTGCTAACTGGACTAAATGGATTTTATGGGCAATTCCTATTGTAATTATACTTATTGTTATCTTAACTTTTACGATATCTCCTCCCAGTGGGTTTAATCAAATATTACATTGGCTTATATGGAATGGATCTCTTGCTGCACTGGGAACATTAATTGCAGCCGGCCATCCTTTTTCTATTTTAACGGCTTTTCTGGTAGCTCCAATTAGTTCTTTAAACCCATTATTAGCTGCTGGCTGGTTTGCTGGAATTGTAGAAGCTTTAATTCGAAAACCAAAGGTTGATGATTTTGAAAAATTGGGAGATATGGTTACTTTTGGTGATTTCTTTCGAAATAGGGTTACAAAAATACTACTAATAGTGGCCCTGGCAAATCTAGGCAGCTCGCTGGGAACTTTTATTGGCGGTGCCAAAGTAATTCAAATATTTATTGATACAATTTCATTATAATAAAGATTGCTATCTTTATTTAAAAAAGCTATTGCCTTGCAAGGCAATAGCTTTTTTATTTCCCGGGCAATTTAAAACAGCTAATTTGTTTCTAGTTCCCAACGAATCAAATCCATAAAAAGCCTCCTTTTTATTTTATCTAAATATGTTTTACATAAAATAATCAAGCAACATTCTTAATGAATTTTTAATCATGTTCATCTCTTCATCAGAAAAGTTTTTTTCAATATCCTGTTCCAATTGTTCGTGATTTTTATTAATCTCTCTTTTTACCTTCCACCCCTTATCGGATAATGTAATAGCTACTGTACGTCGATCTTGTATTTTTGTTTTGCGAATAAAATAACCTTTTCGAACCAGATTATCAATCACACGACTGCTCCTTGATGGTGATATATCCATTGCCTTGGCCATTTCCTGGCAGGTCATTGCCTGTCCATTTTTTTGTGCCATGATACCTCTGTACTCGGCAATAGAAAGATTACAAATCATTTTCATATGTTCTTTATCAAGCACCCTATTCAACTTAAGTTTGACAATCAGATTTAAAATATTTTCAGACATGTTTATATCCTTACATGTTAGTAACATTATATGCTATTAGCATATTATATTTTCTAATATTAATTAGAGGAAAAATAATCGAATTGTCAAGAGTTTTTTATGACAATCTTTTTTATGACAATATGTGAATATTTTATGATAATCCTTTTGATTTTCTGTATCTTTGAATAAAATTATTTGTTGAACTATCGTGTCTAGGTGAAGATATATTTGCATTGTTGAGTTCAGGGAAAATTTTTGCTGCAAGATTTTTTCCTAACTCTACTCCCCATTGATCAAAAGAATTGATTTGCCAAATTACTCCCTCGGTAAATACACTATGTTCATATAAAGCCACCAATTTCCCCAGTGCTGCAGGAGTCAATTTATCCATTACAATCATGCTGGAAGGGCGGTTTCCTTGAAAAATTCGATGCGGAATCAGTTTTTCGGGAATCTTCTCCTCTTCCGCTTCCTGCCGAGTCTTACCAAAAGCAAGTGCCTCTGCCTGAGCAAGAACATTAGCAATAAGCAAATCATGGTGATTATCTACTGGATTAAGGGATTCAGTAAAAGCAATAAAGTCACAGGGAACAAGTTTAGTCCCTTGATGGATCAATTGATAGAAAGAATGCTGACCATTAGTGCCGGGTTCACCCCAATAAACGGGTCCAGTTTGATAGGGCGTCTCTCTATTATCAATGGTAATATGCTTACCGTTGCTCTCCATGGTAAGTTGTTGCAGATAAGCCGGAAAACGCTTCAAGTATTGCTCATAAGGCAATACTGCCACAGTCTGTGCTCCAAAAAAGTTATTGTACCAAATACCTAATAGACCAGATATTACCGGTATGTTTTTATGAAAAGGAACTTTTCTAAAGTGTTCGTCCATCTGATGAAAGCCATCAAGCATAGCGTGAAAATTCTCAGGACCAATAGCAATCATAGTTGAAAGCCCTATAGCGGAACATAAAGAATAGCGTCCCCCAACCCAATCCCAAAATTCAAACATATTCTCAGGTAGAATACCAAATTCTTTCACTTTAGGAATATTGGTTGAAACAGCCACAAAATGCTTGGCAATAGCATCTGTGTCTTTCAATTCATGAATTATCCATTCTCTTGCCGTTTTGGCATTAGTCATGGTCTCCTGGGTATTAAAACTTTTCGAGGATACAATAAACAATGTTTCTTCGGGATCAAGATCACGAGTAGCTTCGACAAAATCAGTCGCATCAATATTGGAAATAAACCGAAAACATAATTCGCGATTACTGTAATAACGCAAAGCCTCATATGCCATTACTGGACCCAGGTCAGAGCCTCCAATGCCTATATTAACTACATTACGCACCGATTTACCAGTATATCCTTTCCACTGCCCATTTCGCACTTTATTGGCGAGATTAGCCATTCTATCAAGAACATCATGAACTTTTGGCACAACATTTTCTCCGTCTACCATAATAGATTTTCCCTTTGGAGTACGTAAGCAATATGTAAGGCAGCCCTGTCTTCAGTAATATTAATTTTTTCTCCCCAGGAAACATGTCATCAATATGAGCTGCAGCCCTGATTCTTCTGCCAATTGCCAGAGCAGTGAAGGGTTTTTCATTGGTCACCCTATGTTTGGAGTAATCATGTATATACCGATATCTTCAACGGCCATCTGCTCCCCTCGTAAGAATCTTCAGCAAAAAGCTCTCGTAAATGTAATTGTTTTACCTTTATATAATGATTTTTCAATAATCCCCATGCATGGTATTTATTCAGCCTATTGTTGTCTTTTATCATTGCTATCCTCCTTTTGATTTATCTCTTAATAAGTTCCTTACAACATAAATACGGATAAGATGATAGATAATTATTATATTTATTTCTATTTTTATTTTAACAATTTTGAGTCACTTTAGCTATATATTTTATCAATCCTAAAATAATGTGAATTTTCTTTCTTTATTTAACCATTACCACCTTCTAAGAAGGTGGTAATGGTTAAATAAATTGGTTTTACCATAAAAAGATTAAGAGTAGCTTGATGACAATTTTTCAGCTGAAGTCCAAAGTTGGAAGTATTATTGCTTAGAAATATTATAGCTATAGGTTAAATAAAAAATCGAAAGAAAAGAGCTAAAAAGTTAAACCTTTTTTAGGGGTTCTTAAAGCCACCCGCTATGCGGGTGCGATATTTACTTTTCACCTCTAAAATCGTATCAATCGTATAAAAAGATCTATAATAATTGCAGAATCATTTAATAAGATTTTCTATTGACGGAAACATATGTTGCTTTATAATAAAATTACTCAGAGGCAATAAAAATTCATTGATAGGAAATTTTATGACTTATAACGAAAGTATTGACTAAAAAACAAAGAAAGTACTTGAAGTTATTCAGTAATATTCAGGAAACAGGTTATCCCGCCAACAGTTCGGGAATTAGCCGGGGCATTGGGAGGTTTGTTTCATCTGCTGGCTTTCCAATTACCTGAAAATTCTGGAAAAGAAAGGCTACATCAGGCAGAGAGAAAGAAAAAACAAGGGCCATTAAGCTAACACCGCAAATTCAGAAACTTCCTTTAGTCGGCAAAGTAGCCGCCGGAAAACCACCTCTATTGGCATTACAGGAATACACCGAAATTATTCCTGTACCGGAAGAACTGGCCGGTAATACAGGCAGTTTCCTGGTTCAGGTTGAGGGGACAGCATGATCGGTGATCCACATCTGAATGGAGATTATGTGATGATTAATCCTCAAAGTAATGCTGATAATGGAGATATTGTTATCGCCCTTCAATCAGGAAGAAGTAACAGTCAAGCGATTCCATAAAAACAAAGACAAAAATTAGTCTAATGCCCTCAGCCCGGCTTATCAGCCCATTGTACCCGGATGTTGTCATCTGGGCAATGGCACAAGGTATTATTCGCAGATTCAATGGGAGGAAATAAGTAAAAATTATACTTTACATCGGAACTTCAGGTTTTAGTTACCAGGACTGGATTGGTCCTTTATCCGGAAAATATTAAAAGGAATATGCTTCATCTTTATGCCCAACAATTTAATACGGTGGAGATTAACTCCTCCTATTATCGCATTCCACCGGCAGCTGTTTCTATCTTGCAGCGCAAGGTACCGGATATTTTAAGTTCTCCGGTAAAAGCCAACCGGGAAATGACTCACACCCGGGAGAACAATCAAGCAGTCTTCCAGAATTTAAGACATCCCTTACAGCCACTACTGGACAGCGGTAAATTAGGCTGTATTTTAGCTCAATTCCCCTACTCTTTTCATTACAATAGAAAAAACCGGGATTATCTTTACTATTTGAAAGAAAAAAATGAATGAATTCCCCTTAATTGTTGAATTTCACCAATACTGGATAAGAGAAGAAGTATTTGATTTTCTCAAAAAAAACGAAATAGGATTCTGTGCAGTAGATCAGCCCCCTTAAAGGGTTAATTCCCCCATGGCAAACAACTTCTAATTTAGGTTATATCGTTTTCACGGACGCAATAAAGAAAAATGGTAGCGCTTTGAACAAGCTTATCAGCGCTATGATTATCTTTATTCCAGACGGGAATTGAAGGAATGGGTACCAAAGATTACACGAATTAGCGCACAAACTACCAACCAGTATATTTTATGAATAATCATTACAAAGGGAAAGCAACTAAAAATGCTCTGATGCTATTACTTCGGCAAGAAACTATACCGAATAGACGACAAACAAAACAAGAGAAAATAAATAATTATATTTTTCGCCGTTATAGCAAACTATATGTTCACTAAAGAGAAGGAAAACAGATGAGTTTCGTCATTTACCTACTCTCAATACAGTTTGCAAAATGGGTTAGGAAATATTGAGCGATTATAAACAAGGTCCTGGAATTAGAAATGAACTCCGTAGCACTAACTGATCGCTGACGGAATGTATGGGGCTATTGAATTTTATAAAAATCTATTTCTGCAGGAATAAAACCAATTATTGGTTGTGAAATCCGGGTCAAAAGTAAATTTTACCTGAACAGATAACTCACCTAGTGCTTCTGGCTCAAAGCAATAGTGGATACCGCAATCTATGCCAATTAGTGGCAGGCCCACTATCAATCCACAGATACCTGCTATTGACCGGAAACAATCTCAGAATACTCTGAAGGACTTATTGTTCTCGGGTGCCTGCAGGGAGAAATACCTCTACTTATTGCCCGAAAAAATACCAGGAAACAGAAAGAACTGCCTTGTGGTACAAAAAACTATTCAGGACAAATTTTTACCTGGAAATTTCCTTTCATGGCTTAGAACAAGAAAAATTAATTAATCAATATATTGTCGATTTGAGCAAAAAGGATTATCTATTCCCCTGGTAGCCACCCAATAACGTTCATTACCCAGAAAAGGAACAGGCCCCTTTTCAAAATATGGTTAACAGTATTGCCAGTCAGAGCACCCGGAAATGCTTTCTATAATTCCTTACCCAACAATCAGTATTATTTGAAATCATGCCGGGAAATGAAGAGCTTTTCCCTCATTTGCCGGAAGTAATAAAAAACACGGAAAAAATTGCCAGGAAATGTCACCTGAAACTTGAACTAGGTAAATTCGCCTACCTTCTTATCAGCCTCCTGAGCCCTATTCGGCTCCGGAATATTTGGAGAAATTATGCCTGCAAGGCTTAAGAAAATATTATCCGGACCCTTCCAGCCAGGCCTTTTACCGTATGAAATATGAATTACAAATTATTAACCAGATGGGTTTTGCTGGATATTTCTTGATTGTTAGAAATATTGTTCAATTTGCCAAACAGAATAATATTCCTGTCGGACCGGAAAAGGATCTGCAGCCGGTAGTTTAGTATCTCTCTTACCTGCTTAATATTACCGAAGTAGACCCGCTAAAATTTAAGCTATTCTTTGAAAGATTTTTAAATCCTCAACGCATTGACTTACCTGACATTGATATTGATTTCGGACAAATCGGCAGAGATAAAGTGATTGATTATATTTTTAAAAAATTCGGACGGGAACAGGTAACTCATGTCTGCACTATCAATACTTATGCTGCCCGTTCTGCCGTACGGGATGTGGGCAGAGCCCTGGGATTTTCTTACCAGGAATTAAACAAAATTGCAAAAATGATGCCTTACTTCTCTTCACCGGGAGTTATCAGTGCTTCTTTGAAAAATTTGCCTGAACTAAAGAAGCTTTCTTATCAGAAAGAACCTCTTCGTTCCTTGTTTTCCTATGCTCAATTTATGGAGGGGAAACCACGTCATCTCTCGGTTCACGCTTCAGCCATAATTATTGCTAATCAGCCGCTAGCCAATCTCATTCCGCTGGAACTAAGCCCGGAAGGAGAAATCATCAGTCAATATGAAAAAGAAGGTATTAAGGATATGGGGCTATTAAAAATTGATATTTTGGGTTCTCGCAGCTTAACGGTAATCCAAAAAACCCTACAGAATCTTGATAAAGATAAAATTGGCATAAATTTAAAAAATATACCCCTGGATGACGCACGAACTTTTTACACCCTGAAAAAAGGGAAAACTCTGGGTGTTTTTCAATTGGAAAGTTCAGGGATGGCTTCTTTATTAAAACAACTGTCACCATCCTGCCTGGAAGATTTGATTGCCGCTCTTTCTCTTTACCGTCCTGGACCGTGGGATAGCGGTATGACCAAGCAATACCTGGAAAGAAAGCATGGATACGCAAAAATAGAATACCCGCATGAACGGATAAAAGAAATACTAAAAGATACCTACGGAGTTATTCTCTACCAGGAACAGGTAATGCAGGTTGTCTCGGCCATCGCCGGGCTAAATCCAGGTGAAGCTGACCTTTTTCGCAGAGCAATAAGTTCTCGATCACCTGTTATTATGGAAGAACAACGTGTTCTATTTTTAAAAAAATCTTCACAACAGGGACTTAATCGAGAAGAAGCCGAATATATATTTAACCTGGTTGCCAAATTTGCCTATTACGGCTTTAATAAAGCACACAGTACCTCTTATGCATTTCTTTCTTATCTGACCTGTTATCTTAAAGTGCATTATCCGGCACACTATCTTGCTGCCCTGCTTACCTATGGAATGGGCTATTATGACATGGATCGTTATATACAGGAAGCTCGCCGTTTTCAAGTCCGTATTTTATCGCCTGACATTAATAAAAGTAATGCCGGTTTCTCTGTAGAGGGTAAAGCTATCCGAATAGGACTCTTAAGAGTAAAAGGCCTGGGCATTAAACAAATAGAACATATTTTAAAAACAAGGGACAAAGATGGCCCTTTTCTGTCTCTGCATGACTTTTGTACTAGAATTGATTCTGCTAGAATTACTCGTACTGTTATCGAAAACTTGATTAAAATAGGTGCTTTTGATTTTATAGCATACCCTAGATCTGTATTGCTAAATATATTGCCGATTGTTCTAAAGGAAGTCAGAAAGGAGAAAAAACAATGTCAACTCTCATAAAATTTGAAACAAAAACCGTAGAGAACAATTTATTGCTTCAGGAAACTATCCCTGCCTACAACTTTTCTCCTTCTGCTATTTTAAAGATAGAGAAGGAAATTTTAGGAATCTATGTCAGTGCTCATCCCCTGTCAATATACCGACAGAAAATAGCAAGACATTCATCACATAAATACCTCCCTATTAAAAGTCACCATATTGGCCAGCTGACTCCCGGTCGGCCTGTTTTGATTGGCGGTCTCCTGGTCCAAACCAGAAGGCAATTTACCAAACATCACGAAGTAATGGCTTTCCTGTTATTGGAAGATGAAACAGGTTTTTTTGAAGCTATTGCTTTCCCTGATATTTTTAATAAGTATTTTTCTTTATTTGTTAAAGACGCACTACTCTTGATTCAAGGTAATACAAGCAACAAAAGTGGGGAAGAAAAAATAATCATACAGGAAATAAGCAATATTCACTCCTGTCTCGAGGGAAATACAGCATAGCTAAGTATGGAAGGAAAGGAAATTCAAAAAATGCCTGCTCAAGAAAAACGTTCTATTATTCATCTTGATCTGGATGCTTTTTTTGCCTCGGTAGAACAACGAGACAATACCATATACCGGAATAAGCCACTTATTGTGGGTGGTAGATTGAACCAAAATGGCGAACTATCCCGCCGGGGGGTAGTTTGTGCTGCTTCTTATCAGGCCAGAAAATACGGTATTCATGCCGGTATGCCCATCTGGGAAGCACAACAGAAATGTCCTGAAGCGATATTTGCCCCAGCCCGGATTCGATATTACACTCTGGCTTCCCGGCAGTTCTTCCGGATATGTAGTGAATATACCCCTCTGATTGAACCTTTGAGTATCGATGAAGCCTTTTTGGATGTAACGGGATGTAAATCATTATTCGGATCAGCAGAAGTGATTGCCCAAAAAATTAAAACCAGAGTCAGCAAAGAACTACATTTGCCTGTTTCAGTAGGAATGGCTTCTAACAAATTCCTGGCTAAGATTGCTACCAATCTGGGTAAGCCGGATGGGTTCTTTGTCCTTTCCGATGATAAAGTTTCAGAAACCTTATCTGGCCTGTCCATCACTAAATTATGGGGAATTGGACAAAAAACAGCTGAAATATTAAATCGTTCCGGCATCTTTACGATAAAACAGTTAACTCAGATGCCGGATATTATCCTGCAAGAAATCTTGGGAGAAAATGGCAGCAAAATAAAACAATTAGCACAGGGTATTGACAACAGTCCGGTCTGTCCTATCGAAGAGGTTAAATCAATCGGGCGAGAGATGACTTTCCCGGAAAATATTTCTAATAAAGATAAATTGATTAAAATTCTTCTGGGGCTCAGCCAGAATATCGGCTATACTGCGCGAAAAAGAGGATATTCAGGAAAGACAATTACCTTAAAAGTTCGTTTTCCTAATTTTAAAACCCTGCAAAAATCTGCTTCACTCCAACAGGCTACCAGTTTGGACGATATTATCTTCCAGGAATCCAGAAATTTATTGGATTTAATTACCATCAAGCCACCGGGAATACGTTTGTTAGGGATTAAACTTTCTTCGCTGAAGCATGGTAAACAGCCAAAACAACTCAGTTTTTCCCAGGACCAGGTCCAAGAAGAAAAATGGATTGCTCTGACTCAGTCAGTAGATAAAATCCGTGAAAAATATGGTAAATACCTTATTCAACGGGCATCACTTTTAAAAAAATAATATCATTTCTAAAAAGTCATAAATGAATCAGCTCAAACTGGGAACCTAAAGTAGGGTCTTTCCAGACTTCAATCCTCACCGGGAAAGCATCCTTGAGTAATGATAAATGAGTAATCACCAGTATTTTATCAAAATCATCCTGAATAGCATGAATAGCCTGAATTAATTTTTGTAATCCATCCTCATCTTGTGTTCCAAAACCTTCATCAATCACAAGGGTCCTTAAGCGAGCTCCGGTTCGATAAGTCAATAATTTGGAAAGGGCAATCCGGATAGCAAAATCAATACGAAATGTTTCTCCACCACTATAAAGCTCATAAGGTCTAACACCCATATCATCATGAATTTTAATATCCAGGGTTTCCCTTATATCACCACTTTTTAATTCTTTCAAGGACTCCAGACT
Organism: Candidatus Atribacteria bacterium; assembly: GCA_018402425.1. Lineage (GTDB taxonomy): Bacteria > Atribacterota > Phoenicimicrobiia > Phoenicimicrobiales > Stramentimicrobiaceae > Oleincola > Oleincola secundus. The sequence goes on along the minus strand of JAGYIZ010000011.1, from coordinate 15,558 downwards.
AATTGTTGTTCTTTCGCTGGACAGTTGTGATAAAATCACATTGGCTTCCTCTTCCAGTTCCGGAATAGCATTCTCAATTATCATAGATTGAATGCCATTTTTACCAAAAGCAGTATTTAGTTTTTGATAAATTTCTTTCTTGTGTAGCTGAAATTCTTTTTGTTTTCCGATTTTTTGTTCTTCTTTCTGGTATTCTTCTATTTTAGCTAATTTCTCCTGGCATGCTCCTTTTTTTTGGAAAAGTTGATTACAACTTTGCTGTAATTGATTAAATGATTCCTGCTGAGTCTGTAATGCTTTGTCCATTTCGGGCAATTCTTCCAAATTTTTAATAATCTCTTGATATTCCTTTTTCAATTTAATGATTTTGGCTTTTTTGTGTTCCAATTGATTATCTATTTCTGAATGTTCCTTTTCCAAATTAAGCATCGTTATTTTTGCTTCGGATAATTTCTCTTTCTGTAAAGGTGCTTCTTTAAAATGTTCTAATTCCCTGTTAATTATAATGTATCTCTTATCATCATATTCTTGCTTCTGAATTTTTTTCTCAATTTCAGTTAACTGATTTCTTTCATTCCGGGCAAACAGTTTCTGACTAATCTGCTCTTGTTGATTTTTAATTTCCTGCATCAACTCTTCTGATTGCTCTTCTGCTTTTTGGCCTTCTTAAATCAAAAAAGAGAATGCAGTTAGCTTATTTTGAATTTCTTCTTTTTGTTTTAGCTCATTACGATTTTGCTTCCATTCCTGCTGCAGTATATTTTTCTTATTTGATAATTCTGTAACTTCTTCCATTAGATCCCTTATCTCATGATTTTTCAGGGCAATCTCTTTCTCCGTATTTTGCCTGATTATTTTTATTTTTTGCTCATCCAAAGGAGATTGACATAATGGACAATTACCCTGTTTCCTCTGGCTGAGCAGGTCGATTTTTTCCTGATTTTTTTTAATGTCATCCCTGAGTCTTTTTGCTTGATTATTTTTGCCTTCAATTTTTACATTCAATTGATTTCCTTCTTGCTGAATATGTTCTTGTCTTTTAATTAGAACATTAAATCGTTCTATTTTTGATTTTAATTTTTGAATTTCCTTTTGCTGACTTGATAAAGAATTTACCTTTTCCCGTAGTTCGTGATATTGCTTTTTCTTCTGTTCTAATTGAACTAAAAGACTGTTCTTTACTTTCTCAATTTTTGCTTCCAATTCTCCTTTGGTCCTGTCTAAATCCCGGTATTTCTGCATTAAACTTATCATACGCTGATTCTCATTATATAATTTTTGATATTTATCAAAATCAGCTAAAATCTGTTTTTCACGGGACAAGACTGATTGATAATCTTTGATACTTTGCTCTATTGTCTTTTTTCTTCTTAGATATACCTGCAATTCTTTTTCATCTGAATTAACACGGGTTACCAATTCTTTTTCTCTTTCCTGTTCATAATGCAATTTGTTCTTTTTCTTTTCTAATTTTTGTAAATATTCTCTTATTTGTTTAATTTTTAGGTTATTATTTCTCTCATTCTCCTGTATTGATCGAATCTCTTCTTCATGTGCACTTTTTTGGGCAATCTCCTGATTGATTTGTTCTAATCTGTTTTTTAAAGTTAATAGTTTCCCTTCCATTTCCCGTAAATGCTGTCGCGACAACACCGAAAGTGCTTCATAATGAGAAAGTCCAAGTACCTCGGATAAAATCTGTTTTCGCTCCCGGGCACTTTTCCGCGTAAATTCATCGACTCTTCCCTGCAAGATAAAAGCAGAATTAATAAATGTCTCATAATCCATTCTTAACAATCGGTTAATTCTTTGCTGAGTTTGTCGAATAGAGGGAGAAGATAGGGAAATAAAAGCTGATTTTTTTTCCTCAAAAACCTGTAATTCCAATTCGGAATGATTTTTATTTTTTAACTTGGAAAATTTTCTGATAATACGGTAACGTTCGCCTTCCAGGTCAACAGTCAAATCAACCCACATTTGGTTTTCACCTATTTTAAGCAATCCGCTGTCTGCTTTTCTATCCTGACTCGCTTTCCTGCCCTCACCCCAAATAGCCCAGGTTAATGCATCCAGCAAAGCGGATTTTCCCTGACCGTTTTTACCGGAAAGACAGGCAATACTGAATTGAGTAAAATCAAGAGGAGGAACGTCTTCTCCATAACTCAGAAAGTTAAACATCTGTAATTTGACAGGTATCATATTTCATAGCCTCCAAGAGATTCATCTGTATCTTTCAATTCTTGTTGGAGATTATGGGTATATTCCTTTAATTCCTTTTCCCAGGATTGCCAATCATGTAATTGCACATATTCTGATAGAGCAGAAAATATATCCATTTCCTCGGAAAGAGAACTTCTTCTGTTGCTTGATTTTCTTTGAACATTTCTGGTAATTCCGGTAACTAAAAAAGCTTCTCTTAATGCTTCGTTTATTTTTCTAAAGTCAAGCTTCTCTTCCTGATCCTCAGATATCTCATAATGTATACGGATGATAGCATCTTTCAAATCATATTTTTCAATCTCTTTAATAAACCTATCTGTTGGATTATCTGTTCCTATAATTTTTACTTCAATGGTAAGCATCTTACGAGTCGGAAGTGAAATAAACTCATATTCAACTTTACCTTTCTTATCAATACTAGCAATACAAAACCCTTTATCTTCTTTTTCTTCACCAAAATTAATTCTTTCCATACTACCTGAATAAATAACAGGAAGTTTGCCGGAAAGGTTTAAATTCTGATATCGGTGAATATGCCCCAGGGCTATGTAATCAAGGGGAGAATCGATAAAAAATTGAACCGGGATAACCGGGTCATTTCCTATTACAGCATAATTTTCAGAACCTGAAAATAAAGCTTCAGCAACTGTCAGATGGGCAGCCAGTATTTTTGGATATCGTAAATCCAGTTTAGCTATCAGATCTGTTATAGTTTTCATAAGACGTTTTTTTATTTTTTTATTAATTACATCTGTATCATCATTTCTATATTCATCTTTTTCAAGATACTGATTTCTGGTAGGCCAGGGAATCCCAATGACCTGGATAGGACCCTTAACAGTTTGCAAATTAATAAGACCAGGTTCAATAACAACATGAATATTGGGAATATTTAATGTCTGGAAAATATCCAAAGCACTGGCTCTACCATAAGTTAGGGGATTATCATGATTACCATTAATCAAGATAGTAGATATGCCGGCTTTACTTAACCGGTAAATTTGACTGGCAAATTCCCTTTGATGGGTTGGGCTGGGACTATTGTTTTTATAGGCATCACCGCAAAAAAGGGCAAAATCAACTTTTTCCTCAATAGCAATATCAATTGCCGTAGTTAAGGACTTTATAAAATCATTTAAACGTGAGTGAAGACCGCTTTTACTATCAAAGCGCCCATAATTTTCTACTCCCAGGTGGATATCCGCAAAATGAAGAAATTTAATCATAACCCTATCCTTGCTTTAAAAAATTAGGTCAATACCAATAGGACAGTGGTCAGAACCTGTTACCTCTGATTGAATGAAAGCTGACTTTAGATTGTCTTTCAAATTATTACTAATAAAAAAATAATCAATTCTCCATCCAACGTTCCGTTCTCTAGCCCTAGTTTTGTAATCCCACCAACTATACTGCCCCGGTCCCGGATGAAAATGACGGAATGTATCAATAAAGCCAAGTTTAATTAAACGATCAATCCATTCTCGCTCAATGGGAAGAAAGCCGGATATTTTTTCGTTTTCTTTAGGTCTGGCCAAATCAATCTCCTGATGAGCAGTATTGACATCCCCGCAAATAACTATTTTCTTGCCCTCTCGGAGCAAATCAGCTATTCTCTTTAAAAATGTTTCATAATAATCCATCTTATACTGTAATCTCTCCTTGGATGCCTTGCCATTCGGGAAATAAACATTGAATAAAATAATATCTTGGTATTCTGCTTCAATCAATCTACCTTCTTTGTCAAACCTTGGCAATCCCAATTCATAGGATACTTTCTCAGGTATAACTTTACTCCAAAGTGCCACCCCACTATACCCTTTTCGCTCAGCTTGTGCAAAATATCCATTGTAATCAGGTCTCTCTATAAGCTTTTTGGGCAATTGATCCAAATGAGATTTTGTCTCCTGAATACAGTACATATCTGCCTGTTCTGAATCAAACCATTCTAAAAAATTTTTCTTATATATTGCCCTCAAACCATTTACATTCCACGATAATAAACGCATAAAACTATTCCTTCTATTTTTAAAAAGTATTTTAAGAGTACTAGGAATGACTTCCTTTGACTATTTCCACTCCCTTGCTTGCTCCAATACGAGTTGCACCTGCCTCTACCATTTTTAAAGCAGTTTCATAATCTCTGATACCGCCGGCAGCTTTGATGCCCATATGATTTCAACAATTCTTCGCATTAATTTAACATCTTTCACAGTGGCGCCACCCACTTTGAAAACCTGTAGAAGTTTTTACAAAATGAGCTCCCGCTTCAACTGCAATCCGACAGCCAATTTCTTTTTCCTGGTCAGTTAACAGTGCTGTTTCAAAATAACCTTACAAATCAATCCCTTTACTGATCTCACTACTTCTTCAATGTCTTCTTTAACTTTCCGGTAATTATTATCCTTTAATGCAGAAATATTAATTACCATATCAATCTCATCTGCTCCCTCTTTGCTGCCTCTCTTGCCTCATAAGCTTTAACCCTGGACAAACTTGCACCTAACGGGAAACCAACGACAGCACATATTTTAACCCCCTGAATTGACTAGAAATGTTTTCGCTAAAGGTATAAAAGAAGAGTTAATGCAAACAGAGTAAAATGATATTCCCAGGCTTCCTCGCAAAGAACTTCTATTTGAATCCCCGTAGTATCCGGACGTAAAGCTGTATGATCAATAATTTGTGCAACATCTTTTTGGCTAATATTTTTGCTGTTTCCACTGAAATTAATTCCGGCATATGTCCTCCTATAAGTCAATTTTAATAAAATAATTCTATTTTTACTTTGGTCTTAATTCTGCTGCAAAAGGTTTTGCAAGTATTTTTATCTATCAACAATTTTATTCTATAACCGGATGAAACATAATTCTTTTTACTGGCACTTTTTCATGATTTGCAATTATAGTGTTATCAAATTTACATTTCCTTTACAATTACACTTAATCCATTTCCCTCTTTGAATAAACCGCAATATGTAAATATTTGTTGGTATATCGGGGAACTTCTTGATTATTATAGGAACACTTTGAGCCACAATACGCTGCATAACTTTGTGGAACAGGTCATTCCCAATCTTTTTTTAAAAGCAGAAAAAGTAGAATGAGCAGGCGTTTTGAGAAAATGATGGAATCCACAGTACACAATACTTGGTATTAAAACGTAACTTTTCGGCTAAATCCCGATTTGACTTTACTTCACCCAGATATATTAATAGTTGTGCTTTGAACAATGAAACAGGGCTGTAAACTAATTCTTTTTGCAATAATAATGGCCTTTAACCATGGAGTCTATAAAAGACCAATCAATCGACTCATAGATAATTTTAAGCGGGTCATTTTTTTAATCTTTTGTAGGCTTCATAAGTAGAAAATGAAAATTGTTGTTTTTCCTTTTCTCCATTAAATCAAATTTCCGTTAAAAGAGTTGCTTTTATCTAAATATTTATTGTACTAGAACCTTTTATTTCTCTTTCTTAAAAATGTTGGTATATCCAGATCTTCCTTATTTTTATAATTAGTGTTAGTGGTAAGATCTGACTCATCCGTATCAGCCGGTTTGTCATGGCTATAATTTTTATCTCTTGCTGGAATATCTTTTCTATTATCTGCACTATTATAATAGTCTAATTTTTCCTTTTTAATTTCCCTTTTATCATCCTCTTTTTCTATTTTTTCTTTAACTGTTTCAATTTTTTCAGAATAATCGGACATATATTTTTCGCACTTTGTTGCAATTACGGTTACCCTAATTTCATCCTGCATACTTTCAGAAATAATGGCACCAAAAACAATATTAGCTTCATTTCCGGCAGCTTTTGAGACAAGATCAACAATTTCATTAATTTCATACAGGCTCATATCTAATCCGCCGGTTACATTAACCAATAATGAACTGGAACCTTTTATTGAAACCTCTAATAAAGAACTTGAAATTGCTGCTTCGGCAGCAGTTGTGCCTTTGTTATTGCCTCTTCCCACACCAATTCCAACTAAGGCAAATCCGGCATCTTTAATAACCGCTCTAACATCAGCCAAATCAAGATTAATTAATCCGGGAATAGTAATTAAATCAGCTATAGCTTGTACGGATTGCCTTAATACTCTATCGGTTATTTCAAAAGCTTCTTTTACTGAAGTATCCTTGCTTATCATGCTCAGTAACTGGTCGTTAGATATGGTAATTAAAGCATCAACTTGTTTCTTTAATTCTTCAATACCCTTTTCAGCCTGGACTATGCGCTTTTTCCCTTCAAAAGTAAAAGGACGGGTCACCACTCCGATAGTAAGCGCGCCTTCTCTTTTGGCAATCTCAGCAACAACAGGAGCAGCACCACTTCCGGTGCCTCCACCCATACCTGCAGTGATAAAGACAATATCTGCATCCTCCAAAACTTTGGAAATCATATTTCTGTCTTCTTCAGCCGCTTTTTTCCCGGTTTCAGGGTCACCGCCAGCACCCAGTCCACGTGTGGTTAATTTACCAATTTGGACCTTTTGACTTGCTTGAGATAATGAAAGTGCTTGTAAATCAGTATTAAGAGCGATTAATTTTAAACCATTGATACGATGATTAGCCATTTCTTCAATGGCATTATTTCCGCTTCCACCTATACCAATAACCTTTATACTTACAAATTCTTCTATTTCCTGTTCTTCTTTAGGCGCTTCTTCTCTAATATTAATATTACGATCAATCAGGTTACCATTTCCGTTAATAGGTTTTTCCTCTTCTTGTTCTATTTTTACACCCTGAGAGGTATCTCTGATTAATTCCTGTTTATAATCCATAATTTTAGTAAAGCCGCGAGCTAATTTTTTCTTTTTCAAAGGAAATCACCTCTTTGGCAAGTTCTGAATAATCTTCTGCCCCATGTGATTTGGGATTATAATAAATAATAGGAATACCCTGGCTAGTAGATTCTACCAGTGTTATATTTTTTCTAATAATGGTTCTAAAAACTCTTTCTTTAAAGAAATCTCTTGTTTCTTCAATTACTTCTTTTGAAATATTGCTTCTGATATCAGCTATGGTAACTAAAACATATATTTCAAGAGGATGATGTAAATTCTGATGAACAATTTTAATAGTTTCCATAAACTCTTCAATGCCACGCAGCGCAAAATAATGTGGTTGTATGGGAATAATGACCTCATGGGAAGCCTTTAATGCATTAATTGTTAATATCCCCAAAGAGGGAGGACAATCAATTATCACATAGTCAAAATTAATTTTACTATTCTGAATTCCAATATTTAGAAAATCTTCTCTTCCGATTTGGTCAATCAATTTGTACTCAGCACTGGCAAAATCAATATTCGTTGGAGCAACATATAGGTTGCCCTTGCCCATTTCTTTTAATTGTATTACAACATCATCCAATTCAAGTTTATTGGGAGAACGAGTCGGTTCTAATACATTAAGCATTGTTTTATCAAGTTCATTAGGTTCGATTCCCAGACCAATTGTAGTATGTGCCTGGGGGTCCATATCGACAAGAAGTACTTTTTTGCCATAGTCACTTAAGCAAGTTCCCAAATTAATTGATGTAGTGGTTTTGGCTACACCACCTTTTTGATTGGCTACTGAAAAAATCCGCAAGCTTGTTACCCCCTAAACATAAAAACAATAACTCAAATTGTTAAATCAGCAGGAGCAGGATACTTAAAATAATTATATTATGCTATTCTTCCTGTTCTTTGCCGAATTTTACAAATACTAATTTTTACAATAATTTTTTAAATCCACTATACTATTATATACATGATAGCATAATATTTATCTCTGTTTATTGTAATTATACATTATGATTATATCATGATATTTATTGGTATGCTACAAGGTAAATAATTAAAATTTATCTATAATCTTAATACTTTAGAATATATTTTACCCTTTTTTAACAGTCTTGACAAATGTATTTATCCAGAAAATATTTTTTAAAAAGTTTTTTTAATCAATATTGGAGTATTCTTTCCCTGATCAGCAGGAAAGTATCCAATAATATTTGGCACACCCGACTATATTGTTAGAACAGGATAAGCTATAATAAAAAATATCATTACTTTTAACAAATGAATTGTCAGCATAATCATTCATTGCAATATACTTTACATATATAGACTTTTCCTGTTTTAAAATATATACTTGCCATTGTGTAGTACTAATAATGGCAATTGCTAAATACAACACTTTCTGTAAACTCTGGAGGCTACTAATGTCACTTAAAACCCTAAATGAAATACTATTTCAAAGTGCAGATAAGTTTAAAGAAAGACCTGCCTTTAAAGTAAAAAAGCATAAACAATTCGTGCCAATTAACTACCAGGAACTTTATCAAAAAGTCATAATTTTTGGAACAGGATTGCTGGAATTAGGCTTTAAAAAAGGTAATCATATCGGACTAATATCCGAAAACCGTCTGGAATGGATTCTCAGTGATCTGGCTATAATCGGTGTCGGTGCTGTGGATGTTCCTGCCAGCGGCAATAGTTATGCCAGAGATGTTGCCTTTAAATTAGAGCACTCTGATTCTATTGCAAGCATTTTAGAAGGAGAAAAAATATTAACAGAATTTTTAAAAGTTTCCTCCCGGCTTTCCAATATTAAAACACTAATTCTGCTCGACCAGGTTAAAGTTTTTTCCGATTCGCAAGAAAACCCTGAATGGGCTATATCTATTCCTTTTCAAAACAATGGAAAAATTGATAAAATATTCTATCAAAAAATATGCTCAATTATCACCAATAATTCCGGTTATCTACTTTTATCAGAAAATGCTAAGTTTTTTTTAGAAAATTATGTAACAAAACAAGGAGAAGAGTTGGCCAGAAAACTGAGCTTAAAAAATATCTCAGAATTGCAAGAGAAAATTTTAGCAAAAACACGAATAATTAAGCAAGGACAAATTGAAAATATTCCGGTTATTTGTTCTTTTACCAAGATTTACAATTTGGGAAAACAGTTGGTAGAAAAAGGTGACCACCGTTTTGTTGATATAGCTAAAAAAGCTCAACCAGATGATCTGATTAGTATTATCTATACATCGGGAACTACATCAGATCCTAAGGGAGTTATGTTAACTCACCGGAACGTTATGCATAATGTTAATAATTTACCCAAAGCAGTTGGCGACCTACATGAAAGAGATCGTTTTCTTTCAGTTCTGCCATCATGGCATATCTATGAAAGAACAGTTGAATACTGTTCTATTAGTTTTGGTGCCTCTACGGCCTACAGTAAACCCTTCAAACAAATATTATTGCCAGACCTCCTTTTGGAAAAACCTACAGTTTTGTGCACCGTTCCACGTATATGGAACAGTTTATATAAAGGCATCATGAATAAAATAAAAAATGGAGGAAAGTTTCAGCAATGGATTTTCTTTAAGGGATTGGATATTGGCAAAAAATACAAACATGCTAAAAGAATGCTGGATAATAGTTTGCCCCTTTTTGACCGTGACCAATACTCTTCACAGGAAATAAAAGAAGCAAAAAAAACTGTAAGCAATCTTTCCCTGCAATATGGATTAGTCAATAAACTAGCCTTTAAGAAAATCAGGGATATGCTTGGAGGTGAGGTAAAATTTGCTATAAGCGGTGGTGGGGCATTACAAGAGGATATTGATATTTTTCTTGATGCGGTTGATGTCTGTGTTTTAGAAGGATATGGCCTAACTGAAACTTCTCCTGTTATTGCAGGTAGATGTCAAAAAAAACCTATTATATTTACAGTAGGTGAACCAATTCCAAAAACAACTGTTAAAATTGTAGATAAAGAAAAAGATAATGTCATTATGCCTCATGGTCAAACGGGTATAGTTATGGTAAAAGGCGACCTGGTTATGAAGGGCTATTATAAAAATAAGAATAGGACTGCCCAGGTGCTCAAAGATGGATGGTTCAACACCGGAGATTTGGGTAAAAAAACCTATAACGGTAAATATCTAAAAATAATCGGAAGAATTAAAGATACCATTGTCTTAAGAGGTGGAGAAAATGTAGAACCTCAGCCTCTGGAAGATAAATTAAAGGAAAGTCAATATATTAACATGGTTATCATAGTTGGACAGGACAAACCCAGGCTGGGTGCCTTGATTATCCCTGATTTTGAAGCATTAAAAGAATATGCCCAAAAGAATAATATTGCTTACCAAACTAAAAGAGATATAATATCTAAAAATGAAATTATATATCTTTTTCAAAAAGAACAAAAACGCTTAATATCCAGAGAAAATGGATTTCAGCCTTATGAAACCGTAATTGGTATTGCTCTTCTTTCTGAAGAGTTTACCCATGAAAAGGATGAAATAACTGAGAGTCTAAAATTAAGAAGATTTGTTATACACGAAAAATACCAACAAGAGATTGATCAGATATGCGGAAAATAAAAAAATCGGTATGATTTAAAATATTAGTTAGTTAAGCTAATAAGCTAAAATCATACCGATTTATAATTTTATATAACCTACTATTCTGGCAAAATGATCTGCTGATAAGGATATATAAGATCAGGATTTTCAATTAGCCCCTGATTGGCTTTAAATATTTTCGTCCAGGCAATACCTTCACTATATCTATCTCTAGCTATCGTCCACAAACAATCACCGCTTCTTACTTCATAGAACTGCGTATCTTCTTCTTTTTCCATAACTGCAATTTTGTCCTTCAATTCAACAACCTCAGCTTGCAATTTATCTATCTGGGCATGACAATTGTTAACATTGTTTTGAATAGCTTCTCTCTCCTCTATCAAAAAAACCAACTTATCCATCAATTCCTGCTTTTCTTCAAGAGAAAGGTTTTCCTGTTGATTTAACCTGGTCATTAGTTCATTTACTGTTATTTCATACTCCTGAATTTTTTGAGCATATCTTTCAATATCCGATATTAGGGCAGCAATTTGTTCTTCCCTATCTTTAATCCTTGCCATTCTTTCCTGTTGTAACTCTACTTGAGCAGCTATTTCTTCTGTTAACAGGGCACTATCTATCTTAACTACTTCAATTTCTTCCTGATATTTTGCCAGTTGGTTTTTTAAGGAAGAAATAAGCTCTTTATTTTCTTGATTTTGCCTATTCCATTTATCCTCTTTTTCCACAACTACTTTCTCTAAAGTTTCTATCTCCTGCTGCATCTCGGTAAATTGTTTAGCCGAAATAGCATCTTCTTTCTCTCTGGCAATAGCCATCTCTTTCTTTAGTTCTTCCATTTGATTTTGATATAAGCTTAGTTGATCAAGCAATGCATTATATTCAGGCTGTTCAATCTCCAAACCTTTTTCTTCCAATTGTTGTTCTAATAATTCCATATTAGACTGTAACTGGTTAAAAGCATTCTGATAAGATTTTTCTATTCCCTGAAAATGGGTAACTTCTTCTTTTAAGTCATTTATTTCAGATGAAAATTGTTCAATTTTTTCTCTTAAACTTTCCTTTAGGGTAACTTTTTCTGTTATGTCTTGTTTTAAAGACAACATCTCATTACCAATTTCTTTTAGGCTCGACTCATATTCTTGGACTTCTGTCTGGAGGCGAACAATTTTCTGTTCGCTATCCTCTTCCTTGTCCAACCATTCGCTTTCTTTTTCATGCAGAAGAACTTCTAATTTAGATTTTTCCTGTTTTAATTGGTCTAAACTGGTTTGAATTTCATCTAATATACCTTTTTGCTCTTCTATTACCATAACCTCATCCTGCAAGTCTACAATCTTTTCTTCATAATCGGATAATTGGTTTTGCAGTAGTTGATATTCCCTTTGAATTTGCTCTAATATAGAGTCTCTCCGTTCAATTTCTTCTTCCAATTCTTTCTTATTAACCTGTAATTGGCTTATCTCTTGAACGCGAGCTTCATCATTCTGTTCCAGGGCTAATTTCTCCTGATGTGTAGAAATATTCTCTTTATAGTTGTTCATTTCTTGTTCCAAGCTTTTTCTTTTCAAAATTTCTGTATCCAAATATGTCTCTAATCCTGCTATTTTTTCATTTACTGAATTAATATCTAGTTTATATTTGCTAATTTCTTGCTGTAAAGAAGAAATGATTTCTTTATTCTCCATTTCTCTGGATTGCCATTGTTCCGCTTTTTCCTCTAAGAGAACTTCCAATTTAGATTTTTCCTGTTTTAATTGGTCTATGTTTTGTGATTCAATTCTATCTTTTTGCAGAGATTCTTCTAATTTTGCACGTAATTCCTGCAATTCTGCCTGATAACTGTTTAGCTGTTTTTGAATTTCATCATCCCTGTCTTCTATTAAATTATCCTCTGGAGTAATTTCCTCTTTTTCCTTTCTTTCTTTTATTTGTTCTTCCATTTGAGCAATAGCAGTTTCCTGTTGTTTAATCAGTTGGTCAGAATCTTCCAATAACACTTCTTTTTCAATTAAATCGTCCTGAATTTGGTTTAAACGGTCATAATTTAGATAAGCAAACCCTGCTACCACTAGAAAAAGGATAATCAAGATTACTGACATACTCTTTGACATTATTTCCTCCCTGTTTATGCTGATTCCTTTTTGTTTCATTATATCTATTATTTCTTATAACGGCAAATAATACTGTTAATATTTTCTCAGGATAAATCTTCTTATAACATTAGAAAAGACATTATTTTAGCTTGAAAGCCCAGATAGAATTAACTATTTCTAAATAACTCTTGGATATTCATACTATTAATCTGGCAATTTCTTTATTGAATAATATCTTTCTTAACAAAAAGAAAATATACTGTTATAATAAAGTAAATATTTTTATGAAATTAATTATATACCACATAGCACATCAAATAAAAGGAAAACAAAAAATATAAAATTAAAGATTATTTAAGGAGATAAAATGAAATCTGGAAAAGTTATTTACCCCGAGGTCCCGGTTAAACAGCTTAGATGGTATTGTAATTTGGAAAAAGCTGACTTTGCCTCAACAGACGATCTTAAGCCTTGTAATAAAATACTCGGGCAGGAAAGAGCATTAAAGGCTTTAGAACTAGGTCTTGATATGGAATATCCGGGCTATAATCTTTTTATTACCGGAAAATCCGGGACAGGTCGAAGCACAACCATTAAAAAATTATTAAAAGACAGAAAGAGAGAAAATGTTATTTTTGATGATAAATGCTATGTCCATAATTTTAAAGATCCTGATATGCCCAGAGCAATTAGCCTGCCTGCAGGACAGGGAAATCAATTTAAAAAAGATATGGAAAATCTGGTAAATACACTAAAAAAACACATTCCTTCCCTATTGGAAAGCGAAAAATACCAGAAAAGCAAAGATGCCATTACTGAAAGTTTCAAGAATAAACAACATAGTCTTGTCAAAGAATTCGAGGATAAGGTAAAGTCAGAAAATTTTACTGTTGTTCAGGTACAAATTGGACCCTATACTAAACCGGACATCCTTCCGGTTATTAATAAAAAGCCAACTAATCTGGAAAATTTGGAAAACATGGTTGAAGAAGGCAAATTTTCTAGAGAAGAATTTGAAAAAATCAAGCAAAAACATCAGGAATTTAGTCGTGAAATTACTCAAATCTCTAAAAAGATTAATAATCTACAAAAAGATTTGAGCAAACAATTAAATGAATTAGAGAACAAGATGATTACACCTCTCGTAGAAGAGGAAACTGCAGAAATACAGAAAAAATACAAAAATAAATCTATTGATTCCTATCTAAATGAAGTGAAAAAAAATGTCTTGGAAAACATCAGCCGCTTTCAGGAAAAAAAAGAACAAGCCCCTGCTATTCCGGGATTAAAATTGCCCCAAGCCAAAGATACTTTTACCGACTATTCAGTTAATGTTTTAGTAGATAATTCCGATACACAATGTTCACCTGTTATTATTGAAACACATCCTTCTTATAAAAATTTATTTGGTATAATTGAGAGGAGGATGGACCGAACCGGTCACTGGGTTACGGATTTCACCAAAATAAAAGCTGGCTCATTGTTACGGGCAAATGGGGGGTTTCTTGTAGTAAATGCATTAGATTTACTTTTGGAACCTGGGGTCTGGCCGTCATTAAAGAGAACATTGCTGAATCAAAAAATTGAACCCGAAACCTATGACCCCTTCCCTATGTTCAGCACATCTGCGCTCAAGCCGGAACCGATAGAATGTAATGTTAAAGTTATTATGATTGGGGATCCTTTTATATATCAACTTCTTTATTTTAGAGATCAAGACTTTGAAAAGATTTTCAAAGTTAAAGCGGATTTTGATACAGTTACCGAAAACAATGCTCAAAATCTCTATCAATATGCCTGTTTTATTAAACAACTCTGTGAAAGAGAAAATTTGCAACCCTTTGACTATAGCGGAATTTCAGGAGTTATTGAATATGCCGTAAGATTGGCAGGGAGGCAAAATAAAATATCGACTCATTTTAACAACCTGGTTGATTTACTGAGAGAGGCAAATTACTGGGCAAAAAGGGAAAATCAAAATACTATCCGGAAAAGGCATGTCAGCCAGGCAATTAAGGAAAGAATCGAGAGGTTGAACCTTATTGAAGAAAAAATTCAAGAGATGATTGAACAAGGAACTTTGATGATTGACACCGAAGGTGCAGTAATTGGCCAGGTAAACGGCCTTTCGGTATATGACTTGGGTGAATATTCTTTTGGGAAACCCACGCGAATCACTGCCAGAACTTCTATGGGCAGAGCTGGAATTATTAATATTGAGAGAGAAGCTGACTTAAGCGGTAAAACCCACAATAAAGGAATGCTTATTTTAAGTGGCTATCTCAGGTCTAAATATGCCCAAGATAAACCATTAACAATTAGTGTCAGTATCTGTTTTGAACAATCTTATTCAGGAGTAGACGGAGATAGTGCATCTTCAACCGAAGCCTATGCACTTATTTCGAGTATTGCTAACCTACCGCTAAGGCAGGATATTGCGGTTACCGGATCAATTAATCAAAAAGGTGAGATACAAGCCATAGGTGGTGTAAATCAAAAAATTGAGGGTTTTTACAGTGTCTGTAAAGCAAAAGGATTAACAGGAACACAGGGTGTTATAATTCCCGAGACAAACATTCCAGACCTTATGCTAAGAGAGGATATTGTGGAAGCTATCAAGGAAAAGAAATTTCATCTATACTCAGTAAAAACTATTGACCAGGGAATTGAAATACTGACCGGAAGAAAAGCTGGAAAAAAACTTGAAAACGGTAAGTTTGAAAAAAACTCTGTTAATAATCTAGTTAACCAAAAACTGTTAGAATTTGCTATTAAATTGAAAGAATTCAGTGAAGAAAAAGAGGAAGGGCAACATCAGAATCATAAATAGTAAGATATAATTTTTGAACTCTATCTTTATTTAAGCATAAA
>JAGYIZ010000109.1 GCA_018402425.1 Candidatus Atribacteria bacterium | reverse complement strand
CCGGAATTAACCGAGCGAGCCGATATATTAAACCTAATAAAGATTGTACCAATTCCTATATTAATTATTTTTTTCATACTTACATTATTTGCTTTTATTCTTACTCGTACACAATTCGGTCAGCATACCTATGCCATTGGTGATGAAGTTAATGCTGCAATAAGAGCAGGGATCAATGTTCCCTGGCATCTTATTAAAATTTATGTTATTTCATCTTTTCTGGCTTCCTGCGCAGGAGTATTGTTGGTTTATAAGTTACATATGGGCGTCCATACCCAGTATACTTCCAGTTATGAATTATTTGCGGTTGCTGCAGTGATCATAGGAGGTGCCAGTCTAACTGGTGGTAAGGGCAGTATCTGGGGAACGGCACTGGGAGTCATATTAATTGGGACCCTTAATAATGGATTGATGATGATGGGATTGCCTATTTTTTATCGTTATATCGCTATTGGCGTTATTTTAATAATTGCTGTCCTGATAGATCAATTTTTCCCGGAGTTGGTGTATAAAGAATGATTGAACAAAATAGATTGAAAGAAAAGGGCATGAATTTATTAAGAAGATGGACTTTAATATTTTTAGCTGCTGAACTTATTTATTTTAGCCTGGCAGGAACTAATTACTTTAGTCTGAAAAATATCCAGGAAATATTTATGGCTTCAACGACTATTCTTTTGCTTGCTACCGGTCAAACTTTTGTCATTGTTACAGGTGGTATTGATCTGTCGGTAGGTTTTATGGTAGGATTCAGTTCGGTTATTTCAGCCAAGGTGATGGTTGAACTGTGGGGAGCAGGCTTTTCGCAAGAATTAGCTATTACTATTGGCATTCTAAGTGCTTTGTTGGTTGGTTTGATTCCTGGCTTTATTAATGGATTTTTAGTGGCAAAATTGAGAGTACCGCCTTTTATTGCTACTTTTGGAATGTATGGCATAGCTTATGGTATTGCAGAAATAATTTGTGGAAATATACCTATCCATAACTTGCCTACTAAAGTAGGCTCTATCGGACATGGATATCTTTTCTACTGGTTACCCCAAAAAGTTTTCAGTTTTTTGCTTAAACCGGAGAATTTAAGTCGCAAGGAATTAACAGAACTTATCTATATTATTCCCAATGTGACAGTCATTACTTTTATTTTTATCGGGATATTTGCTTTTATCCTGGCAAAGACTAAATTTGGCCATCATACCTATGCTATCGGAGGAAATATAAATTCAGCAGAAAGAGCCGGGGTAAATGTGAAGGTGCATTTGATAAAAGTATATATGATTTCATCTTTTTTTGCCTCTCTGGCAGGAGTGATGTATGTTTTAAGGTTTATTACCGGCCGAGCTCCGGCTGGAAGTGCTCGTCTTTTGGATGCAGTAGTAGCAGTGGTTATTGGAGGGGCCAGTTTGTATGGTGGGAAAGGAACTATTATGGGTACTGTTATTGGAGCATTAATTATTGGAGCTTTGGAAGTTGGACTCGTTAATTTAAGTGTACCGACTTACAATTTACATATTTTAGTTGGTTGCATCTTGATTTTTGCTGTTCTTATTGATCAAATCTCCCCCGAGTATATTTATAAAGAAAAAGAAATTGATTGAGTGAGGAGGCTATAATGGAACCATTGTTGGAAGTTAAAAATATAACTAAGAGATTTGGTGGATTGGTTGCTGTAGATAATGTAAATATGAAAGTATTCCCAGGAGAAGTAGTCGGCATTTTAGGTGACAATGGTGCGGGTAAATCCACCTTAATTAAAGTAATTTCAGGCGTTTATCATGCTGATGCAGGTAAAATCTAT
>JAGYIZ010000108.1 GCA_018402425.1 Candidatus Atribacteria bacterium | reverse complement strand
AATTAAAGCCTGGATTGCCACTGCAATAACTTCAGCATCAGCCAGTCGATTGTTTATACCAAGCAGCTCTATACCAGCCTGATGGAACTCCTGCTGATCTTCCGTGTTATTTGCTACTTTTCTAAAAACATGATTTAGATAATAAAACTTATGAAGATTTTGACTTTTCTTCCCAAGTTTAGTTGCAGCTATCCGGGCAATAGGCGTGGTCATATCGGGACGAAGAACGATAATCTCGCCATCAGGATTTAAAAACTTAAACATTCTTTCTCTTAACTCCGGTCCAATGCCCTGTACCAGGTAATCATAATATTCCAGTGTTGGTGTATCAATTTCCTGATAGCCCCACTTTTCAAAGACTTCCCTTAGCCTGTTTTCACAAACCCTTCGTTTCTCCATTTCTTCGGGTAAAACATCTTGAAATCCCCTAATAATTTTCATAATTCATAACCTATCTACTTGTTCTTTAATATTAAATGAAATATTGATTAAAATTATTTTATTTATTTAAAACTTTACCATATTAAATAACTAATAATTAAATTAACGAAAGTATATCATTTTATTTAGCAAAGGTCAATATAAATTTAAAATTTATGAAAAAAAGCAGCAGATGTAAATGTAGCTCATCCAAAAATGAGATAGAATACCTGTTTGACCAGTTTATTACTTTAATATTCTTTCTATTCTGTCTGTTCAGTAAATAGTTCACCTACATTAAATATTTTCCGAAAATGAAAACCGGTAATAGAGTAGGTAATGGCTGCCGGAAATAACTTCGGGCGATGAAACAGTGTCCAGAAAAATACTTTCCAGTAGTATATCCTTCCTCTCTCTATAATTCCCAGATACCAGATAGATTTTAATAAGGCTGCCAAATAAACCCAGCGAAAACGATTGGCTCTTAACTTAAATTGTTTTACATGCAAAGTTCTGAGAAGAGATAAAATTCTATTGTAGTAATAGCGGGGTGAATAGATGGTAGTTAATATTTTTTTATACCCTTTCAATAATTCATGATATTTCATTTTGGGAATAAAGTTAATGGAAAAATCGGTATTACTTCCACTGGGGTATTTTAAAAAACGATTTTCCTTAATAAGACGATGATACAATTTTGTCCCTATTGGTGCATTTAACAAACCCACCATGGCAGTAACTATACCGCTATTTTGAATAAAATTAATCATTTCATCGAAGATTCCGGGAGGATCATGGTCAAATCCCACAATAAATCCACCCGTTACCGTCATACCATACTTTTGTACTTTGTGAATAGATTGAATCAAGTCCCGATGCCTGTTTTGATTTTTATGGCATTCTT
Source organism: Candidatus Atribacteria bacterium (assembly GCA_018402425.1). GTDB lineage: Bacteria > Atribacterota > Phoenicimicrobiia > Phoenicimicrobiales > Stramentimicrobiaceae > Oleincola > Oleincola secundus. Next base: position 472 of record JAGYIZ010000108.1, on the reverse strand, counting down.
GCAGGCTCTCTTCATTTGGCGTTTCAATTCCAATAAAAACCGAGTCAAAACCGGCTTCTGACATCATGCTCATTAGATCTTCCTCATCAGCAATATTGATAGAAGCCTGGGTTCCAAAGGAAAAACAATATTTTTTCCCTTTATTCCATTGAATCATGGCGGGAAGAATTTCTTCCCGTAGTTTTCTTTTATTGGCAATAAAATTATCATCTACTACAAAAACACCTTCACGCCAACCCATCTGATACAATTTATCCAGTTCTTTCATTAGTTGGGAGATAGATTTGGTTCTCACTTTATGACCAAAAAGAAGTGTGACATCACAAAAATCACAGTCAAAGGGACAACCACGGGAATATTGTAGGCACAAGGTATTGTACTTCTTCAAATTGTCAACTAGCTCCCAGGCAGGAACCGGCGAATATTCCAGATTAGCCTTCTCCTTGCTGGTGTAAATTCTTCTTGGATTTCC
>JAGYIZ010000107.1 GCA_018402425.1 Candidatus Atribacteria bacterium | reverse complement strand
TATGGTCAGACAACCCGGATATCACGCCATAGCGTTCTGCAATATCTTTTACCATAATCATATTGGCTTCGTCAATGGGTGCGGGATAAGAGGAAGTACATTTTAATAAAGCAATGTCGTTATTTCCCATTCTCTTACAGGCATCAAGAGCCAATTCAATATCTTCCTGCTCGGCAATACCGGTGGAAATAATGACCGGTTTTCCTTTAGAGGCAACCAATTCAATTAAAGGAATATCTGTTATCTCAAAGGAGGCAATTTTATATGCGGGAACATTTAGTTTTTCTAAAAATTCAACTGCAGTGGGATCAAAAGGTGTAGAGAAACAAACCAAACCTTCTTCTTTAGCAACCTTAAATAATTCTTCATGCCATTCCCAGGGTAAATACGCTGTTTTATATAGATCATGTAAAAATTGTCCATCCCAAAGTGTACCCTGATTGATTTTAAAATCTTCCTTTTTTGAATCTAATGTGATGGTATCAGCTGTAAATGTTTGTAATTTAATACAATTAGCACCCGCACGCTTTGCGGCTTTCACAGTTTCTATTGCTGTTGCTAAACTACCGTTATGATTTGCAGAAAGCTCGGCAATTATGAATACGGGTGAATATTTGTCTATTGTATAATTTGCTATTTTCATTTAATTTCTTATTTAATGTATTCATTAAAACCTTTATAAAATTTCCTGCCGGTTTCCTGATATTGATTTTCAGATAACTGATATCCTAAAGCATCTTCAATACTCCATATTAAATCCTTAAAACCAAAAAGATGTCTAAAAAGTACCGTACTTGAAAATCTTGGATTGATTTCAAAAATCTTAGGTAAATTTTGAGAAATCCTTAGTTGTATATTAATACTTCCAACTAAATCTAATTTTACAGCTAATTTTTCTAAAAGACTTGTAATACTATTGTTTTTAACTATCTCACCATAACCACTATAACCTCCTGTAAGTTCTCTTTTAAAAATTTGTGATCTTATTTCACCTTTACTACTTCTAAATAAACCACACGTGAATTCACCATCTTTATCGGTTATAAACTCTTGAACCACATAATTTTCGATATTTTTTCTTGTGTAAAATATAAATTCATCCATAGAATTTATTATGTAAATATCTTTACTTCCTGAACCTGTTTTTGATTTTAAAATAACAGGGAAAGACTCAATTTTTTTTAAGTCTTGGGCTAAAAATGTTTCGGGGAAAGGTAGGTTTTCATTTTTTAAGAATTCAGCAGTCTTAAATTTATCAAATCCTATCTCTAATGCCAGATGTGAGGCTATGATCATTTTTGCTTTGCCAATGCTATATAACATTTTTTTATCAGAAAAAAATCTCAATTCCGGCTCCGCTATTGGTATGATTATATCAATAGAATGTTTTTCTATAAATAATTCTAAGCTTTTTATATAATCTGAATGTGAGAAAGGTAAACCAACATAAAAGTTAGGATAAATAAATTGAGCTGCATTTTTATCTGAAATATCCATTCCGAATAAATTATTGGTCAAATTAGATTTTAATAATATTTTACCAATACTTTGTCCTATATCACCGCCGCATCCTGTAACTAATATGTTTAATTTTTTATTCATATTTATTGTATCATTTTCTTCTTAAGATTTCTGATAAATAGTTATTATCATCCTTTGCTGAAATTTCATTTACTAAATTTTCAATTTTATAATCAGTTGAAACAAATTGAAAACATTTATTTGAAGTATTAATAATACACCAAGAGGCTTTCCCCCCTGTCTGTCTTGACTGACCAACCGAACCGGGGTTTATT
>JAGYIZ010000106.1 GCA_018402425.1 Candidatus Atribacteria bacterium | reverse complement strand
ATTTATACTTTTGGAGCTACTCCATTGCATGATGCAATAGCTGCTACACTTATCGCAAGACCAGCGAAACCAAGAAAAAGACCCCCAGTTGCGACTGTAGCTGCTAAAGTTAAAGAAGCCAAACCATACCCACTTACTGCAAATCCAGCAACTCCAAGTAGGTTATCCCAATTACTGCATTTGTTACCCCCACTCACCATCTCCATTTGTTCAATACTTAATTCTTTCATAATCCTGTTGTTTTTAAAGTTAGAAATTTGTTTTAGAATACCCAAACATAAATTCAAGTCACTGACATTTCCCCTGCATCGTTTGTTTGTGTCCCATTTCCAGAACAACATGAATTTGTTACAGCACTGTTCCGACCTGATTGCTTATTATCACCTTCATTTTTCTTACTATCAGAAAGATATCCTCCGTCCGATTTATGACTCCATACATTCCCTATTTCTATATCCTCGCCATATCCTCCTTTCACGTATTCAAACATTCCATTTGGATCGGTGTATTTCACCGGATTATTAAAGCCATAGCGGTAAGGAGTCCAGTCAGGTGCCTTCTCCGCCATCGGATCCACCACAAACCATCTTCTCCCGATAGCTATCGGGACCGGATCATACATGCTCGCGCCATAATCGAACAGGTTCACTCCCAAGTGGCCGTTTGCCTCTTTGCCTTTTTTCTATTCTAGTTTCATTGAAGTTTTTTAACACCCTGTTCGTCAATTTGATTTTTATCCTTTATTATCAAATTTTGGTAAAAAATATTGGAGTTTTATTTTCTTATAGATCAAAGGCTGTCTACTTAACTTAATCGAAAATAATTTTTGATATATTATTTATTACAGAATAAAATTCCATTTCTTCCACCTGATTCAAATCACGATATTCTAAACCATATTTCTGATACATAAATTGTTTTAAAAAAGATTCTAAGTTATACTTATTTTCCTGAGAAAGAATTAAAGGAATAAGACCTAAATATTCATCTGAAAGAGCAGGCCCAATAACACCTAAAGGATTCCATTCCATTAAAACCTTATTGACATTACCAAATTTATTCATTTTCTTTTAATTTAATCCCAAGGTACAAAATTCCCCTTTCCTACACCATTCCTTGTTCCGGGTGAATCACTAAATACTGTTACAACTTTCCCCGCAATCCTTCCAGTCTGTTGAACTACTATTGAATTACCTTGTAAGGTATATCTAATTTGTGCCCCTCCCCTTATTACTTCAGCTGTTCCTTCTCTAGAGATCTTTAAAATATCTGCTGTTTTAAACCCTCTAGTGATAGCTGACTCTGCAGCTGCATGCTGTGTAAATCCTCTAATTAATCCAGATCCTCCTTTTGCTGAACTTCTTCCCCCAGGAATAAATGCAAATCCAACATCTGCCACTACAGCTCCTGCAATATTTGATCCAGAAGCCTGACCAGTTGAATTGTCGATAACTGCATTTAATGTACCTCCACCAGGCAGAACATCAATTGCAGTTCTCTGAATATCTCTTAGGTCTTCTACAGTATTCGATACTCTTTCAACTCGATCTCTGTTTTCTTGCTGTTGAATAGCTTCTCCTTCATTTGATGGAGAAGAAATTAGACTTTTAAATAAATTTTGAAGACTTGAAAATAATTGGCTCTATATGGAATACCGTGGGTAATCAAATTTTAGCTTACCAACTATGAAATAAATCATATTGATGAAGTTTTTGATATTTCTGTACCCTCTGGCTCTTTTTTTAGCGAGTTGAATTTTTGAATTTATTCCCTCCAAAATGCCATTGTTGAGATTAGTCTC
>JAGYIZ010000105.1 GCA_018402425.1 Candidatus Atribacteria bacterium | reverse complement strand
AAAAATTCTCTTATTTAATGAAAAAATCAAATAGAAAATTAATTTCGTTATCAAGTTTTTTTAGAAACATATAAGTTATGAAAATACCCTTTTCACCTCCATATATTGACAAAGATGTCATCGAAGAAATAACCCAATCTTTAAATTCCGGTTGGATCACTTCTGGACCAAAGGTAATAGCTTTAGAAGAAGAAGTTTGTAAATTAACCAGTGTAAGCCATACAGTTTGTGTAAACTCATGGACTTCGGGTGCCATTTTAGTGTTAAAATGGTTTGGTGTAAAAGAAGGAGACGAGGTAATCGTTCCAGCCTATACCTATAGTGCTACTGCCTTAGCAGTTATTCATTGTGGTGCAATACCCGTGATGGTGGATGTCAATGAAGACTTTACAATGGATGTAAGCAAAATCGAACAAGCCATAACGAATAAAACTAAGGTGATTATGCCGGTTGATATAGCCGGATGGCTATGCGATTATGATGCTATTAACGAATTGGTGATCCAACCCTCAAATATTACTTTATTTACACCTGTATCTGAAAAACAACGACAATTAGGTCGTATCTTGGTTATCTCTGATGCGGCGCATTCAATTGGTGGGCAATATAAAGGGAAGCAGTCAGGGAAATTAACGGACATAACTATTTTTTCTTTTCATGCGGTAAAAAATATAACTACAGCTGAAGGTGGGGCTATATGTCTTAATCTACCCGGGTCTTTTAATAATGAGGAAGAGTTTAAGTTAATGAAGTTATACACCTTAAATGGACAAAATAAAGATGCCTTCACAAAATCACAAGCAGGAGGTTGGAAATATGATATTTTATTTGCCGGACTAAAAGTGAACATGCCTGATATTTGCGCTGCAATTGGTTTAGCACAAATTAGAAAATATAAAGAAGTTCTATTAGTAGAAAGGGAACGAGTTGCTAGACGATACCATGCTTTTTTTAGTCAATATCCATTTTTTCAGTTGCCTATGCTAGAAGATAAGGAGCGCAAATCTTCTTTTCATTTATATGCACTAAGGATTAATTCTATATCAGAAGTGCAAAGAGATTTGATAATAGAAAGTGTTACAACGACAGGCGTTTCTGTAAATGTACACTTTATACCCATGCCCATGTTGACTGTATTTAAAGATAGAGGTTATAAAATAGAAGATTTTCCAATTGCTTATGACAATTATTCTAGAGAAATATCCTTACCAATTTACCCGCAATTAACAAATGAGCAGATAGATTATATCTGCGAAGCTGTGCTAGCTTCTTACGAGAAAGTTGTGCTTAATGATTAGAATTTTAGATGTTTTGTTTTCATTTTTGGGTTTAATCATTTTATTACCATTTCTTTTTTTAATTGGGCTTATTATCAAGATGAGTTCAAAGGGTCCAATTTTTTATAAACAATCTAGAGTTGGTTTGTTTGGAGCAGAATTTAATGTTTATAAATTCCGTTCCATGCGGCAGCACTCAGATCAATTAGGTTTAATAACTGTCGGAGGTCGTGACCCTAGAGTAACGTCAATAGGGTATTATTTAAGAAATTATAAATTAGATGAATTACCACAACTTATTAATGTGTTAATCGGTGATATGAGTTTGGTTGGTCCACGTCCAGAAGTAAAAAAATACGTGGGACTGTATACTAAAGCACAGAAGAAAGTGTTATCAGTTCGCCCAGGAATAACAGATTGGGCTTCTATAAAATACCGCGATGAAAATGTAATTCTTGGAGCATCCTCAGATCCAGAAAAAGATTACATTGAAAAAGTAATGCCAGATAAGTTGAAGTACAACTTGATTTATATTGAAAATTTTGGTCCTGCCGAATATTT
>JAGYIZ010000104.1 GCA_018402425.1 Candidatus Atribacteria bacterium | reverse complement strand
TGGAATAAAATTTTTCAATTAACCAGCGGGTTATGGTATCCATCATGCCATTATACTGAATTACTTTCATAAAAATCATAGCAGTAGCTATTACTAAAATAGTATTAAGATAATTGAATCCGCCTTCTACTAAATGCCGTAAAGGTATCCCAAAACCAGCCACCAAGCTGCCTGCAATTGCAGATAATGCCATTGCTATTCCAACCGGCAGCTTAAACTTAAAGCAACTTACGGCAAATACTCCAACCATTACAATAAAATAGAGTAATTCAATGCTGAGCAAGGTATTCCCTCCTTTTATAATTCAGGGGTCAGTACTCCACTTGACTTCTTTTAATGTAATGCCAAACTAGAGAATGACCCCTTGCATTTTATTTATTTTTTGATAATCCGGTAATAATTATCTTAATATCCAACTGCTACACCATCACGACGTGAATCTCCTCCACCAAAAAGAACTCCATTTTTCAGCATAATTCCCTGAGCGCCACCAAAGTATAGATCATGTGCACCTCTAACTTCTACTTCATTACCCATCACTCTTAGTGCCTCAATTGTTATAGCAGGAATACGGCTTTCTACATAGATAGGTCTGGCTTCTCCACCATAAGAATAACAGTGCATACGGGGAGCTTCAATAGCTTCATCCATACCCATACCAAAATCAACTACATTTGATATGATTTGAGTCATTGCTGTAAAGATTCTTGTTCCACCAGGTGTACCCAAAATCATGAAAGGTTCTCCATCCTTTTCAATAATAGTTGGTGACATACTGGAGAGGGGGATTTTCCCTGGTTCAGGAGCATTTGGAGAATCTGGGCTTTTGGCAAAATCGTCCATTTCGTTGTTCATAATAACCCCTACATCAGGAACAATTACTCCTGACCCAAAGAAATAATTTATGGTCTGGGTTAGGGCAACTGCATTACCTTCCGCATCTATAACAGATATATGACTGGTACTATGATGTTCGTATCCGGCAGGTTCACCGGCAGGAACTTCCATCTTGGGTTCTTTGATTACAATCTGGTCTGCCAATGATTTTGCATATTCTTTTGAGGTAAGACCTTCTAAGGGCATATCTGTTGCAAAGGCAGGGTCTCCCATATATTTTGCCCTGTCTGCAAAAGCCATTTTCATTGCTTCTGCCATTACGGAAATATGTGTCGGGCCATGATAGTTCATATTGGCAATATCAAAATTTTCCATTATGTTTAAAATCTGAATTAGATGTGTACCTCCTGAACTTGGGGGAGGCATAGAAAAAATATCATATCCACGATAATCTCCGGTAATAGGTTTAAGCATTCTTGGTTGGTACCCCTTGAGATCCTGGAGTTCCAAAATACCATCTTGAGCCTGAACAGCATCAACGATCTTTTGCCCTAATTCGCCGCCATAAAGATGTTCAATGCCTTTATCAAGTATTTCTCTGTAAGTATTAGCGAGATCTTTTTGTATTAAAGTATCTCCTGTTTCCAAAGGTAATCCATCCTTCAGGTAAGCAATTTCAAAAGGATCATTCCAATTTGTTAATTTTTCATAATTATCATTTATCATCTGGCTGAAAGTTTCGGTAATTTCAAACCCGTTTTCCATATAGTTCATCGCAGGAGTCATTACATCTTCTAAGGTCATGGTTCCATACTCATCCAAAGCGGTTTTTAATCCCATCAGGGTTCCCGGGACACCTACTGCCTTTCCACCTAACTTAGACCAGCCTTCTTCTGAAGCTTGTTCTGAAGCAAACATATCCTTGGTAGACGCACCAGGAGCAACTTCACGATAGTCTAAAACAATAACTTCACCTGTTTCGGCAAAACGGATTAACATAAACCCACCGCCGCCAATCCCTGAAGCATTTGGCTCTACAGCATTCAAAGCAAAGGCAGTGGCAACAGCTGCATCAATGGCATTTCCGCCTTTT
>JAGYIZ010000103.1 GCA_018402425.1 Candidatus Atribacteria bacterium | reverse complement strand
TATGCATAAAATTGCCATGAGTTAGCATGACTCCTTTGGGATCAGAAGTAGTACCGGATGTATAGATAATAGTTGCTAAGTCATCTTCCCGGGCAGTCTTTGATAATTCATCGAACCGGGTATCCCCTTTATCTAACAATTGTTGGCCTATTTTAGAGATTTCCTGGAAAGAATAAATACGATAAGTCTGGTTCCGGTCATAGTCGCTATTGATAACAATCATTCTCTGGAACAAATCTTGTATTGGCAAATCTGCAGATTGGTCATAGCTTGACTTTTCCAGGAGTTCCTTTTTATTGTTTTCCAGGTATTTTTCTAAGAAAGTCTTTGCTCTGGTTGATAGAAACAAAAAGATGTTTTTATGCCTGATAAAATTAAGAATCTTCTTTTCAAGTTTTTCACTTATACCATTTTTTTCTTCAAAGGGAACAGGAATTGCCCACTCAGGTGCTTCTTTTTTTTCGCAGAATAACTGAATCTTTTTAATCAAAATGACATTTTTGATTTTAGGAAGATTTTTCTGAACTTGATGGAAATTGACAAACTGTTTTTCTCCTTCTAAAATTACTGCGCTGGCATCAGAATGATTGAGTTTAAAATCAATATCCCGGTGAGAACTATTTCCGCTGCAGGGAACATCTGCTGCCCTTAAATGAATTATTGCCATATCGGAAATTATCCATTCCAACCGATTCTCGCTAACCAAGCCAACATGGTCAAATTTATTTACACCGACATGGTGCAGACCAGTTCCAAAACATTTAATTTTATGATAAAGCTCCTGATAGGTAATGGGCACGAATCTCCCTTCTTCTTTGACTTTAAAGGCAACTCGATCTTTATGTTTATTTACGCTTTCTTTTAGCATATCCGGCAAAGTTTTTAAAATACCCAATGTATTTTTCCTCCAAAACTATTATAAAATTATCATCTGGTAATAGTAGTAGTTATAATTATTTTTATTATAATACCACCAATGTCAATTTTTTTAAAAAGATAAAAAGCTTTTTATCCGGTGAGAAAATTTTAATACTGTAAATCAGGAAATTTGATTCAGTAAATTATTTGTTTAAATTATCATCTTTGTATATTATAAAGGTATTAAAATATTTAATTTCTCAATTTATGGCAAAGTATGACAAAAATTATATATAAAAAATTGTGATAAATCAAAAGAATTAAAGAAGGCAGATTTATGGTAAAAGAATATAAAATATACGCATTGAAATATGCAGGTCCTTTAAAAAGTTTAGGTGCTTTCATTATGTGGAACATGGATTGGGATAAGGTTGTAGATAGAAACTATTATATATGGTGTATTAAGGGAAATGGTGAAAATATAATTGTCGATACTGGAATAACTCCTAAATTGGCAAATCAACTTAAACTAACAGGATATGTTAATCCCGCAGAAGTACTTTCACGAATTAACATAAATGCCAATGAAGTTAACAAAGTTATTGTATCTCACCTACATTTTGATCATTCAAATGGCGTAAGCCTTTTCCTTAATGCCACTTTTTATATTCAACAAGAGGAGTATCGTTTTTGGACAAGAGACCCAATTGCAACTCGACCACCCTTTGCTTTTTATTTAGACAACGATTCTAACGGCTATTTAAAATCAATTGAAAAAACAAGACGAATTCAATTTGTTGAAGGTGACCATGAAATATTGCCGGGCATCGAATGCCTTTTAGCTCCCGGACATAGTATTGCTAATCAGGCGGTAGCAGTCAATACCGAGAAAGGGACGGCAATTATTGGCTCAGATTGTGGGCACTTTTTCAGAAATTACCAGGAAGATTGGCCAAGTATTTTCATAATTGATTTGGTTAAATGGATGAAAAGTTATGATTAATTACGCAGTAGGGTAACTTCTATGGATTTGCTTTTTTCCTGGTCATGACCCGCTTATGTCAAAAAATTATCCTGAAATAGCAGAAGGCGTGGCTCGCCTTGTATAAGTGTGTTGCCAAATCTTTCTAAATTATGTAAA
>JAGYIZ010000102.1 GCA_018402425.1 Candidatus Atribacteria bacterium | reverse complement strand
TTGTTTTTACAATAGCAGATTTTCCTAATTTAAAGATTTTACACAACAAATTTATAATATCTTTGGTGATTACTTTCCCGGTAAGATCACTTAATTCTTCAAAAACAGTTATTTGACTTCCATCAATTTTTCGTTGTCTTTCTGGATCATAGGCCCATTTTTTTCCTACTGCATCAAATCCAAGTAATGATGAAGCTTTTTCAAAATGATTATTCATTCCAGAAAAAGCTACAGTAAAAAAATCCCTGCCGTTTTCATCAAATTTATTTAACGCTGCATATTTTGCTCCTGATATTTCTTTCGCTTTATCTGCAATATACTCAAAATCCAAATTTTCAGCATTAAATTCATTAAATTTAGCAGTAATCTCAGAAATTATCTTTGAAGCAGTTATTTCAGAAAAAATCGTAACAAAATACTCTTTCTTCGGAGAATAAACATGAACGCTATAATGTCTACCTAAGGGTTCGGAGAATTGTTCAAAAATTTCTTCAGTTTCCTCAAGGGCAACTTTCCCATAAAAAGATATCCAGTCAAATTCATTATTTTCAATTCCTGGAAGAGCTTCTGTTACTTTTTTTCCTATAATTTCTGACTTTTTCAATCCGGTAAGTTTTTCAAAAGCTTTATTTACCTCAACAAATTCATAATCATTTGGTTTACCAGTCTCATCTAATATTATTTTGTGAAGACCATATCCTAAAGGTGAGTTTTTAAAAATATTTTCTTTTTTTATCATATCTTCCCCCTGTATAATAAATACCTGTACTAACATTGGTTTATTTTGAATTTATTTTTCTCTCTATTAGTTTACTTCGGTAGTTTTATCTTGTTTTTTAAATAAAACATTAAAATTTTTTAATATTTTACTGCAGCAAAGAAATCCTAAATTAATTATTTTAATCTTTTTTAACTCCGGTAATTGTTACACCTAAATTCCACATCAACTTTAAAATTCTTTATTCTTTAGTAATTTACGAAGAATTCAAGTAACATCTTCTACATTTTACCATATATAACGCCCTTTCAACAACACCTTTTTAATTGTTCCGATATCTCTCAATTTTGAAACCACTTAATAAGCCTCGTGTATAAACGAAGTCAAAAGCTGAAATATTCAAGTGATTGTTTTCTAAAATGAACGTAAACATTTTTCATACACTCCCCGATAAGGATATTTTTCAGACAACTTCATAATCACAGACCTAGCCGTTTTGATAATCTTGGCAGCAAGAAAAACGTATTACAAACGAAACGTTTTTATCTGCTGTCTGTATTCAGACGCGTCAAGGATGTCAAATTTGAATAGCAAAAATAGGTTATACGAAAGCATCATCATTTGAAATATGGCTTCATTAGCCCAAAATGATTTCAGAAGTAAATGACCTACTGCCATATAGTATTTAGCTTCCTTGATATAATTTTCAGCATTTCCACGCTTTTCATAGCATATAACCACATTTTCAGACGGGAGTTCTTTATTGGTCACAAAGAAAAAATAATCGTATTCAGAACCTTCTAATAGGCATAAACAACGCCATAATCATAACCTTCCGATATTATCCTTCAAAATAAAAAATAGCCGAGTTTCCTCGACTTCTACTCTACACACCCCTTTTTGAGGTTGCATACCCCTATGCAGAGCACTTTTGAGGGTAATTAAATTGTATCATATTCTGCATGATTCTTTCAATTATCTTAATACTATCCAGTGCATCAATAATTACATCCTGTTCATTATCGATTAGCTCAACTGTTTCTTCTTCATAAGCAAGTAGCATTACTGGGGTCAGGTCTTCACATTTGACATTTCTATCTTAAATCCTTTAAAATGTGCACCACTTTCTTCTTCAAGCTTTTATCTTTTGACATTCTATCTTCAAATCGTCTGGCTGCCTGGGAAACTGCCGTGTAGTCCATGGTAAATATCTTTCCTATTTCTTGTAAGGATAAAGGAGTATTGTTTTTAATCAGATAAATGGCTAACAGTCTATAGGTAT
>JAGYIZ010000101.1 GCA_018402425.1 Candidatus Atribacteria bacterium | reverse complement strand
TTGCGTGTGAGTTATATCAAAAATCTTCTAAACTAGGATGCCCAATTTCACCTGGAAGATTAGGATTATTTTTCCTACATGGAAAAATAGGGGTGGAGAAAAACAGTCAGAAAGCCATAGAATATTTCAAGTTAGCTCATGAACGAGGTGATACTTGTTTAAGAATATTATGATGAAAATGAGTGTTGACCTTTGCCCTATCTGCCTTGAACACGATGAAAATTGTGGAAATTGTGTTATGTGTTCTAGTTGTGGACATTTCATATGTGGTTACTGTGTAACTCAATCTTATAAAAATAATATCGAGTCTTGTCCTCAGTGTAGAGAACCCTTTTTTGAATCCAGTGACCGATATATTTCAAATCTTCTTATTATTATTGAAAAAAATAATCCAAAAACAAGATTATTTGCAATGGCCAACTTAGGCTCTCATTATTATTCAATTGGTGATTGGGAAAGTTCACGTAAGTATCTTACCGAACCTTCATTGAACGGTTTTAAGGGGGCATCAAATAAATTAGGGAAATTATTCCTCCATGGTTATGGTGGAAAAAAAGATTTCCGGCTAGCTAAAGAATTATTTATGAGCTCAATGCAGATTCCTTCTTCTTTTTATTCGTTAGGAATGATGTATCAAAAAGGCCATGGAGTTTTGAAAAATTATGGATATGGAACTACACTAAAAAGAATCGGAAAGAATATAAGCAAACCTAATTCTATTTTTCACTGTAAAACAGGGGAAAAAGTTTTCTAGATAGATATCTTTTCAAGCATCTTCATTACATATCCATCAAGTTCTTTCTTTTTTTCTACGATTTGATAAACAATCGAGTCGCCGGAGAAACACCAACTCTTTTGGGCAGCCTTACTTGTTTCAAGAGATAGATAATAAACATTAACATGTCGTTCATTTTCTGGAAGATGTGAATGAGAACCATATCGTCTAGCTCTTTCTCTAATTTGCTTAACCCCCGCATAATTCCATGGAGGATCCATAATAACTACATTTCTCACCCCAATCAAATCTAAACCTTCTTTACCAGTTGGAGAAGTGATTAAGACTTGTACCTCATCTCGATCAAAAATTTCTTGCACCTCTTTTCGTTGTGCCGCACCAATATCACCTCTGAAACCTTCATATGAAATCCCTGCATTATCTAATGCATCTCCGATTGGGTCCAAACCATAATCAAGCCAATTACTATAGATAACACTTTTCTGATTACCTATCAGTTTGATTGCCTTGTCAATTTTAAGAGATAAAAATTCGGTTTGTGCACCAACCTTGTTTACTGCACGTCGATGGGCATTATAAAAAGCTTTTGGGGATGAGAAAACAGATTCATTTACCACCTGACCTTTAATCAATTTACAATAATCATCTTCATAAAGATGAGGCATTTTTATTTTAATCACATGTTCAGTCATACTTGGATAATTGTTGTCATAGACCGGTTTGACAAAATCAACATATCCTCTTAAATATGGAGTTAAATCATTAACTTCTTTAATCTGTGATTTCTTGGTAATAACTGCTGACCCATGAACTAGATTAACTAGAGAAATAAGATCAGTTAAATCATTTACAAATGGGGTAGCTGTAAGAAGAATAATCTTTTTAGCCCGATAAACACATGCGAGAGATGCCTTGGCCCTGACTCCGGTAGTATGAGATCCAAGACTCATATTCCTTAAGTTATGAGCCTCGTCAATGATAACTAGATTATCTTTGCAGTTAACAGTTCCGCTATTAAAGTCTTTGGTGAATTTCTCAAATGAATAAAGAATATATTTTTCAAGACTTTTTTCACTTACTCCATACATTTTCAACCCCCTTCTGAAATTCTCCTTGAGGGAACTAGGTGTTATTACAATTACTTTTTGTTCTGGAAACATCTCCAGAAAACATTGCGAATATGTAACTGCAGTAAGAGTTTTTCCACTGCCAGGGGGATGAACCACCAATAGACTCCTATTTTTTCGAGAAGAAAGGTAAAAAACTACTTTTTTCTGGTAAGTATTCAACTTTATCTTACTTCTTTCAACACACGA
>JAGYIZ010000100.1 GCA_018402425.1 Candidatus Atribacteria bacterium | reverse complement strand
TTTAATTTATTGGGTTGAGTTCCTTGCTTTTTTATAGGTGCTTTTGCAGCAAGCTGTAAGGAAGCTACAAGGATCCTTCAAGCTTCATTCTTGATTGCTTCTATAAAAATACATAACTTCTTCGATATATCCTCGATATTTTCCCATAAATAGGTACTTATTTTGAAGAAATATCGAAGAAACTACGGTTTAGTATTGAATTTTAGATAAAGGAAACTAGGTATAGTATGCAAGGATGCTTACTGGAATGTGCCATGATTCAGGCGGGGTTTGTAAGGTAATAGGAGAAAAGTGAGATAGTACTTGAATTACAAGTGAAAAAAAATTACTTAAAAAAATCTAATTGATAATTGTCTATTTTAGTTTAGGTAATACAAGAATTCTTCAATGCTTCCTGCAAAACTTGGATATGCCTCTCCAAAGAAAAGTATTTTTCAATGTGTACTTTCCCGGCTGCTCCCAAGGTTTTTGCTTTTTCAACATCACTCAAAAGCAGATTTATATGATTGGCCATGGCATCCACATCGTGCTCATTACATAGAAAACCGGTTTTACCGTCAACAATCACATCGGGGATACCGGCGTGTTTTGTTGAGATAACAGGAAGCCCCGCAGCACTAGCTTCCAGTACAGCCAGTGGTGTGCCTTCCATATCGCCATTTGCTGCCGTGACGGAATGTTGAACAAAGGCTAAGGATTCACTTAAAAACGCCCGATAGGCTTCAGCAGTGATTACTCCGGGGAAAAGTACTTGGGTTTCAATTTTTAAATGTTTGGCCAGATTTTGGCACATATTCAACAATACGCCGTCTCCAGCCATTATCAGTTTGGCATCAGGATGGTTTTTGACGATTTGTGCAAATGCCATTAGGGTGTAATAAGGTGCTTTCTTATCGGTAAAACGACCAATGGCTATCAATTGTTTTTTAGAATAGGATGGTGGTACCTTATGAAACTCGGGTCGGGGTCCATAAACGTTGTGTACTAATTTATCTTTAGGACACCCCATGTTTATTAGCTTTTCCTGCATCACTTTAGAAACTGCTATCACCTTTGATGCATACTCAAAAACTTCTTTATACCGGTTATGTTTTTTTATTACTGCCTCAACTGAAGCATCATAACCATGAAAATGCACAACAAGAGGCAACCCTGCTTTTTTCAGTATTGGCAGCATATTGTTTGCGTGTGTACCATATTCAGCCAATACCACATCTATTTTGTTGTTCTTTAAAGAATTTAGTATTAATTGTTCATTAATAAAGGAATGGGGCTTTCTTAAAAGCTTACGTTTTAATTTTAATTGTAGGGTTTTACCTGAACTTCTAAAATAATCGTCTCCCTCCAGTTGCAGTTGTGAACCACTGCCATAATAGTAAAAAACTTTGTTCTTAAGATATTGTTTATGTGCCTGAATAAAAGTTTCAGAATAAGGATTTTGGCTGGGTGTGAAGATAGCGATGTTCAATGCTTCTGATTCTTTTGTTTAAATTTAATGAATTTTGAAATGAACTCAAAGGTACTTGTAGAAGGTTGTCTTACCTGATAAAAAGAAGATTTAATAAGTCCCCACTTCTCGTGTAATTTAAACCATTTTTTATACAATACCTCATTGCTTTTATTCAAAGATAAATCAAATTGTTTATCAGCAAATCGTCTTATAACAGCTTCCTCCCGCAATCTATTTTTTTTAATTACAGAATCTTTATGATTTCTGCTGATGGAGGCATGGTTCCTAAAATAATTTAAATGCTGATTGACGAACTTTACTTTTGCATTTTTGGTCAATTGCAACCAAAAAAACCAATCACCACACATGTTCATTTGAAGTAACTCAATTGAAAAAAAATCAGGATTCACCAATTCGCTTTTAAACACCACCGCACTGGCATTGGGAATCACGTTTTTAATTAATAACCCCTCTTTTATAAATTCTGTACCCTCCATTTCAAAATCTGCTTCCCAGTAGTTGGGTTGTATCTCTTCTGTGTAGTCCAATCTGTCTAACAGTACCTCCCCCTTTTCATCCACGTCTTTGGTTTGACAATACACCAAGCCTATGTCATTTCTGAAAGATTGTATAAAGGTCTCCAAAAATTCCGGTTCACAATAATCATCACTCTCCGCAATCCAAATATATTCTCCTTTAGCTAATGCAATTCCTTTTTGCCATTGTTTAAAGGGGCTGCCTGAGTTAGATTCATTGATGACTAAATGTGAAACCTTAGGATGGTCTTTATATTCATTTAAAA
>JAGYIZ010000010.1 GCA_018402425.1 Candidatus Atribacteria bacterium | reverse complement strand
CTTTCCTGAGTTTGAGCATGATTTCATTTTCAAATCTTTTGATTTCTTCCTGATGATAGAGAACTCTCCAGGTTTTTCCTATAAGTTCAGCAGGGCTGTCATAGCCGTATATCTTCGCATGGGCTTCATTTAAGAAAACATATTCTTCCTTCCCATTGAGAATAGCCATCCCGTCAATAGAAGAGTTTATTGCCTCGGCATATTTTTTTATTTTCTCTTCTGCTTGCTTGTGTCCTATTATATTGTTAGTTGCACTTTTTTCTTGTTTCATTCGTAAAATCTTCAATTCTTCTATTAAATTTGCCTTTGATTTATCTTTGTCTCTCACCTTATTTATCTCCATCTCTCTAAGAAATTAATAATCCCAACGCTTTTGTGTACTGGTATAAAAATCTAATCCTCTTTATCTTTTATCTCTTTTGCCTTCAAAATTAAAGACGCTGTTTTCTTTCTTAAGTTGGCGATAATATGGCAATTATCACAGTAAACATCCTCCGAATCATAATCCTCACAGGTAAGGAGCACCTCTACTTCTTGTAAAAGTTGATTAGCCAATACTGCTTTTTCAGAAACATTGCTGGCTTCATTTATTTTTCGGGTTAACCTTTTTATTATGACTTCTTTCTGCTGAAATTTTGCACAATCAATTCCCATTATATTCATCTCCTACATCAGATTCCCCAACGGGCCTAAATCTAAATTTAATTCTTCGTCTTCTATACCAAAAATTACTTGTATTTCCTTAATTTTTTTCTTTACCGCCTTGAGCGTTAATCCTAATTTTTGTATTTCAGCCGGGGAAAGTGAACCTTTCTTTACCCGGCGATACGCCTCCTTCTCCATCAATCTCCTTATCAGTTCAACCAATGTTAAGACTAATTTGGCTAAACCCTGTTCTGCCCCTTCGGGTGTGCTGGCATCAATCAGACGGGGAATATTGCTTTCCGCTTTTCTTATTTCTTTTTGTAATTTTTCTATATAACGCAAATCTTCATCAGTAAGCTCTTTTTTACCGGATGAAAAATTCTTACCGGAAACCTCTTCAGCCTTGGAAATTGAGGTCAAAATCAGTCGTAATCCCAAGAAAACCAGGTCAACATCTGCCATACGTATGACTATTTCTCCATTAATAACGGCTCCTTTTTCTAAAACTTTATCCAGGGCATCGACCAAGGTGACATTCTCTTGTTGCCTGTTCATCTTTCGTCCTCCTCTTCAGAAAGAAAATTATATACCGGGAAAGAGCCGTTGCATTCCAAATAAAATCCATTTTTCTCCCATATTTTGGCAATTTCTGCTACTTTTTTTCTAAACAAATCAGTATCTTTATCCTTGATTAATAGCAATATGTTTGATACCATAGGTTCTTTTTTCCCGGTTAATTCTTTGTCTAATACCTTGCCTTCTTTGATAGAAGAGGCATATTTTGTTAATTCTTGAAATAAAGTATCAGCATTATTGGCAATTTCTCTTTGAATTCCTTTGGCAATTGTTTCTTTTATTTCTTGCTCCATAAAAAATGCTATTCCTTCCGGCAGTGTTTTTGCTTCCTCTTCTTTTGCCTTTACTTGTTCATCTTTTTCCTTAACGACCTGCTCGATTTTTTTTCTGTTTTCCAGATAAACTTTGATACTCCACTCCCTTTTCCCTTTCAGCTCTGCCAAATTTTTTTTAAAATACCGATAATTCTTTTCCAGTATTGATTGCAGATTTTTTTCATTTTTAAATATTGTTCCAAAGGTCATGGGTATGATGCTAATATTTTTGTTTTTATCTTTCATTGCCTCTTCAACAACCTTTTCATGAAGAAGGGCTTTTTCTTTAATCCAATTAATATCTTCTTTAGATTTTTTTTGGATTTCCTCCGAGGTATATTCCTGAATTGATACTTGGCTTACCACCGCTTCAATGTCCCGATAATGATAGGTAAAGACTTGCCCCTTTTCGTCAATACCTTTTAAATACAAGGGTAAAGAAACATTTTCTTTTTCTCTAACAGCATAAACATATAATCCGTTGTCCATTTCACCCTCCTTTCTTTTTTTGTTAGCCATTCCCCTCTGCTCTTTTCTCTTGTCTCTTATCCATCTTCTAAACGATTCTTATAAATAATTTATTTATAATGCTGGTTTTTCAGGACCTTCCAAGCCCTCTTTGCGTTCATAAGAGTCAATCTCCAAGTTTTGGTCTAACTTAACAATATATATATTTCGGTCTTGCATTCGGGTAGGAAGCCCCAATGATTTAATAAAAGAACTTTCTTCATAAACCTCTGATTCTGTAACCCAATTATCATTTTCTTTGCCAATCTTAATAACCTTGACTTCTTTGACCTCGAGATTTTTCTTCAAAAAATCACTCACTTTTTTTCTAACTTCCATAATATCTGACATTTCTATCTCCCCTCCATATTCCCCTTCATTTTTCTGATAGCATCAAGACGTTTTAATAAAAAATCTTCCTGCTGTTTAAATTGCTCTTCTTCGATATCTCCCAGTTCATATTTGAATTGTAATTCCATTAGTTTTTCCTTTACGGTACCTTCATCACCCAGTTCTTTTTCCACTGCCTTATTAATGTTTTCGCCCAACCACAACAAACCTTTAATCGGGGCCAATAATATATCATCCAATAAAAACATTTATTTAATTTCCTAACTTCTTTATATTTTGATAGTTAAATTGATAAAATTAAAAGGGGGGAAGGGCCCGGTGTATTTAAAAATAATTTGTTCTCCCCAGGTCTCATCCAAGCTTTTAATCGTTTGATCAAGCATCTCCTCATTTTCCTGATCCACTAAAAAGGCACTATTCAGTACCATTTTGTCCCCATAGTTATCATTGGTTTTCACTTCCACAACCCAAGGAGAAATAGTCTTTAGTATTTCTTCTTTACATCTTTCCTTTTCCTCTTCCAGGGCATTAACAACCATCTCCCCTATCTTTATCTTGTAATGATAAGACTCTTTTGCGGGCATTTTTGCTATTCTATCTTTTAAGTTTTTGATTTCATCATTTCGCTCCAGAATAATTTCATAAATGTTTTCTTTTTTAAAAAACGCCTTTAAGCCTAATTCATTTTTCCCTTCAAACTTACGGAATAGAGGACAAAATCGATCATATTCCCGCTCAATCATGCCGGTAATTTCTTGTTCACTTTTAGCGACCGTCCCAAACCTTACCGGTAAAACAGTGAATTGGTTAATTACTCTTTCGATTGCTTTTTCATGAGCAAGGTAATGTTCTCTTGATGGTAAATATTCCGTTAAGGGAGAATCACTGATTAAGGCGGCAATGTCTTTATAAAAAACCGTGTATAATTCATCACCTTTTCCTCCGATTCCCAGCGGACCGAAATTTTCTTTTTTACCCAACTCTATCAGGCAATAAATATATTTATGATCTTCTTTTTTTGTATCCAAATAGTTTTTCTTCCCTTCCAAATTACACGACATACCCTTAATTTTAGGACATTTCTATTTTTCCCATTCTTCGGGATAGATAACAATATTAGCAAAGTTATATACAGGTAATGGACCGGAATATATAAAACGTACCCTTCCCTGATAAGTTATACTCAAATCATCCATGATATTATCAAATTCCTTTTCCCTCCCCTGGTCTATCAGAAAGGAGGCATTTATAAACATCTCATCACCTATAGTTTTATTTAACCTGTAATCCTTTACATTCCTTCTTAAGACATCAATTATGTCTTGGGCTTCTTCTTTTTTCTTCTCATTTAAAGCCTCTTCCACTTTTTTCCCAATTTCAATTTTCTTTTGAATATTCTCTTTTTTTTCCGTTTTTTGAAGCAATAATTTTGCTTCTCTAATTTCATCATTCGATTGAATAATCTCATGATATATATCCGGCATCTTCTTCCAGATACCCTTAACACCAAGTTCAACCTTATGCTCCATATCTCTTAGGCAGTTTTTAAATTCCCAGTATCGTCTATCCAGTAAATTTATAATTTCATCGGCACTGGCAGCAATTGTTCCAAACCGGACCGGAAGAACACTTTCAAATTCTTTCATAACTACTTCAATATTTCTCTCATGGGCAATCATATTTTCCCTATTGACCACAAGTTTACTCAAAGGATGGTTACTCACCACCATGCTCAAATCTTTAAACCCGATGGTCATCACTTCAGCATGTCTATCCCCTATCCCTATCGGTCCAAAATTTCTATCCATCTTGGTTTCAATGATGCAATAGATATATTTCCCTTCTTCTACCATCTTCTATTCCTTTATCTTGACTAACTTTAATGGTTCCTTTTCTTCATTAAACTCAAAATTACTAACTTCTTTTTGACTATTCTGCTCAACAGCTTGACAATATTCCTGTAGAATTTTATAAGCCTGTTTCACTTCTTTAAACTTTTCCTCCAGCCCTTCTATCTGTGGATTGGAATCAGGATGAACTAAAGAGGCGGCTTGCCGGTAGGCTTCCTTAATTTGTGTTTTAGTTACATTATTCTCTAAACCCAATTTTTCTCGCGCCCAATTAACTTCCAGTAACTCAAGCTTATTGATCTCCAGGGTATAAAAGCTATAGGGAGGCAATGGTCCAATGCATTTAAAATCCAATCTTTCTTTAAACCGGTTATTCAGTTGATTAACCATTTCATAAAATTTATCCGACCTATTTTGATCGATTAGAAAACTCATATTACCAACCATCTTATCATCCATAACCATGTTTTCCTTTAAATGAGAGAAATCTTGTCCCAGGTAATCTTTTATTTCATTTAAAACAGTCTTTCTTTTTTTATCCAATAATAGCTTCACTCTTTTACCTATTGCTATTTTGTCATTTAAAGAAAAATTTTTCCTATCTCCCAATAGCTCTTTTTTAAATTCATTGATCTCTTTTTCTTGGCCGATTTCCTGTAAAATAACCGTAAGGTCATTCCAGGTAACAGCCAATTCTATCTCGTGTTTATGATCTATTTGACTGAAAATCTCTTGAAACAATTTGTAGCCAGAATGTATTAGTTTTTTGAGGTCTTCACTATTTTCCGCAAAAGTCCCTAATTTCATGGGTATAATTGAATATTGCTGCATTACTTTCTCAATAACCTGTTGATGCTTCAATAGATATCTGGCAATTTTCTCTCTGGACAAATGAGTCAAGGTAAACTTTTCCAAATCACAGACCACCACAGAAATGTCACCATAAGAAACCAAATATATTTCTTTATCACTTAACAGTTTGTCTAAATCTGTTTTTTCTACATTATTGGTCATACCTTTATGAATAAAGCCGTAAATATATTTTGCTTTTTGCCCATTTAGGGTTGACCTTTTTTCGATGGCTTGCCCATGGTTATCTATTTCGCTTCTTTCTAAATTTTCTTTCTTATTGCTATTCCCCAGGTTACTGAAGAATCGATTAATATTATCAAATATTTTAATCATCTTACCTCCTGTTCTGGTTATGAATATATTCAATTGCCCTGTCAAAATGTTTTTTCATGACCATAAATTCTTTTCTGCCCTTCCCCACTTTCCCTGTTTCACTTTGAATATAGTCTTTTACTGCAAACATGGTGGCTTTTTTGCAGATAAATTCCAGGTCAGAACCAACCATATTCTTGGCCTCTTTTGCCAATGACGACAAATCAATATGACTGTCAAGTGCTTTATTTCTGGTATGAATCTTGATGATTTCTTCCCGAGCCTTTTCATCAGGCAAGGGTAACTTAAAAATGAGGTCAAATCTTCCTCTTCTTAATATAGCCGGATCAATCAGGTCAATTCGGTTCGTGGCCGCCAAAACTACAACACCCCTAAGCACCTCAATCCCATCCATTTCCATTAAAAATTGACTGATTATCCTTTCGGTAACATGAGAGTCTGCTGTTCCGGAAACCCTTTTTGGCAATATACTATCAACTTCATCCAGGAATAAGACACAGGGAGAAGATTGTTTGGCCTTTTTAAATATTTTGCTTACTTCCTTCTCTGACTCACCGACAAAGCGGCTGACCAGTTGAGAGCATTTAATAGAAATAAAATTAGCACCACTCTCATTGGCAACTGCTTTTCCCAGTAAAGTTTTGCCGGTTCCCGGGGGACCGTAGAGTAAGATGCCTTTAGGGGAACTAATATCAGCATTTTTAAATATATCGAGGTACTTCATAGGCCAGATAACTGCTTCAATTAGTTCTTCTTTGATATCATCTAACCCCCCTATATCGCTCCATCTTACCTCCGGAACTTCAATAAAAACCTCTCTTAAAGTCGAGGGGTTAACCTCTTTCATGGCTTCCAAGAAGTGATCCCTGGTTATTTCCAGCTTCATCAAATCCTTATAGGGGATACTAGCCATCTCAAAATCAATCTCGGGCATAATCTTCCTCAAAGAGACCATGGCTGCTTCTCGGCTTAGAGCCTCGATATCGGCACCAACAAAGCCATGAGTTATATTGGCTAATTCTTTTAAATCTATATTTTTCGATAAAGGCATTCCTCCGGTATGAATCTGAAATATTTCTAACCTGCCATCCCGGTCAGGAATATCAATTGATATTTCCCGATCGAATCGACCAGGCCTTCTTAAAGCGGGATCTATACTATTGGGAATATTGGTCGCAGCAATGACAATAACCTGCCCTCTTGATTCTAATCCATCAAGTAATGATAATAGTTGGGCAACAACTCGTTTTTCCACCTGTTTTTCACTTCCCATATCCTCTCTTTTGGATGCAATGGCATCTATCTCGTCAATAAAAATAATCGCCGGAGTATGATTTTGTGCTTCGGTAAAGATACTTCTCAGGCGGGCTTCTGATTCCCCATAGAACTTGCCCATGATTTCAGGGCCTGAAATATGGGTAAAATAAGCATCAGTTTCATGGGCAACTGCTCTGGCAATCAAAGTCTTTCCGGTACCGGGTGGGCCGAACAAGAAAACACCTTTGGGTGCCTGTATTCCCAGTTTTTCAAACACTTCCGGATATTTTAAAGGGAGTTCAATCATTTCCCTTATTCTTTGGATCTGGTTTCTCAAACCCCCAATGTCCTCATAGGAGATGGATGATTTTTTGTCCTGTGTTTTTTTTGATTTTACCTGAATAATGGTCGTAGGATCGATTACAACAATACCATCTGGTATGGTATGTTCTACTACAAAATCGAAATTTTTATTAGCAAATAACTTAGCTCTTACCTTATTACCAGAACATACCGGCAGTCCCTCTATCAAAGAACCAATATATTCTCTGTCCTTTTCCTTTTTCATTAAATAGGAAATATTAACCGGGGAAAGTGTTATTTTTTGAGCAAATTGATATTCAACCTGGGATACTTTCACTTTTTCATCGATACCAATTTGACTATTCTCCCTTAAAACGCCATCCATTTGAATGATCTTTTGGCCTCTATCTTCCCTGTAACATGGCATGACTTTGGCCGGGGTTTTCTTTTTTCCTTCAACTTCAACAATTTCACCAACCTCAATTCCCAAATACTTCATATCAACCGGGTCAATCCGCACAATAGCCCTGCCAACATCTTTTGTTAAGGCTTCTTTTACCTTTAAAGTTAGAATTTTTGGTTTCTTGTTCTCTTCCACACCCATTACTCCTCACCTGCTATGCAGGTTGCAAGTCCTGTTCATTTCTTGATTTTTATTTCCAACATCCCATTCTTGTAATCCCAGGTCAGGTTCTCAGATTTAACCTTAACCGGTAATAATAATTCCTTCCGATACTTTCGAAGACCTGATTTTACGGAAATATCCAGGATGTCTTCTTTTAAATCGATTTGGATATTCTTTTTATCAATTCCAGGCATTTCTGCATATATTTCTATTTCATCCTTCTCATCAAAGACATCCGTGATCGGCTCTCTTTCTTCCTCAACAGTGGGCCCTTTGGGCGTCTTCTTAATATTACCGAATGTTTCAACAACCGGCTTACCACCAGTGGCGGTTTTTACCGAAAAGCCATAAACACCCTTCATCCCTTTTTTCAGATGGCTTAAATCAATTTCTCCCTCTTTTTCAACCTTTCCACCAGCTTTGTCTATTTCCTTTGAAAGGTCAATCAGTTTTTCGATTCCTTTAAACAATCCTCCCATCGATAACTTACCAATTCCCAAATCGAATTCCAGATCATCTTCTTTTTTTCTTTTCTCTTTTCCCATTATTTTCACCTCTTTTCACACCTGCATATATCTCCAGAAAAGCTTCTTTCTTAATTATCCATCTATTTATTATTGTCGCAGAAGATTTTTAATAAATTGTTAATATCTATTTGTTGATACATTATTAATTATCTACAGTTCCAGGCTTATTATTCTCTCCTGTTTCTTTATCTCTATCTATTGCCCTATCTTCTGCCCGGGAAGAAAGATAACTATCATGTTCCCACCAGTCGATGCCCATTTCCCTGGCTTTATCAACTGAGGCAATTAAAAGCCTTATCTTAATCGTTAGTAAGTCAATATCAGCAATTTGTATTTTAATATCCCCGGCAATAACAACCCCTTTATCAAGGACTCTTTCCAATATGTCTACTAAATTACTGCTACTGGTTGAATGGGTAAGCTGTTCAGCCATATTTTTTATTTTAGTCCTTTCTTTTATAATTTGTTAACATCGAAATATGCCATAAAGAAAACAATGAAACCGCCTATTTAATCTAATAATCATATTGAACTTTGTTTATGGCTTTTTGTTCTTTTTTGTTGGGATTAATAGGAGCAGAACTTTTTTTGTTCTCTAATGTTTTCTTGGCATAACCTTTAACCGTTTGTATTTCCTTTACTTCTTCCGCTATCTCTTTCAAGCGCTTATTTAAGCTATTTAATTTCTGCTCAATGATACGTCTTTCAGCTACAAGTCTTTCTCTTTCCTTTTCTAAAAGATATAATTCTAAAAAAGAAGAGCTTTTGGCCATATCTATTGAACGTTTTTTCACATTTTTCATGGTCTTGATTGAATTAAGGCCCTTTAATCCATGCGTCTTTTCCATTTTCTCACACTTCCTCTTGAAAATTGTTTTTAGCAAATAATGTTTGATATATCAAGTTTACGGCAAGCCATACTGGTTAACTAATTTCTTTATTTCTTCTTTAATCCTGTCCTGATTGGTCTTTGAACCAACCCGACTTGTCTCAGAAGCCAATATATCCTGACAGATAATCAGGAAATCCTGATTAAATTTACTGGGTTTTATTTTCCTGACTTTGATACTCTTGGCTATCATGATACAGCCCCTTACGGTGGGGGCAAACTCACATTTGCCTGATTCTCTCAATCCTCTGACAATTTTGACAATGATAGCACTGTTTATTTCTGACACTTTGGATTTAGCCCTGGTTATAGATAATTCAGTTTCATAATCAAAATGATCCAAGTCCATGGTGACCATTCTGTCACGTAAAGCATCCTGACTTCTGTGCACACCAGCATATTCTTCCGGATTACTGGTAAAAATTGCTTTGAATTTTGGATGAACTTTCAAATAAGGTCCATCCCCCTGGCTAACCGGTAAATTCATCATCCTTTCCTGTAAAACAGAAAGTAGGACATTGTTGGCTTCCGGACGTGAACGGGTGAATTCATCATAAATTAAAATAAACCCGTTTTTACAGGCAAGGGTGAGGCGATTATCAACCCATTGCTTAGTCATATTCTCTTCATATTTAGTAACCCTCCATACAAATCGGTCAAGCACTTTTTTGTATTGATACCCGTGTTCTTTCCCTACTAAATCAGAACTGGTAAATTCTTCATCTCCATGGATGATCACCACAGGCTGAGCTATCTTGTTGGCTAAATGCAATGCCAATGTGGTCTTTCCGGTCCCTGATGGTCCTCTGAAATGAACCGGGAAACCAGCTTTAATGTATGATAATGCTCTAAAAGTAATATCCTTAATATATTCCGTCTCGACAAAATCCGGCAGGGGCCGAGGTTCCAATACAGTGGTCTTTTCATCATTCATACTTATCTGTTTCCCTCCCAAAATTAATTCTTTTTTCCATTTATCTTTAAATCTAAATTAACCACCAAATTTAGGAATTGATGATTCAAAAAACTGCCACAGTAAGGTAAGGCAAATCATTTTGCTCACCCATAAGGAGAAAGACAGTAACTTATAGAGGGGAAATATTGGCCAGCTTTTTTTAACTTTTCCATCCTCTAATATCTTTGGCTACTTTACCAACCGTATTCTTATCACCCCCAAAGGATTCTCCATATCGCTTACTTTGACTCCTTCCGGATGATATTAATATAATCTAATACCCTTTCTGCCAACGGCTTCTCTGGCTCAAATTCTCCTTCTTCTTTCTGAAATTCCGGCACTGCTTCCGTTTCATCTTTTGCTTCAAACCGAGGAGGTTTTTTTTTTTATTTCCTTCTTTAAAGTTCCTATTGATTTCCAGTATTGGGCCATCTTTTTACGATCATCTTGAGTTCTCTAAATGATGGACCTCTTCTTTTCTTTTCTCTTCATCTTTTCTCAGCTGTTCCTTCATGTTCTTTAATTCCAGTATCTACAAATCTTTGAATACCATCCATCATTTTGAGTAATCTTCCAGTCTGTCTTTCTCTCCTTGGGATAAAGTTTTCTTGTAACTTTTTATTATTTTCTTTCCAACTCTCAGCCATCCTCCGGTGTTCGTGGAAAAGTCTTTTAACATTTGCCCGACCGCTTTTCCGTCCCTGTTTTTTCCCTGGCCATTTCCTCTTTTAAGTCTTTAGCCATTTTTTTCTTTTTGGTTAAAATCGGTTAACATATTTTTATTATCTCTCAACAAGTCTTCCACTTCCTTCCTCCTTGATTTTTTTAAATCTGGATATTTCTTGACTAATCTTTCCATTTCACTTGCTAAGGTCATTTTATTTACTCCTCCTTATGATACTATTTTTAAAAAATATTCATTAGAACATTTTTAGTAAAATATATATAAAATACTAAACATTTTGTACTCCCAATTGCTTAGAACGAATATTCTCAATCATCTTTTTTTTATCTCTTTGATTTGAATGGTTTCCCTTTTTCCAGTAAAAAATGAAAAGACTTCAATATCTCTTTATATTCTTCCTGAAACCTTTTTAATTCTTCCTTAATCCGAAATACTGGATTTCTGCCTTTCTTTATTTTCACAATCATTTTTTTCAGATACTCAGCATCTAATTTTGTCATTAGCTAAATTTGTTTGGATTGTTTCTGCCATTTTCTGTTGTTCTTGTAAAAATTGGTTAAAAATACTTTTATCTGGTTTTTCTCTTACCTCCTGACGGGATAATACATCTTCCATCATATGATCAAAATCTTTTTTCTAAGATATTTTTCTCTGGAAGCATCTCTCTTAGTTGTTGGTTAACTTTGTTCCTTTCTGTTCTGAATTCTTCTAACATCTGTTGTGTGGTATTAACAATGGTCGCTACTGTTGAAATCCTTGCCTCGTAAGAAGAAGCAATTTCCTTAGTTAGCTTTTTCATTTCTTCCGACATGCTCATCTTAACTTTTTCTCCTTTCCAAAGAAGTATTTTCTTGGCGGATCATGCTTTTCTGAGTTTCAACAGAACAAGGATAACCGGCAAGAATACTTCCTGCTCTGTTAGAATGCTCTTTCTAACAGAATCAGCTGCTAATCAAAATTAAGCTGCTGTTGCGGTTAAGCCGATTGCTTCAGCATATTTCAGGTAAGTTTCTTACAGAAGCAATCATGACCCTGGCTTCAATTGCAAGAATTTCTATTCCGACCAAAGACACTCTTACCCATGCATCTACTACAACACCTTTGTCCAAAATTCCGGTCAATAATTCAACTAGACTGGAAGAACCTATCAGTTTCTCTACTGCCATTTTTTTCACCTCCCTTTTTGTATGAATTCAGAACAATTCAAGCAAGATTTAGAAATAACTTTGTAAAGATTTATAAAAGATTGTTCTACCTTTATATTAAATAAGCAATATTCATGCTAATGTATTATATTTTCCATAAAAATAAAACCACCTGTTTTTTTTAGAAACAAGGGGCTTTTAAAGGTGATTTTAGACTATTATTTTTTTTATAATGGGATATGACTTTATATTTTACTAAAGACGATATAGGAATTTTTCCATATATACTATGGATTTTTCCACACTCTTAACTATTTTAAGTTATACTTTTCAATTTTAGTAAACAGACTTTTATAATCGATGTCCAGGAGTTTCGCTTGTCTCTTTCTTATTCCAGTTAGTTTTATCTAAGAACTTCTTTTATAATATCCATTTCAATCTTTTCATAAATATTCTTTTAAAATCTCTTTTAAAGATAAGGAAGCTTGCTGTGAATTTATATCGATTCCAAGCAATTCCTCCAAATCAAAATGATCGAATAAATATGTCTTATCTTTTGAATGTTTGATATCCGGAGGAAGGTGTTCGGGTAAAAGAATGTCACTATTGGCAAAAATCATCGCTGATTTTATTACATTTTTGCAGTTCTCTAATATTTCCCGGCCAATGATAGTGGTTAAACATTTCTTTTACTTCTTCTGGATATTCTTTTTTACATTTAAATCTAATTCTCGATTAAATATACTTTTAAAAGAGATCGAACAAGTCCCTGAACCATACCTTGATGAGGTTTTGGACTTTATTAGATTTTTAAAGACAAAAAATATAAAAGAAAAAATGCATATAACAATTGCAAGTGAAACCTCCCTTGGAAAGGATTGGCTAAAGCCGGAAGAAGATGAAGCATGGCAAAATTTGTAAAAGGAGATATCGTAATTATTCCCTTCCCGTTCTCTGACCTTACCCAGAACAAAAGGCGCCCTGCGCTAATTATCTCTGTATTAAATGGAGATGATATTATTCTCTGTCAGATAACCAGCCAGAATGTTAAAGATAATTATGCTATCCAAATTGACGATAAAGATTTTAAAACAGGAGAATTAAAACTAGTAAGCAATATCAGACCAAACCGTATTTTTACCGCAGATAGGCATATTGTTCTTTATAAGGCTGCCAGCCTAAAAGATAAAAAATTCGATGAAATTCTTGATAGATTAATTGAAATTATAAAGAACTAAATATCAGAAAAAACTGTCCCTTTTATTTTCTATATTTTTCATTAACCTGCTTATCATAGTTCTTAGCTTCTTTATTCCAAAATTTCTTCGTTCTATCCATATCATTTCCACAAAATCAACTTTATCATTGTGTTCTATTCCACTTCGACAATCATTTCAATTTCTACAGGCATATTGGATGGAAGCGCGTTAGTTCCAATTGCTGAACGAGCATGTTGACCTTTTTCACCAAAAATTTCCAGCAAGAGGTCTGATGCACCATTGATAACCTTTGGTTGCTGGTCAAATTCCGGAACACAAGCCACAAATCCCAATAGCTTAACAACTCTTTTGATCTTATCTAAACTGCCTAAATGTCCCTGCAGTATAGCCAAAGCATTGATAATAGCAATTTTTGCAGCGCCATAACCCTCCTCGATAGTAATATCTTTTCCTAATTTTCCCTGATAAATCAGCTGACCAGCTCTTTTGCATCCTTGCCCAGAGGTATAAACTAATTTACCTGTTTGAACACAAGGCACATAAGAACCAATGGGTTTGGGTGTTTCCGGAAGATTAATACCAATAGACTTAATTTTTTCTTCAATTTTTCCCATTTCTATTCTCCTTAAATATCTTTAATTCTTTTAATTTTATTCAAGTGCAATACACAGAATCAGGTCTTGAAATATCAGTTTCCTTCTTCGCTTCCCACCTTCTTAATTGTTTTACTTATGGTGGTATAATGCAAACCAAGATATTGGCCAATCTCTTTTAGAGTATAGCCATATTTCTGGCTAGCCTGATATATTATTATTTCTCTTTTATCGTTTGTCTGAAATATCTTTTCTAAAGATGGTCTTAAAGCATAGAGCTGTTTTCTCGGTATTTCTGTTTGTCTTTTTTGTTCCATGAATTTTTCCATCTTAGCCAGAAAATACTCTGAACCAAGAAAGATCTGTCCTTTTACCTGTTTTAATGGTGATTCTGTATGGATACCGGAGAGGACAAAATCTTGATAAGATATCTGGGCAGATTTTTTATCTGGTCCAAATTGGGAGAGTATCCAGTCAGGGAAAAGACAGTGAATTTTTTTGGCAACACCAATAGCCTGTGGATATGAGCTATAGGGCCAGTTCTTGGGGTCTTCTACCAGGTTGGCTCTTAGGGGGTTTAGGGCAATGTAACGGGAGAGTGCTAAGAGGTAGTTTTCTTTTTCTACCAAGATGGATTTAAATCTTCCCTGCAAGAGATGTCCTACTGTCTGGTATTTTTTGTTGATATGCTGGGTATAGGTGCCATTAAGTTGTCTTATCCCCTGGGAGAGATTTCCTTCCGGTGTTTCTAAAAGTAAGTGATAATGATTGTGCATCAGGCAATAGCAATGCAGGAGAAGATGATAGCGCTTGCTAACTTTGCAGAGAATGGTTAGAAAATCATTGAAATCATCTTTATTGAGAAAGATATTCTGTTTGGCATTTCCCCGGGCAGTGATATGGTAGAGTGCTCCGGGAAATTGGATACGTAATGGTCTGGCCATAAGAATACTATAGCACTTTAAAACTGATAATTCAAGACCTGACCCCATAAATATTGACCCCATAAATATTTCATTTATTCCCTTTTAATCTTTTCTTTTATCTTATTCAAATTTAAATCCTTTCTCTTTAAATAATTTTATACAAGCATCTGCCACTTCTGGTTCATAGAGAATACCTTTATTTTTGGAAATTTCCTCCAGGGCTACATCAATTCCCAAGGCTTCCCGGTAGGGCCGATGTGAGGACATGGCCTCAACTACATCTGCAACACCAATAATTTTGGCCTCCAATAAAATTTCATCACCCTTCAGCCCTTTAGGATAGCCAGAACCGTCGTTTCTTTCATGATGCTGTAAAATTATTGGAGCAATCTGGTATGGAAAATTTATACCCTTTACAATATCATAACCTTTTTGGGAATGACTCTTTATTAGGCTAAACTCAATATCAGTGAGCTTGCCAGGATTAGTCAAAATCTCCGAGGGAATAGCGATTTTACCGATATCATGGATTAAAGCAGCAATCCTTATTCCTTTTATCTTTTCCCGGGACAAGTTTAACTCTAAAGCAATTCGTGTAGCCAGCTGACTAACACGGGACTGATGTCCGGAAGTGTAAGGGTCCCGGGTCTCAACAATTTTGGACATGGTTTCAATGGTGGTATCAAAAGATTTTTCCAGTTTTTGCTGGATTCCCCTGAATTCGGTAATATCAACAGAGGCACAGGTTATACCTGTTAGATTACCCTGTGCGTCTCTTAAGGGTTCGGTAACCAGCTGATAGAAAAAGGGGGTTCCCTTAACTGTCATCCTGACCTCTTCCCTGCTGCCTTTGCCGCTTTTTAATACTTTTTGTTTTATCTCCGTCAAAGCCCTGGCATCATCAGCAGGCAGTATTTCCTCATCTTTCTTGCCCAGGACCTCTTCAGGATTGAATGCGGGATTGGGATTGTATATCCAATTATAGCGTAGCTCTTTATCCTGACTCCAGACTATAATAGGGGAATTTTTTAGTGCCACTCGGAATCTTTCATCACTTTTTCGTAATGACTCTACTGCCTGTCTGCGGGCTTTTTCTGTCTTAACACTGTAAAGGGAAAGGGCAATATCTTCAGCTGTCTCTTTAAAGAGAGCTTGTTCCTCTTTGTCTTCTGCAAAGGATTCCGGGATACAGGCCGAAAATATTCCATAGAGGATATTGTTCTGTCTGAGGCTGATGGTATAGGCACTGCGGTTTTGGAGATAATGTGAAAGAGGACAGTTATAACAGGTACTTTTGGGATTATCTGTAATCAGGATTTCTTTTCGCTGTAAGACTTCCCGGACACATCTTGGCCAATCACCATTTTTCAGCTGTGTTCTCATGGGATCAAAGGCCGGACCATAACCTGCTTCAGCGGAGGTTAGATATTTTTTATCTTCATCCAGCAGGACAATCCAGGCATTGTGGTAACCATTGGGTTCCACTAAAAGATTACATACTTTTTGGATCAGGATATCCCGGTCTTTTTCCCTGATAATAAGATGATTTATATTGCGGATGGCGCGAATGATCTGAATGAGATGGTTTGTTCTTTGTTCGGATTGTTTGCGCTGGGTGATATCCCGGGCGATTGCCAGGACATGCAGTTTATCTTCTATTTTTATCGGGTAAGTGAAAATCTCTACTGTTATTTTCTTATTGTCTTTTCGTTTCAGGATAAATTCTTCCGGACCACTTAAGAGACCTTTTTTGTTTCTTTCCAGGGCTTTCTGGGCTTTGACAATCTCACCTGCAGGTAAAATATCCAGCTGGAAAAAGCTTTTACCTATTAATTCTTTTTTGAGGTAACCGGTAATTCTCTCGGCAGCTTTGTTGCCAGCAAGAAATTTCCCTTCCAGATCAGTAATGTAATATGGATCCGGGGCATAATCAAATAGAGTCTTGAAAAATTTCTTGGAATCAAAGGATTTTATCTCTTCTATTTTTATAGACTTTGATTTTTCTCCTCATTCATTATTACTACACTCTTTCTAAGATTATAATACTTATAATATGAGTATAGTTTTAATTTAGTTTTTGTATTTGTTTAATATTATACCACTATATTGTTGGTTTACGCATATTCAACGAATTCTTCTTTATTATATTCTTTCACATTTAAAATATTTGTTCATTCCCTACATCTTGATAAAATCCTTCCGGAACTAGCCCACTACTTAATAATCTCCCCCTTCTTTTCTTCCAAAGTAGCCCTTAATATCTTTGATAATTTACCTTTAGACTTTTCTTTGTTCGGCCTGGGATTCCAGAAATCGGATAATCGATTTTCTGCTTCTGTGAGAATGGCCTCCTCTTGCGGTAACCAAAAGCAATTATAGAATATAATTGGCTATATTATAATTATTATAATATTATAATATTATAAATACAATAAAAAGCAATAAAACACCTACTTCGGTTAGTTCATTTATCGCACCAATAACATCACCACAAATGCCCTGCATTTTAGTAAAAGAATAATATACCATCAGGTAGGAAATAAACGCTGAAAAAACCATAAAATAAAGAGATTGGTATGATAAAAAATAAAAAGCAATTACCAGGGTAAAAAGAGTAGCTAAAATTAATTCCATTTTTCCCAGATAAAGGGAAAACATTTTTGATAAATTATTATCTGAAGACGCTGGCTTCCCTAGATAGCCGGATAATACCATGCTCCACCTTCCTATGACAGGAGCTATCAAGAAAGCTTCAATTCTTAATGAATATGGTAAACTGTTTATAAGTAGAAATTTTAGTAATATCAGTAAAACTAAGGCAATAGCCCCTTTGGCACCGACAGCCCCATCCTTCATGATACGAATAATGGCTTCTTTGTCACTTCCACCGGAAAATCCGTCTACCATATCGGCAAATCCTTCTAAGTGCAGTCCTCCGCTTAAGAAAATCCAGACAGTTAGAATAATACCACTAGATAAGAAGGAATCGAAAGATACCCATTTCAACAAAACATCTACTGCTACCAGTATGAGTCCAATTAAGATACCAACCAGTGGGAAAAATATGCTGGATTTTGATAGATCTTCTTTGATATAATTCCGATTCTCCTGCTCTTTCCTTAAAAATAAGAGGTTAATGGGCAATATGGTAAGAAAAGAAATAGATAAAAAAAGTCTTCTAAAAATATGCTTCATCACTTTTCCCTTTAATTAAAAGCGGAATACCTGCTGTCATAAAATAAACCCGGTCAGCATCAGCTCCAATAATCTGATTTACCTGACCTAAAATATCACGAAAAAAACGTCCCATTGGATTAGCAGGAACCAGCCCTAATCCAACTTCATTAGAAACAATAATGACCGTTGCCGAACATTGCAAGGATTCTCTGACAATCTCTTTAATTTGCTTAATAATGTTTTTTGCCAGATTATTGTTTGATGTATCTTCCCGGTAATTCTGCATAAGGTTAGAAACAAGAAGTGTTAGACAATCAATCAAAACCACCTCTGTTTTTTCTCCCACTTTCTGTATAACCTGTGCAACTTGATAGGGTTCTTCGTAGGTTTCCCAGTGAACCGGTCTGTTAGCACGATGTTTAGCTATCCTATCGGTCATCTCCTCATCGAATCCCTGAGCAGTGGCAATGAAAGTAACTTTTGTGCCAATATTTCCTGCTAATTTCTCAGCAAAAAAGCTTTTTCCGCTGCGTACTCCACCGGTAATAAGGACTATCTTTGGCCTTTTTTGTTTCATAATTTCCTTTTTGATTTTGTTATTGTATATTTTCTGATTATTTCAGATCATCAAATGTAGCCATTTGGTTTAACAGTTTAAACCCTGTTTCAATGAAACTTATACCATAAGCAGCCCCGGTGCCCTCACCTAAGTGCATACCTAAATCGAATATAGGCTGCTCATTAAGATAAGACAGGGCAACGCGATGTCCTTTCTCTTTAGAGCAATGACTGGCAAACAAATAATCTTGAACAAGTGGTGCTAGATTTATTGCTAATAAAGCACATGCTCCTGATATCAAACCATCCATCACAATCGGCACTCTTCTTGAGGCTGCTGCCAGGATACATCCTACCAGTCCACCAATTTCAAAACCACCTACTTTTGCTAACACATCCATGGAGTCTTTGGAATTGGGTTGGTTTATTTCAATGGCTTTTTTGATTATGGAGGCTTTGTGCTCAATCTGTTCGGGCTTAAGACCGGTGCCCATGTCTACTACATCTTCTATTTTTGCTCCGGTTAATATGCTGATAATGGCACTGCTGGCTGTAGTATTGCCGATGCCCATCTCACCCAAGCCAATCAAGTCAATCTTTTCCTGAGCAAAGGCTTTTTCGAAAACTTCATATCCAATTAACAGAGATTCTTCTGCCATTTCCCGAGTCATGGCCGGACCAGTTGCCATATTTTCGGTTCCCTGGGCAATCTTCTTTCTGATTAATCCTTTCTTTTCCCCGAGCTTACCTCTCACACCAATATCTGTAACAACCACATCAATTCCAAAATGGCGGGTTAAGATATTAATAGCCGCACCCCCATCAAGAAAATTCAAAACCATTTGACGGGTAATTTCAGCCGGATATGCGCTTACTCTCTCAGCAGTTACACCGTGATCAGCTGCCATTAAGAAAATAACTTTTCTCCTTAGATTCGGATTTACAGAACCATACACACCTGCCGCTCTTGCAATTATATTTTCTAATCTTCCCAAACTTTTTCGGGGTTTGGTTAAATTATCAAACCTTTTTAAGGCTTCTATTTCAATATCTTGATTTATAGGCTGAATATTTTCGATTAATTCATCAATTTTCCTATTTTTCAATTGGTTCTTCTTTCTTTTCCAGCAATGTTATATGAGCAATATCATTGACAGAATTAACAAAAAAACCACTATTTTTATCATATCTTATAACGTTCAAGGCAGTTGATTGCTGTCTGATATGCCATATCTTTCTAATTGGAATATCCAAAGCAAGCCCGATAATCATCCTGGTTACCCCACCATGACAAACAATAACAATTGTCTTGCACTTATCTTCTTCATCATGTTCTGTAATTACTTTATCCAAAGCAGTCTTAACACGCTTCCTTAAATCTAAAACACTTTCTCCACCGGATAACGGTGAATCAGGCTGATTCCACCAGCCCGGGCGATTCCCTTCTCCATTTTCAGAAGCATATTCCTCAAGCCTGAATCCTTCCCAATCTCCAAAACTGATTTCCCTGAATCGAGGTTCGATGGATAAGGAAATATCACGTTCTCGAAGAATAATCTTTGCTGTATGAATCGCCCTTTTCAAATCACTGCTATAAGCAATATCTATTTGCTCATCTTTTAATCTATAAGATAATTGCTGAGCCTGCCAGATTCCTTTTTCCGTTAAGACTACATCCTGATGACCTGAAAAACGCCTTTCAACATTACTTTGTGTTTCTCCATGTCTGATAACTAAAAACTTTAACATAATATCTACCTTTCTTTCGTTCTACTCCTACTGTTTAAATTTAATTGTTAATTATATTTTGATTATTGTAATATTTTTATTAGCCATAATTATTTAAATATCTTCCCCGGATTCATGATGTTATTGGGGTCGATGGCTTCCTTGATCTTTTTCATGACCTTTATTTCTGTTTCACTGCAGACCATACTCAGATAATCTTTTCTCTTTGAGCCAATGCCATGCTCACCGCTGATGGTGCCTCCCTTCGCCTTGACCAGGCGATACAAATCCATTAAAACACCATGTTCTATTTCCAGCCACTTCTGATAAGAATGATCGGGATTCTTAACCAGTGTAGCATGCAGATTGCCATCACCGGCATGGCCATAACAGGGAATCAGGATATCGTATTTTTTGGCAATGGCCTGAATCTCTTCTACAACCTCGGCTATCACGGAAATCGGTACAACGATATCCTCTAAGCTCTGCTGGGGACTTACTACCTTAAATGCCTCGGCAATATTTCTCCTGACTGCCCAGACTCGCTCCTGGGTGGTATAGTTGTCAGCCACATAGACCTCTAAGGCATTGTGTTTCAGGCACAATTCACCGATAATTTCTGCTTCCCGCTCAACTTCCTTTTGACTATTGCCATCAACTTCGATCAAAAGCATAGCCCCGGCATCCTGGTAAGGCAGATGTTCATTCAGGTACTCACAGGAGCTCTGGACAGAAAGCTGGTCCATAAACTCGATAGAGGTGGGTATGATTCTGGTTTCGGTCATGATTTTCGGTACAAGACTTATTGCCTGCTTGATATCTTTAAACAAGACCAACAGGTCTACCTTTGCTGAAGGTAATGGTAACAATTTGATAATTACCCTGGTAATAATGCCCAGGGTGCCTTCGGATCCTATAAAAAGCTGTTTTAGATTGTATCCGGTGACATCCTTGACTCTTTTTCCGCCTAAGGTAATAATCTCACCATCAGGCA
This sequence comes from Candidatus Atribacteria bacterium, assembly GCA_018402425.1. GTDB lineage: Bacteria > Atribacterota > Phoenicimicrobiia > Phoenicimicrobiales > Stramentimicrobiaceae > Oleincola > Oleincola secundus. Next base: position 38,294 of record JAGYIZ010000010.1, on the reverse strand, counting down.
AGACCACCTCAATGCCCATGATATAGCGATCGGTAACACCATATTTTACTGCCCGGCCACCACCGGCATTCTCGGCAAGATTGCCTCCGATAAAACAGGTCTCTACGCTCATGGGATAACCGGCAAAAAACAAGCCCAGCTCTTCAATCTTTTCATTTACTTCATTGGTAATGACTCCCGGCTCTAAGGTGACCATCATGTTTTGGGTATCGATTTCTAAGATCTTGTTCATCTTCTCTAAGGAGACTATAATGCCACCACAGACCGGAATAGCACCGCCGGAGAGGCCACTGCCTGCTCCACGGGGGGTAACCGGTATTTTGTTCTTGTTGGCCAATTTCATGATTTGAGAAATCTGTTCGGTCTTTATTGGCATTACTACTACTTCAGGAAGATGAGAGAATTGCTCGGCCGGTGTTTCATCATGGGAATAAGGTTCCAGTTTTTCCGGGTCGGTAAAAACATAATTCTCTCCACATATCTCTTTTAACTTTTCTACTATAGCATGAGTAACGGGATTGTATTTCATGAGCTTAACTTTTTTTCCTCTAATTTCTTTTTTAATAAGGGTATGATTTCGAATAAATCGCCGATGATGCCAAAATCAGAAATCTTGAAAATATCTGCCTGCGGGTCACTGTTTATAGCAATAATGTTTTTGGCTGTCTTCATGCCGGCCAGATGTTGAATAGCTCCGGAAATCCCTATTGCCAGATAGGTCTTGGGATTTACAGTTTTACCACTTAAGCCAACCTGATGGGGATAGGAAATCCAACCACGGTCAACAACCTCCCGGGAAGCACCTATACCTGCATCTAACCCTCTGGCTAAATCACGGATAAGGCTCAGATTCTCCTTTTTCTTTAATCCTCTGCCACCTGCCACGATAATATCGGCGGAAGAGAGATTAACCTCTTCTTCCTCACTTTTATAATAGCCCAGATGTGTTACCCGGCGGTCAAGGAGGGAGTCATCAAGATCAACTGGGATTATCTTTCCTTCTCTAGTCTCATCCCGGGGGAGAACCTGTATCGATTTAGGACGGACGGTGGACATCTGGGGCTTCCTCTCGGGTGTTTTAATCATGGCCATGATATTCCCGCCAATGGCAGGACGGATCTGTAATAAGAGACCAGTCTCTTTTTCAATCTGTAGATCTGTGCAATCAGCGGTCAGGCCGGTATCAAGCCTTATTGACAAATGGGGCATCAGGGTTCTGCCCTGGGTGGTTGCAGCAGCTATGATGATTTGCGGCTGGTAGTTCTTGATTAGATGCTGCATGATGTTACTGTGATTTTCCACAACAAAACGGGCAAGTGCTTTATGATTAACCCAGTATACTTTATCTGCCCCCCGATAGATAAGCTCTTTGAGTTCTCTCTCTGCCAGACTGTCCCCCAAAACAATTGCTGATAAAGGTACCTCAAGCTCTTGGGCTAATTTTCTACCCCTGGCTAACAGCTCAAAGGAGACCGGCTTGATCTCTTGTTGCTGATTAATTTCTGAAACTGTCCAAACTTCCTTTTTCTTCATTTTACCTGACCTATCTTAAAAAGATACTATTTTCTTCTCTTTTAGGAAAGAGATTAATTTATCAACTGATTCTGCCAGGGTCTTTTCGTCTTTTACCTGTAAGATTGTGCCTTTGCGGGTGACCTGAGGACGATAGATCCTGACAACCCGGGTAGGAGAACCCTTTAATCCCAGCTCTTCTTCTTTTACTTTAATGTCTTTTCCGGAATTGATGGGTATATCAATGGTACGTGCCTTCTGCTTGCCACGTAAGGTGGGCAGGCGGGGATAGGCGATCTCCTTTACTACGGTTAATAATGCCGGTAAAGGCAATTGCAATCTTTCATACCCTTCCTCAATAAGACGCTGTACGATGATATGGTCTTTGTTGACAGTTTCAATTTTTCCGGTATAAGTGGATAAAGGCAAATTCAAAAAAGAGGCTATTCCCGGACCTACCTGTCCGGTATCACCGTCAGTCGCCCTTTCCCCTGTTATGACAAGATCATAGGGCTTGATATTCTCAATCAGGGCGGAAAGAGCATAGGCAGTACTCCAGGTATCCGAACCGGCAAATTCCCGGCCTGTTATCAATATTGCCTGATCAGCTCCCATGGCTATGGCCTCCCTTAAGGCTGTCTCAGCCTTTGGAGGTCCCATGCTAATCACGGTAATGCTGCCGCCATTATTTTCTCTTAATTGAATCGCTGACTCGATAGCATACAAATCCAGCGGATTAATGATATTTTCAACACCATCACGGATGATGGTGCCGGTTTCTTCGTTTATCTTGACCCGGCTGGTTTCCGGGACCTGTTTTATTGGTACAATAATTTTCATTATATATCCTTAATTTATTGTTTTGTGGAAACCGATAAAGATTTCAGATAGATATGCGGGAAACAGTACTGTCCGGATACCCATCTTGCTTTATCTCCAACAGCCACAATATTCTTTAAAACCTCAAAAGCATTGCCGGCAATCATGACATTTTTAATTCTACCGGCTACTTTTCCATTTTCAATTTTAAATCCAAGCTGAACGTTATTGGAAAAAGCACCGCTTAAAACATTTCCCTGCCCTAATCCTAAGACCTGGTCTACTATTATTCCTTCTTTAATATCCTTAATCATCTCATTTAAAGATGTTTTGCCTTTCGAAACAATTAAATTGCTTACACCCGGGGAAGGAGAAGAATGAAAACCGCTTCTAATACCGTTTCCAGTTGGTTTTACACCTGCTTCGGCAGCATTCTGTAAATCATAATAATAGTTTTTTAAGATACCCTTTTCTATTAAGGGTAAACGCTGCATAGCAATGCCTTCATCATCATAAGGAGCACTTGCTCCGGCATAATCGATAGTCCCGTCACTATACATTGAAAATAATGGACTACATAATAGCTGTCCTTTTTTGTCCTGTAAAGGAGATATTTTTTTATTAACTATCCTTCCGTTTAATCCACTGATAAATGGAAGGATCAATACCAACAATGCCTTGGGAGTAAAGATGACCGGCATACTACCACTTCCCATACCAATAATTTGCTCACTCCACTTTATTTTTCTTTCCAATCTTTCCCAGAGAGGCTCAAGAGATGAATCTGCATTACCCCAATGCAGAGATTCCATCAACATCATCATATCATTTTCTTTTGTATCCTGAACCATAACCGAATTAGAAAGCATGGTCTTTTTATAATGAAATGATGCACCTTTGGTATTTCCGTATTGAATAAAACCATCTTGTTTGGAAATCCCGGCATCACAGCGCAAATCCGAATTGATTGAAAGAACTCGCTTAACAATCTCGTTTCCTGTTTCTATCATATTTTCAATGCTTTTCTCTTTCACTGCTTCATCATACAACTTTATTTTTTCCTCATTAGCTGTTGTGACTTGCCCGGGGAAATCAAATTGAGCTACTTGTCCAAATTGCGCTACCTCCAGTGTCTTCTCAATCATACCATCAATTTGATTCTGTGAAGTAGAGGAGGAAAATCCTATCTTGCCATCATGGATAACCCTTAATGCCCATCCTTCAGTTTCTTCCATATTAATTGATTTTAATTGGTTCATTTCATAATCAACCGGGGTTGTTTTAAAATTAACTCTAAACAATTCACCGGAATTAACTTTTTGTTTAATTTTTTCTATCATCTGCTCCATATTAGCGACTACCCCCTACTATAACTTTTTGAATGCGGATATGAGGACTTCCGAAAGTTACCGGCAAAGGCTGTTGTCCACCTTTTCCACAGCCACCGCCTGATTCAATAATCTTCAAATCATTACCAATGCCATCAATGTTATGCAATGTATCAAAAAGATTTCCGGTTAGCGTAATATCTCTAATCGGCTCGGTAATCCTTCCATTTTCAATCATATAGCCCTCTCCGGCACTAAAAGTATACATCTCAAAAGTAGTATTTCCTCCATAAAACTGACGGGCGTAAATTCCTTTTTTTATATCATTGAATAAATCCCTGTAAGGAGTTTTTCCTTGCTCTATATAAGTATTAGTCATTCTAACAATTGGTTTAAAATGATAGCTTATTGCCCTGGCATTTCCGGTAAGTTCTTCTTCCATCCTGGCGGAAGTTTCTCGGGAATGAAGGCGACCGGAAAGGATACCTTCTTTGATTAAATAATTTTTTCTGGTGAGTACACCTTCGTCATCATATTTCGAAGAACCTAATAAACCGGGCAAAGAACCATCATCAACAACATTAAGCTCTGAGGTCCCGACCCTTTTCCCCAATTTCATTAAACTTTGCATCCTGGGGTCTTCATATAAAAAATCTGCTTCACTCAGATGACCAAAGGCTTCATGAATAAACACACCAGCAAGAATCGGATCAAGAATTACTGTATACTCCCCACCCTGAACCGAAGAAGCTTTTAGCAAATTTACAGCTCTTTGAGCTGTCTTTTGTGCTATGGGAGAAAGTTGTTCAGCAGAATCATACCCCTTTATACTGCCTGTGCTCTCCTGAGCTATTTGCACATCATCACCATTGCGGGCAATTGCAGTAAAATGAACACTCAAATAAGGTCTTTCGTGTTGAATATAAGTACCTTCGGAATTGGCAAAATAAACAGTTGTATACCGATCAGCATAATTCACAGTAGAAGACTGTATTTTGGAATTATAGTTTATCATAATATTGCTATATTGTTTCATCATGGCTGCTTTTTCTTTTAAGCTTATTTTTCTAAAATCGCGACCACATTCTGCTTGCAGATATTCAACTGCCGGTTCTGTCTCAGTAAGATGGCTTGTCTGATTACCGATCAATGTAGCAATTTCTATAGCTTGTTTTGTTTTATTTTTTAAATCATCCCAACCATTAAAGGTAACAAAACCCCATTTTCCTTTCACCAGGGCTCTGACATTGCCTCCCATCTCCTGGGAACTGCTTATTTTCTCCATATCCTTGCCCTGAAAACGAATATGGGTAGATTCATAGTTCTCCAAACGAATTTCAATATAATCTGCCTTCTGGCTCTTCTGACTGTTAAGTGCTTCGGTTAATCTATTACGCATATGCTTCCTCCTGTCTCACTTTAATTGCATATCACTAAATTTTAATTTTATTTAATATATCATATTTATTTAATTTGCTATTCTATTTCTTCTTTATCTCTTACAGTACTATCTTCCATAATATTCTGTTCGGCCAGGTATATAGAGCGTTCTAACCACCAGACCCATCCACTCCATTTGTTGTCTATATTTTTATTCTGATCTTTTAGGGTAATCAGGCCATTGATTTTGGCATCAGTGTCATCCGCATAAAAAAGGGCAATAGCCGGAAGGATGCTGGGTAATTTGGGAGACCCGAATTCAAACTTGCCATGATGGCTTAAGATAGTATGTTTTATCATGATTGCCAAATCTTCCGGAAAATCAGAAATCTGTTTAATCTTTTCCTGAATCATTTCCGTTCCTATAATGATATGGCCAATCAATCTCCCCTTATCAGTATGTTCAATTGTTCCGTTAAGCTGGTATTCCTCAATCTTTCCAATATCATGAAGAAGAGCTGCGGTGATTAAAAAATCCCGATTAACCTGGGGATGAATATGACAAATAGCCTCACAAATATTAGCAACATTAAGGGTATGTTCAGCCAATCCTCCGATATAAGCCTGATGTAATTTTTTAGCTGCCGGTGCTTTTTTAAATTTTCCCCTGAATATCATATCATCAAAAAAAGAAACCAATAAATTTTTTAGATATTGATTGTTAATTGAAGCAATTTTCCCATCAATTGCCTGCATTAATTGTTCAATATTTCTCTCTGTAGAAGGAATAAAATCTTCCGCACGAGATTCAGGTGCTTCTTTTAATGATTTGATGCTCATTTGCAATTGGCCATTGCTTCTCTTTTTTATAACTTGTCCTTCAATCAGGGCAAGTTTTATTTTTTCTATCCTTTTGAGTTCCCCAGTAGATATATCCCAATAAATTGCCTCTATTTCACCACTCTTATCAGCGATTTTTAAAAAACCATCCACCGTTTCACCATTTCTTCTTAACCTGAATTCAGCTTCTTTGATATAGAATACTTCTTTAATCCGATCCCCTAATTCTAAATCAATAATTCTTTTTTTGTTATTCAATTTAATAACCTCTCGCTCATTACAAATAAATATCGCACCCGCATAGCGGGTGGCTTAAAGATAACTGCCTACTTTAGAGTTCAGGTGAAAAATTGTCAGATACTTCTCTTCACCTTTTTACGGTAAAACCATTTATTTACCCATTACTACCTTCTTAGAAAATGGTTTTTATGGTTAAATAAAGAGATAACCAAACAATTAAAATTATTCTACCAAAAACTACTTTTTTGAAAACAAAGCAGCCAGAGATGTAAGCTCTTCTGATATTATCAATAATTTAATTATAAATTTACAACATTACAGTTGATTTATAGAAAGATAATTTATTTATATTAAAAGATTTTTTTTGATAGGAATATATCTTGCTACAAAAAAATATAAACCAAAAGTAAAAAAGAGATTTTCTTGACAAGCTATCCAATTTTATCTATCCTAATAAGGTAATCATTCATTCTGGTTTCCTGTTGAATTAACTAGCCGAAGTGGCGGAATCGGTAGACGCGCTACGTTCAGGGCGTAGTAGGTCTTGCACCTGTGGGGGTTCAAATCCCCCCTTCGGCACCACCAATCAATTTTTAACTTTTGATTTAATCCAACTCTGCAAAACTTTGAGTTTCCCAATCATAATGTTTTACCAATTCACAAAAGCTCAATTCTCCAGTCCTTATTTTCTCGATGTATTTTTTGCTATGATAAAAGAATATGTCCAGAGGGCTTAATTTTTCACCTTCAATCATCTTGAATATAATTTGTGAATACAACCTATCATACAGCCTGGTAATCATCTTTTCATTTTTTTTGATACTCGTTTCAATATTGTCAATACGCTCTGCCCAATAAGATAAATCAACCAAATCAGGATTTTCAGCATAATCTGATTTAGCAATAAATTCAATATTCCCTTTGTGAGGCCTCAACTCTTCGATTTCCTTAATATGATAACCAAGCATATGTTCAAGAGCATAAATAGATTTCTGCTCTGCCCTTACTTTTTGCAATATTTCCATATTAGTATTATTTTTAGTAATATTATTTAAAAAAGTCATAAATCCTATACTCCTGCCTTGATTTACATTGTCCGGTTGTTCATTATAACAAATTTACGGCTTAAAGTGAATTCAGGGTCTTTTCTAATCCAAAAATTAGCCTAAAAGCAGAGTCTATATTACTGATATTGTTCAAGCAATTTACTCTTTCGAAATAAATTTTTCAGGCATTTCTTGATCCCTGTGTCTTATTGTTATCTTAAAAGTCCATTTACATAATTTCCAGAGTTTTAAAAATTATCTTATTGATTTACTTTATAATGATATTTGGTATTCAAACTAATAAATGTAGTCTAAAATATATAATTATTGGATAAATTATCATGAGAGAATCATAGGTTTTCACTTAACACTGGCTCTAGGAACCTATTGATGATGAAAATATTGTCATTATCAGTTGCCGTTTGATCTCTATCTGAGCTATGGAGCTAGCTTGGAAACAGACCCCAAAATGTCCTCTATTGCCGGTTCAGTTATAAGTATTGTTCCTTGCCTTGGAGGATGAATACAGGTTTATTCTCCCAAACTTTATGTAGGAGGATTTGGCTGACTGGATTAGTTATAAAAATAATCAGGTAGAAAGAGTAATAATTCTTCTTTCTTGCCAATATATAAAATTAATAATAAATGAACATATGATGAAAATCTTTTCCAAAATATATTGGAGAGTAAAAAGGCTTGGTTGGAAAGAAAAGTTTTAAACAGATTTTTAAAATGTTCAGGGAGGGATAAAATGTTTAAGCTTTATCTGATTTACTTGCCAGGTATTTTTTATTATCTTGTTTTTCATTTTTCCAGCCTGATTAGTTTTCTATATTATAAATAAACAAAACCCCTCTAATTTTTATACTAGAGGTTTATTATTATTAAACAATTCAACTGAAAAACCTAATGGCGTCTTCTATTATCATTTAAAATCTCTTTACAGGTTTTTTGTGGTCTGGCTTCATCAATTTTGACATGGACGACCGACTGGAAACTCAAACATCATTCAAACTTCATCTTTGCCTTCAGCTTCTTCTGAAAGACACTTATTCTAAAGCCAAACCTTTGCCTTGATAAATATTAGCACTTTTTACAGTTGCATCTGATTAGCTGCTCTTCAAGTTGATTATTTACGGAATAGTTTAAATTTCCGACATAAACTTCCTACATATCTTTCCTTTCGCCTTTTTTATTATATTCAGTAACATTTAATTTGGGTAAGTATAGCAAGATATATAAGGACTCATTTTTATATATTACTGTAAATCAATTCATCGTGGTTGCCTATTCTAAGTGACTACTAGTATACACTATTACAGAGACAATGAAATATTTGTTTAAATAGGTACAAACTCCTTATATTTTATTTTAATATCTATAGTATTTTTTTTCAGTGATTTACTCAAATCTTAAGAAGGAAACCATTTGAGATAATATGTTTTATTGTTCTTTTAGGAATAATGATAGTGTACCTTGAAAAATAAGATAATTTCAATATCAATACAAATATTATAATATTATTTAAAATCTTTATTCAATAATATTAAATTATTATATTATAATATTTAATAATATTATCAATAATATTATGGCTATTTAATGACACAAATAAATTGAGGTTTTTTTGGTTAACATTTCAACAAATGCCCATCTTGTGGCGCAAGATTAAATATTACTGAATTAAAATGTAATAAGTGCAATACAATTGTTCAGGGACAATTTCCCATCAATAAATTGATATCACTCCCTGAAGAAGATCGTGATTTTTTAATGACTTTTCTTCGTTCACGTGGAAATATCAAAGAAGTACAGGAAAGGATGGGAATTTCTTATCCAACAGTAAAGAATAAGCTAGATAAACTGCTATCAGCACTGGGGTTATATGATGAAATTAAATGTCCCAATAGGAATGAAATATTGAATGCCCTTAACAATGGAGAAATCTCAACAGAAGAAGCTATCAACCTACTTAAGGAAAATCAATCTTAATTAAAAAATATGAGGAGAAAAAATTAAATGAAAGAAGAAATTAAACAGGTAATGGATATGTTAAAAGAGGGGAAAATTAGTAATGATGAGGCTATTAATTTGATTGATGCTCTTAAATCGTCAGAAAAAGAGCAGGAACAGCTTCCTGTCGGCAAGCAAAAAAGATTTATAAAAGTAAATGTAACCAGAAATAATCAGCCAAAGGTTAATGTAAAAATTCCTTTTAGCCTGGTTAAGTGGGGAATCAATATCGCCAATAAAATGGGTAAAGATACCGTTAAAATTGGTGGAGAAGATATTCCTTTTGATATGGAAGAACTCAACAGAGCCATGAATGATCCTGAATTTTCCGGTAAGATATGTGATGTACATGACGAGGAAAAAAACGAACATATCGAGATCGAAATTGTGTAAAAAAATAAGGGGTTAGGTTCATCTTTTTATTCTACGGCAGTATTTGTCAGTCCAGATAATACCGACACCCTTACAATGATACCCAATAATTTTTTATTCTCATCAACCACTGCAATAGGATATTTGCTTTCAATTGCCTTAGGAATTAAATCCTGAACATAAGCTTCTTCATCTGCGGTAAAATAATCCTGTTTTATAATATCAGCTAACTTTTTCTTAGTTTTAACTGCTTCAACAGCATCGTCAATAGTTACAATACCTTCCAGTTTTCGTTTGTCACCCACCACAAAAACACTGGATATTCCGTTTGACTCCATTTCCTTAATTGCTACTTTTAGACCATGATTTAACGTAACCAAAGCCCCCGGTTTAAACATTATATGCTTTGCTTGTAGCACTCTGGAACGGTCGATATCGCGAACAAAATCTTCAATATAGGCATTGGAAGGATTATTTAAGATATCTTCAGGAACACCTATCTGTACAATCTCGGCATCCTTCATCACCGCTACCCGGTCTCCAAGCTTAAAAGCTTCATTAACATCATGAGTTATAAATACAATAGTCTTCTTTAATTTAGATTGTATATCCAGCAGTTCCAGCTGCATATCTCTTCGAATTAAGGGATCCAAGGCACTGAAGGGCTCATCCATTAGTAGAATATCGGGGTTAGTGGCCAGAGCTCTGGCTAAACCTACACGTTGTTGCATTCCACCACTTAACTCGGCAATGTATTTATCTTCCCATCCGGATAAACCTACACCTTCAATTGTTTCCCTGGCAATTTTTCTTCTTTCTTCCAGTGCCATGCCTTTGACTTCTAAACCATATTCCACGTTACCGAGAACAGTACGATGATTCATTAATCCAAAATTCTGAAAAACCATAGTTGCTTTTTTTTGCCTGAATTCCCTCAATTGATGATGGTCATATTTGACAATGTCATCACCATCTATATATATTGCTCCTGAGGTTGGTTCATTTAAAATATTTAAACAGCGTATAAGGGTTGATTTTCCACTACCCGAAAGACCCATAATGACAAACAATTCCCCTTCATTTACTGAAAAAGAGGCATTTTTGACACCGACAGTGTGACCAGTCTCCTTAAATATCTTATCTTTTGATTGTTTTTTCTGCAGTTTTTTTAAGATCTCTGGGTCTCTTTCCAAATATTTTGGTCGATTTTCTACCTTAATCTTTACGCTCATTCACAGCTCCTTTAAATCTTTATATTGATTCAGAAAATAAGAATTATAATTATATTTTCGATTATTTAGGAAATTTATATTTATTAGCTATACTTTGGGTTATTCTGTCAATAGTTATAGCCAAAATAACAATACTAATTCCGGCTTCAAAACCCAATCCAATATCTATCCGGTTAATTGCCTGTAAAACATTTAACCCCAGCCCTCTTGCACCTATCATTGATGAAATAACCACCATGGCCATAGCCATCATAGTAGTCTGGTTAATTCCCATCATAATGGTAGGAAAAGCCTGAGGTAATTCTATTTTGGTCAATATTTGCCAGGTTGTGGAACCAAAGGCATGCCCCGCCTCCACCATCTCTTTAGAAACACCGTTTATAGCCAGGGTAGTCAATCGAATTGCCGGGGGTGTAGAATAGATAACTGTAGCAAAAACAGCAGGCACGCTTCCGAGGCCAAAAAGCATTATCGCCGGTATCAAATAAACAAAGCTGGGCATGGTCTGCATACCATCAAGAATAGGCCTGACTATGCTCTCCATTCTTTCATTGTATGCAACCATAATTCCCAAAGGTACACCAATAATACAAGCAATAATTACTGAAACTAACACAATGGATAATGTTAACATCATTTCATCCCACAAGCCCATAATCCCAATTGTAAAAATTAGAACGGTAAATGTTACCCCCGATTTCCAGTTTTTAATTTTCCAGCCTAATATAAATATAAATATAAGAACAATTGGCCAGGGTATCCAGAGAAACAAATCTCTGGTTTGCAATAAGAACCATAAAATTCCACCCTTGATTGCGTCAAAGAAAGGGGCATAATTTTGAACTAGCCATCTGACAAAATTACCAACATGTTGGCCTAAATTGAGTTGCCATGTTTCGGGAAAATCAAAAAACATTTTTATCATATTAAAACGATATTACCTGCACAGATTAATTAAAGCAGGCAAATTCCTTTCTGTATTTTTTTATACTAGGGATCAACCTCATATAAAACAATAATCTAGTATAGGTTGTTTAAATCATAAATTTAAATTAAACAACCTATACTTATACTTAAATTATACTATTTATAACAATTCCCTGCAAAATTAGAGAGAATTCTTCACTTTCTGGGCTACATCTTCGGAAACCCATTGGGTCCAGACATCTTCCCTATTCTTTAAGAACCATATTGCTGCATCTTTTTCGTCAGTTTCATTTTCCATCATATAAGCAAGAGCCTCATTGGTTAACTGTTCAGTAGTATGGTATCTGCTCAAAAATTCTGCTAATTCGGGAGCTCCTTCTACAAAATCTGCGTTTGCAGCGATAGCAATTTCCATAGCTTCAAATTCACAGGCATAACCATTATTCCATAATTCTTCACTATAAGGTTCATCTTCCAGTAAAGTCATATCTAACATACCCATAATCCAGGTTGGTTCCCAATAATAAGCAACGATAGACTCCCCTCTATCATAAGCTGACACAATTGCTGCAGCTAATGCAGTGTCTGAACCAGGGCTGAAGTAATTATAGTACTCATCCAGGCCATAAGTTTCAACCTTAGTACGTAATATCTCATCTACTGCCCAACCTGGAGGTGAACCATAAATTCTACCCTTGGTTGGATCTTCTTCATCTTCGAAAACCTGCCAGTAATTTTTTAAATCTTTGACCGTTTGCAATTCGGGAGCTATAGGTTCTATATTTCTTTTCGCATCTCCTTCTATAACATAGGTTGGCACATAAAATCCCTGGGTATTACCATCAAAATTAATACCCACTTCTACAATATCACCGGATTCAAGTGCTTCGTTATAGATTTTGGCAATATTACTGGTCCACATCTCCATTTCCACATCAATGTCACCCTGTCTCAATCCCATTAACGTTACAGGTGTTGAACCGGAAACCATATCCATTTCATATCCGTAGCCTTCCTCCATAATAATGCCGGCTACGTAACTATGGAAACGAATACTTTCCCATCCGGCATCAGCAAAAACAACTGTTTCTTGAGCCACAGCATTTACACTTAAACTTAACACAACTACTATGACAACCAAAATGGTTACTAAGAAATTTAAATTATTTTTTTTCAAAAAAATCACCTTACCTTTTTTTATTTTATAGTCTATTTTGGATTTATTTTTTGACTATATTTATAAACAGAACAGTAAATACCTCACCCGCAAAGCGGGTGGCTTTAAGAGGCCTCCAAAAGAGGCTTAATTTTTTGTTAGCCATTCCCCTCTGCTCTTTTCTCTTGTCTCTTATCAATCTTCTAAACGATTCTTCTCAAGTCTTTCCAAGTAATATTGTCTCTTTTTAGGACCTCGGGTAAAATACTTCGGGTGGTATATCTATAATATCTTTATGGTAAAACAATATTATTAAAATTATTAAAAAATGGTTTTCATTTGATTACAAATCTTTAGACTTATAAGCATTTATGGAACATAATAATTAGGGATTTCCCAAAATACTGAAGCAAGTAAAGAAGCCTTTTGTTAGTTATACAAAGATTATATATGAAAACCCAAGAAATTAGCTAACTTATTATTCTATTTTATAGATATAATAAATCACTAGTGTACTTATTATATCGAATATTCAATAATTGTCAACTTTTATGAGCCTTTATATTTGTTTTAGTATTCTATGAATGTAAAAGAAGAATTATCAGGATAGACTTGAGCATCCTGGTTTAAATTGATCAATGAAGCCTTAATATATTGGTATATTTCGCTAACAGTAATTTTATCATCTATATTATAATCAGCCGGATAAGGAGCAATAAAATTATTATAACCACAGCCTTCACAAAGAGAAGCAGAAAAATACCCGTAAGGATTACCGTCAATAGGATGGTAAAGTGTTTCCCAGCATTTTTGATCTCCAGAGGCAGAAACAATTACCTTAAATTCCCCTGAAGCTAGATTGCCTTTTGTTGAAATAGAATCATGCATGGCGAAAGATTCAAGTACGCTTTCATTAAATTGTCTTAGATTATCAGTGCTTAATATTTCCCGAGAATATAGCTCCTTACCAATAAATCCACCAGAATGACAAGAATCAAGTATTACTACTTTTGTCCCGGGAATATTCCCAAGAGCCAGAGCTAATTCATCAACTGTTATATCTTTTGAGGCATTCTCGGCCAGGGCATCATAAGGCAATATGGTAATGGTCTCTCCGTCATTATAGCCGTGTCCCGAAAAATAAAAATAAGATATATCACTGCTCTCAGCCTCTAAAAAAGATGAATTAATTGACTGCAGTATATTTTTGCGTGTAGCCTGTGCGCCGATAAGGGTATCTATACTTGTAAAAGAATATTGATTATTATCAAAATAAGATTTTTCAAAGACTTGTCTTATTCGATCCACATCATAAGAAGGTGCTCTTAGATCGGTAATCCCCGGTTCAAGGTATTCATCAACCCCTATGCATAAAGCACGATAATCTTTTTGAGGAAATAATTCAATGTGCACTGATGTTAGCTGGTTTTGAAATATAGTAATCGACTCTTCCGAGCTCATAGATCGGTCTTCCAAAATCACTTTAAGCAAATAAGAACCGGGAGAAAGATTTAAAAGTAGAGAAGGAGTTACTTTACCCGAATAAGAACCATCGAGATAGACTTGTGCTCCATTGGGGTTACTGGTTACATAGAGTGAACCATTGGAAAATAGTGAACACCCGGTTAGCAGAAAAAATATAAATAAAAAAATAATAAACCAAAAAAGAAAAATCTTTTTTTTGCTGAACATTTTTCTCACCTTGCCTTGTAATATTTAATAAAATAAAAACTGATAAACCAAAGAAAAACTAATAATCTTAAAATCGGATATTGGGAACAGATCCCAAGATACCTGTCCCCATATTAAAATGAATAAATATGCTGTACTAATACCTGAATACCAATCAGTATTAGGATAATACCACCAACCAGCTCTGCATATTTTTCCACCAAACAGCCTAATATTTTTCCTATCTTAACACCTATTAAAGATAAAAGGAAAGTTATCAAACCAATAATAATAATAATTGGCAGGATATCCACTTCTAATATCGATAGGCTCACACCAGCAATAAAGGCATCAATACTAACTGCGGTTGCCAGAAATAATAGTACTGATGTCTTGTTAAAATTAATAGGCTTACATCTTTCCTTATTCTGAAAAGATTCATAAATCATTTTTCCTCCAATAGCCAGTAAAAGCACAAAAGCAACCCAATGATCATAGCGTGCTATATATTGTTCTATACTTTTACCCAACCACCAGCCAAGCCAGGGCATCACCATCTGAAAAACTGCAAAAAATAGAGCAATTTTAAAAGCATAGACAAAACTAACTGAGCGTGAAACGATACCACCGGTAATCGAAACAGCAAAAGCATCCATAGCCAAGCCAATCCCTAAAAACGCTGCTGATAAAAAAGACATCTTTATTATTCTCCCCGGATATGGGGACAGGTCCCTTGGGGCCTGTCCCCAATTTAAATACCTAAACAATTTTAGCAAATAATGCACAATAGGTCTACTTTTAAAATAAATGAATCGTATTTCCCTATGATATACTTTAGTATAAGACATTAGAAAGAGAGGTATTAATATGAACTGGATATTGTTTATAATAGGTAGAAACTGGGCTCAAAGAATCATTGTCCTGGGGGCTATTGCATTATATCTTTATTTATTAATTAGTAAACCGGAAATTGCCAGAAAGGGATTTAGAGGGGCACTATCTTCTTTTTTTGGTCTCGTTCCCCTAATATTTGCAGCTCTTCTTATAGCACAGGCAATCAATATCTTGCTGCCTGATGAGCTAATTATAAGATGGTTTGGCAAAGAAAGCGGGATAAAGGGGATTCTGACTGGAGGAATTTTGGCCGGACTGTTACAGGGTGGTCCATATGCAGTTTATCCCATTATCCAATCACTATTTCAAAAAGGGGCACATATAAGTATTGTTGTAACTATGCTTATTGGATATGGAGCGATTGGGTTGAGCCGTATCGCCTATGATTTTATTTTTTTTGAACCTCAGATTATTGGATTAAGGCTCCTATTTGCTATTCCGTTAACAATTATATCAGGAATTATTTTGTACTTTATTCTGTAGATTAAAAAACAAGGTTTTACTGAAAACCGTTTTACTGGCAATTACACCCACAGTACTTTGACTCAATACACAATACTCACGACGCAATACGAATTGTTAAAACATTTGACAATAAATATTTAATTTCTATATGATAACAAATAATACTAAATATCTAATTTTTTTGTTTCACTATTTTTCTTTGATGTTAAATCAACCTAGCTTATTTGTTTATTAAAATTAAATAATTTCAGGAAATAATAAGAACAAATGAATAATAAATCAAAACAAAAGTATCAATTTAATCAAAATTTTAAGCCTAGAATTCCAAAAAGAAGTCATGTTTCAACATTTGACTTTTTCTTAGTTATCTTTTTAATTGTACTGGTATTCTATCTTTTTCAATATAGTGATATAGATAAAATACTTATTGCAGCAATAGTTGCCCTGGTAGGAATAGGCATTGAAATGTTTAGTCATATATTTACTTATGTGCTAACCCTAATCCAGTCCATCCCTTATATCGGGCCTATGATCGCCAAAGTAATAACCTGGCCAATTTTTGTAACATTGAATGTCATGGCTTATTTTGTTTCCTTAATTGTTATTCGTTTTAAAGGAATAGCAATGGTTAAAGATGCCCGTATTTTAACCACTATTTTCCTGATCGGCCTGCTGCTCGGCTTTATCCTGGGACGTTTATTCTGATTTAAAATTAAGTGCCTTAAGATGTTCCAGGCCATTATTCTCGATAAATATACAGGCATTGTGTAAAGCATTTTTAATTGCTATAGCATTAGATCTTCCATGGCATATAAAGCACAACCCATTTACTCCCAACAATGGTGCACCGCCATAGGTTTTATAATCTCTTTTTATGGCATATTCAGATAATTTTTCTTTCAATAAGCCGGTCGTCTGATCCTTCGGCAGTTTTTCCAGAATACTTACGCTAAAATCAGTCATAAACATCTTCGCAAGGCCTTCAACTGTTTTCAGAAAAATATTGCCTATAAACCCATCACATACAATTACATCTGCTAATCCTAAGAAAATTCCTCTACCTTCAATGTTCCCTACAAAATTAAGGTCATCTCTCTTGGAAAGCAATTCGTAAGTTTCTCTACTGACCCGATTCCCTTTGGTCTTTTCTTCTCCAATATTCAACAGGGCTACTTCAGGATTCTCGATTTGGAGTTCAGCTCGGGCATAAGCAGAGCCCATCAAAGCAAAATGAAGCAGGTGTACAGGCTTACAATCAACATTGGCACCCATATCCAGAATAATTTTTTTGCCTTTCAATGTAGGAATAACAGCCGCAATGGCTGGACGTTTAATATTATTAATACATCCCAGTTTAAAAAGGGCTGCCGCCATCACTGCCCCGCTGTTACCGGCTGAGATAAAGGCCTCTGTTTCTCCATTTTTAAGTAAATCCATACCAGTCATAATCGGGGAATTTCTTTTACCCCTAATAACTTCGGTTGGTAAGGTATCGCCATTAATTATATCAGGACAGTCTACTATCTGGACTTTCTCTCTTTTAAACGGGTATTTTTCTAATCCATTCTCAATTAATCTTTTTTCCCCTAACAGGGTGATATCACAATCGTGTTCCTGTAAAAAAAATGAAGCTCCTTTTAAGGTTTCCTCAGGGCTATAATCTCCACCCATAATATCCAGTGCAATATTCAAATACAATCCCCCCTTATTACCTGCTTCTAAGAACAGGTAAAATGATTAATAATTTTATTATAATGATTGTAACACTGAATATCAAAAAAACAATAATGAAGAAGATATTTTTTAATCATCTATGTAACCTAATATTCTTCTTTTAAATCTCTTTCTATAATATGGTCATCGATAATAGTGACTATTTCTTCTTTAAATTTATTTGTGTTTTCCATTTCTTCTCTCCTTCTTCCTATTTTTTACAGCTATCATTAGCTATTTATGAACTTCTTATATGCATATACAAGTAAAAAGAAAGAATAAATGGAAACTAGTTTAAAAAATATTTTTGGATTTAAGAATAAAATTAACTTTATCAATATTTAAATCACCGGCTAGTTCCATAACTGCGGCAATATATTCAAAACAAACTTCCTTATCAGCATAAACCTCAATTCCTTTGTCAAATATAGCTTTGTCCTGTTCATAAAAATAATTATAAATTTCATCCCAGGATATCAATTTATTATCCAAAAAAATCTGTCCGGTTTTATCCATATACAAAATAACCGGAAATTTTTCCGTTTCTGATTCTAAACTAACCTCAGGTAGCCTAATAGTTGCCCTGGTCTGACTATCGTCCAATGTAGAAGCAACCATAAAAAATATCAATAATAGAAAAATAACATCAATTAAGGGAGCCAGATTTATTTCCAAATCTGCTTTTTTAATCTTGTATTTGCGCATATCCATCACCTAGCTTTTGAGCATAGTTAATTAATTCTATTTCTCTTTTTTCACTATGATTAATTATATATTCCAATTTATTCCTAAAATAATAGTAAGCTGCCAAAGTGGGAATCGAGATTATTAATCCAAAAGCTGTTGTTGTCAAAGCTTCGGAAATACCCTGGGCTAACTGTTGGGATTCAACATTAATAGATAAAAAATGAAATATCTTAATCATGCCGATTACTGTTCCCAATAAACCCAAAGATGGACTCATCTTGCCAATAAAATGGAGCATGGCTAAACGCCTTTCCATTCGAGGGAACTCGAGCATCTTCATCTCTTCCATCTCTCTCTCCATTTCCTGGCATCCCTTTGCCCAACTTTTAATGCCTTTCGTTAAAACCCGATCAATAGGGTTTCGTGAATATTCAAACAAAGTCAGGGCATTTTCTGTATTGCCTGTTCTTAAATCTTCCCTGAGTTGTTGCATCATTCTTTCCGGGATCTCCCGCCTTATCCTGCTAAAATACAAAAAACGTTCCAGCATAATAGCAAGAGCAATAATTGAAAAAATTAACAGAGGATACATAATAACTCCTCCTTGCTGAATAAGTTCATTCATATAGAACACCTCTTTCTATTCTCATTTCAATCGAAATACTACCGGAATCAATACCCAACTGTCCCTATCGATATTTCCTAATTTTGCAGGCTCAAATTGCCATTTATATATAGATCGCACCGCTTCTTGATCAAAATCCTTATAACCAGAAGAAGTGTGCATTTCTACTTGAATAGTTTTGCCTTCTTTATTGATTAATACCTTCAACTGAACTTTTCCCTCAATTTCCCTCTTTCTTAGATTTTCCGGATATCTTGGCTTAAAAATAGAAATAATTTTGGGTGGAAGAATATTATTATCTGAAAAGTTAGCCTGGGTTAAATCAAGAGGCTGTTTTTCCGGCAATGATTTACTCTCATTGCACTTTTTATCAATATTCTTATTATCTAAATCATGTTCAATTGCGTTTAAACCTTTTTTATCTTCTAATAACCCTTCTTTTTTCTCCTGGATTAACTTATCTTCTTTTTTGCTCTGCTTAGTCTCTTTCTCTTTAATTAAATTCTTTTCTTTTATTTCCTCCTTTATCGCTGGATTTTCCTTTTCAATCTGGCTAATCATCTTTTTTCCTACCTCTTCCAAATGATTATTGTCTTGAGAAATAGATTCTGGCTCATCTTGCATTTCCAGAATTTCCTTATTATTTGAAATATCGGAAATTGTATCCAATATTTCCTTTTGGGGTTTAAGAAAATTTTCTTGCAAGTCATTTTCCGCTTCCGCTACACTACTGTTTGAAGAAGAAAAAAATGTCATCTTACTAGAACAGATAATATGATCTTCTTCGGACTGATTATTCCTAATGTCAATTCTTGCAGCCAGAAAATGAATCGCCCAAAGATGAAAAACTATTGAAACTAACAGAGTAATATAAATGAATTTATTTTTCATTTGTTTCACTTCTCAATATTCCAGTAAATATCGCACCCGCGTAGCTGAGTGGCTTTAAGCCTCTAAAAGGGGCTTAACTTTTATTATCCAGTTTTTCTATAGTCTTTTCTCTTGATCTCTTAGCAATCTTTTATACTATTTTTACCAAGTCCATCCAAGCAAAATTTAATATTGCCTTATTTAGGAGTTCAGGTAAAAAATATTTCAGTTAGCCCATCCTTATCTTTATGGTAAAACCAATTTATTTAACCATTACCACTTTCAAAGAAGGTGGTTTTTTATGGTTAAATAAAAGACAGAGACAATATGATTGGTCTCTGTCTTTTATTATTTAATCAAAAATCGGTGCGAATCCCCACCATAAATGTCCTTCCCTGAATAGGATAACCACTGACTAATTCAGTCTTTTGATTTAGTATATTTTTGATGCTAAAATTCAGTTGAACTTTTTTATTCGTTTCCACATCCACAGTCACATCTCTGGTAATATTTCCATCAAATAAATAATAATTTTCCAGTTTATCCGGTCGACCTGTTACAATATAACCATCTAAACCTATAGAAAAATCATCTTCATGATCGCCAACCTGATTAAAATAGGTCAAACCTAAACCATATTTATGTTTTGCTTTTAATTGTGTGTCTGTATTAAGATCTCTGGCATTCAGATAGGTATAATTAATATTCCCCAAAAAATGTTCATCAATTTCTTTCTTTAGGATTACCTCTGCTCCACCAACACGTGCTGACCCGATATTAGAAGGACGCCAGACCCCTTCAGAATCAGTAGCCCAATTAATTAAATCATTGACATTTTTTCGGAAGATATTTAGCTCAGCCTGAGTGTCTCCTTCTTCATTGATAAAATGCAATCCAACCTCATAAGCCCAGGCAGTTTCCGGTAATAAATTGGGGTTACCGCCTACATAACCATCTTCGGGCCAATAAAGATCATCATAAGTAGGTGCCCGATAAGCTCGGCCTACAGAGGCATGAATGCTCAGCTCATCCTGTAAACGATAAGAAATTCCTATACGGGGATTAAATTGTCCCCCAAAGATTTGGTGATAATCATAACGCAAGCCTGCAGTAATTGATAAATCCCTTTCCTCTGCCGGTAGCCAGACATCTTGAATAAAGACTGCGCCATTTAAATCCTGTTGAGTTCCAATATCTGTACTATCTAGCGAATGCTGTTTAATCTCTCCACCCCAGGTAAAAGTATGATCACTTTCTATATTTTCATTATTAAAACTGAAGTTATAATGGGTGTTGTCAAAAGATAACCCGATGGTATGGGTTTTATGAATACTGGCCCCGGCGTGTCCCCATTCATCCGGATTGTCATAATAAAGACGGTGAAAATCATACCAGGCCATTATGTTGATGTCTTTATCCTCTTCTCTTTTCTGCCATTTAAAATTCAAATTAAAATTCCGGTCATCTTGCTGGGCATTGGGAGTGGGGTAATCAAGAGAACCAGGTAATCCCCTTTGATAATCATGGTAACGAATGGCTAAATACAAATCTGTCTGTTGGTCAACCTCTTTGGAAATTTTCCCCATTAAAGAAACTTTATCTAATTGGCTGTTCTCTCGATCCCCTTCTGTTTTATAATATCCACCGGTAAAAAAATAACCCATATCATCGCTTTTATTCTGGTAAGAAGCCTGGTATTTTTGAGTGGAATAGCTCCCGTAATTAACCCCTGCTGTTCCTTTTTTCTCCTCTTCCCCACTTTTAGTAATAATATTAATTACGCCACCTAAGGCATTGGCTCCATAGAGGGCAGGAGCCGGTCCCCGATATACTTCAATCTTTTTAATCATATCTGACGGAATCAAACCCAGGTCAATTTTGCCAGTTTGCGGATCATTGACCACTTGACCGTCTATCATAATCAGGACTTGTTCCGGTGAAGAACCGCGAATACTGATTGCCTTAACATCTCCCTGAGAACCATAGTCCATTATCTCAAGACCAGCTATGTTTCTAATAATTCCGGCCAGGTTTTCTGATTGGGAAATAGCAATTTCTTCTCTTGAAATTACTTCTACACTAGCAATTGAATCCAGCAAATCTTCTGGATATTTTGAGGCAATAACCACAATCTCTTCCATAATAAATAATGGCTCCTGTTGCTTGGTAGCAAAGACTTGCATACAAATGGAAAAAATACTAATACAAATTAGCAGACACATAAAAACAAATTTGAATTTTCTTGGCATTTTTTATTTTTCTCTCCTTTAAAAATTAATAATTTTCACGAAATTGTCCCTTTTAGACATCATCCTCCTTTTATTTTTATAAAACAAAAAAGCTGCCTCCTCTTTCAAGAAGGCAGCTCGTAGAACTTACCAAAAATGGTTTATCCCTGCTTCCCCTCTATGTCGGAGGTACCCCAAGCAGACAATCATGGCAAGTCTTCTGGCTCCCAGCCCTTTATTTGAATCATCCTTCCCACCTGCTGGGCAGTGAATGATACAGGGTTACGCTGGTTACAGATGCGACAACAGCAACGGCTTTGCACCGTTTTCCTTTTTAATCAAACAAGAACCATCATTGCAAGACAACTTTATTCAATTTTTATTTAAGTTATTTTAACATACGGTAAAATGAATCACAATATATTTTTGATTATATTTAAACCGTTTTGTATTCTTGACTTATTTTTTAATATTTTTTTAGTTTGCTATGCCAGAACCACAATGGGTATTCCGTTATAATTATCGACATAAGCATTGACATCATATACTGCCAGTATATTTTTAGAGTTAATGACATCACTATTACCTTTGGAATAAATCATCCCATCTTTTAACATAATAAACTTATCAGAAAATCTCAAAGTAAGATTTAAATCATGCATGACAACAATAGAAGAAATATTTTGAGATTTGGAAATATCCCTTATAATTTTCATTACTGCCATTTGATTTTTCAAATCAAGGTTATTGGTTGGTTCATCTAACAGGAGTATCTGGGGTTCCTGAACTAATGCTCTGGCAATAACTACTTTCTGCAGCTCTCCACCGCTCAGCTCTTTGGTATATCTCAAGGCGTGCTCTTCAAGATTCATAAGCCGTAAAACATTACCGGTTATCTCAAGGTCTTTTTTCGAAACTTCCCATTTTATATGTGGCTTTCTACCCAACAATACAGCATCGAAGACATTTATATAATTACCATTAACACTCTGTGAAACATAGGCCATTTTTCTGGCAATTTCTTCACTATTAAGTGTATTAAGATTAAAATTGTCAATTAATATTGCCCCTTTTTTGGGTTTCAGCATTCTATTAACACACTTTAAAAGGGTAGACTTCCCGGCACCATTGACACCAAGTATAGAGACAACCTCACCTTTATTTACTTTAAATTTTACATTCTTTAAAACACTTTTACTTTGATATGAGAATTCAACATCGTCAACCGAAAGAATCATGATAGAAATCTCCCTATTTTTTACTTTATTCTTCCCTTATTATATCACTCATAATTAATTTTTTTTATTTTATTTTAATTATGCTTCCGAATAATCTATTATTTATACATTTTTATCAGCAAATACAGAAACAAAGGGGCTCCCATAAAGGATGTTAATATACCGACAGGCAATACAATCGGGGATATAATTGTTCTGGCAATGGTGTCCGAAACTAGCAATAGAATTGCACCAAATAAGGCAGATATGGGAATTAGGAACCTATAATCTCCTCCTATTAATATCCTTATTAAATGAGGACATATTAATCCCACAAATCCGATTATACCCAAAAATGCCACATTGACTGAAACCAAAAGTGATGCTATAAGCATACTCACTAATCTTGTTTTCTCTGTATTCACTCCCAATGATTTTGCGCTTTCTTCACCACTTTCCAATGCATTATAATCCCAGCGTTTATAGATAAAATATATTAAAGAAATAAACATAACAATAGCCATAATGCCAACTTCAGCCCAAAGTGGTCTGCCCAAATCTCCAAAAGTCCAGTAAACCATAGAGGCTAACTGCAAGTCATTGGCAAAATATTGTATAACCATCGTCCCTGCTGAAAACAGAGAACCCATGGCAATTCCAGCTAAAATCATTGCTTCGGGGGTAAATTTCCTTAGCTTTGCCAATAGAAGTATTACTAAAGCTGCCATAAAAGACCCGAGAAATGCAAAAATGGTTACCAAGTAGGGACTATTGATAAATATTTCTCCTGTGCTTTCTGCCCCACCAATTCCGAATAATATGATAGCAAAAGCAGCTCCGAACATTGCCCCATGGGATATCCCGATGGTATAAGGAGAGGCAAGCGGATTTCTTAAAGTACATTGCATAACAGCTCCTGAAACCGCTAAAGATATTCCTGCAATAATCGCCGCTATGATTCTCGGTAAACGTATATTCCAAATAATTAAATTAGCCGAAGCCTCACCTTGTCCAATTAAAGCCATATAGATTTGACTTAATGCTAGCTTGTATCCTCCTATTGATAATGAATACAGGCTAAACAAAAATAAGGAAGCAAGTAAAGCAAGTCCAATCAATATTTTTTTTCTATTCAATTCTGCGTATTTTTCAGTAATATTTTTAGTCAATATCTATCAATTATCCTTACTATTCTCTTTCTTTATTCAAATTTTTTGAAGGCACTATATTTATCTTTTTAGTTCATAATAAGCCTGCTTACTACTATCACCATAAAATTTCTTATAAATTTCAATGCACCTGAGTACCAGATCAATATCAATGTCTTGAAATTTATCCGGATACATTACCTTCCCTACATAATAGGCATCTGCAATCGCATTTTCCTTATTATATGCATACCAGCAATAGGGTAAAATATTATGTACCTTATTCTCCTGAACAGCTTTTAATTCTTTAAACGGACTGGACTTCAATTCATTTTCTATAATAGTCAATGAAACAGGTGATATAAAGATTACACCTGGATTCCAACCTACCAGTGCTTCCTTATCAATATTCAAGCCGGAACTCATATCTGACAATTCATGGGCAACATTGATTACATTTGCCCAGCTGAATGGAGGCCATTGCGGGTCGGTTCCGCTAAGCCCGTGTGAACCAAAAAAAGCCCTACCACCTATATAGGCGGATAATTTTTGCTCATCAGGAATATTCTTTGTTCGCTCATGAAGGTCCTGGGAGTACTCTTCTATGATATTAATCAGCTCTTTGGCTCGTTGTTCTTTTCCAAGGGTTTTACCAATAACCTGTAAAGATTTGTAGAATAATTTATCCTGTTCCGGGGTTCCTATAGGATCTGTATACAAAGCAATAACCGGAATTTTTGTTTTACTCTCTAAATCATTCACCTGTTGTGCACTGCTTGCCCCAATAAATATAATATCAGGATTTAGCTTTATTATTATTTCATGGTTAAAACCACTCCCTCCTACCCCCACATTAACTACCGGTAAATCATAAAGCTCCGGAAAAGCTAACATGTAGGGCAAATCTGATCCCTGGGGAGCACCTTTTTCATCGGTTTCGGATTTTTCTCTAAATTCAATTCCTACCACCTTGTCTACTACATCAAAAGAAACAACCTCTCTAAGAGAACTACCGACAGCAAGAATTCTGCTTATTTCTTTTGGTATTGTTACTTCTCTGTCTAATGTATCAATTATCTTCCTTTCATCTGCTGAACAAAAAATGCTAAAAATGCTCATTAACAATAAGCTAATAGTAATAATAAAAATCTTTTTTTTATGCAACATGGCAAAGCCTCCAATAAAATTATTCTAATATTCTAATATAGATTTATAAATCAGTGTTATTATTTTTATAATTGTAACACTCATTCAAAATAAAGCAAGTCATCTATACTTATGAACTTTAATTTTATTTTGCTTTCACAGAAGTAAATATCACACCCGCATAGTGGGTGTCTTGAAGAACTTCCAACTTAGGACTTCAGGTGAAAAATTGTCATCTATCTTATCTTAATCTTTTTATGGTAAAACCATTTATTTAACCATTACCGCCTTCTTAGAAGGTGGTTTTTATGTTTAAATAAAATTAATATCATGAAATATTTTCACTAATAAAATCAAATAAATTGAGCAATTTTGTCAAATTTTTTCTTTGATATCATTGGTATCATGATATTTTTTGAAGGGTAACCAACTACTAAAATCATAAACGGGCGTTCATTGGTAGGCCTATTTAATATTTGATTTAAAAAACCAATTTTAGGCGGAGTATAGGTCAAACAAGCAAGTCCGGCATGGTGGATGGCAGTTATTCACTATTGACATAGCGACTTCTTTCCTGTAATATGCATAACAATTCCAAAGAATTGTGAGCAGATATGGAAAGCATTGATTTTGTCTCTCTGATTCCCTTTGTTTTTATTACTACTTTCACACCCGGACCAAACAATATCGCCTGCACCTCTATGGCAATCAATTTTGGTTTGAAAAAGTCAATGGGTTTCCTGTATGGCATTTTCTTTGGATTCGTTTCAGTTTTACTGCTCGCTGGTTTCTTTTCAAATATATTACTGAAAACTATACCTGACCTGGAACCAATCATGCGCTGGATTGGAGCCGCTTATATCCTGTTTTTAGCCTATAGCATTCTCAAGGCAGATTATTCTTTTCAACAAAACAATCA
The DNA here is from genome assembly GCA_018402425.1 of Candidatus Atribacteria bacterium. Classification (GTDB taxonomy): domain Bacteria; phylum Atribacterota; class Phoenicimicrobiia; order Phoenicimicrobiales; family Stramentimicrobiaceae; genus Oleincola; species Oleincola secundus. The sequence goes on along the minus strand of JAGYIZ010000010.1, from coordinate 11,846 downwards.
ACAGGTACAGCCCTTTAGTTTCAGTCATGGCTTTTTATTACAATTTCTAAACCCAAAAGGTATTATTTATGCTTTAACACTTTATTCGGCTTTTCTATATTCGATAATTGATATCCCTCGATTTATCGTTCTATTTGCCTTTATTCTGGCTTCAATCGGATTCCTATCACTTCTGCTCTGGGCTTCGTTTGGAACATTAATAAGCCGCTTTTTATATCGGGATAAGGTAAAAAAGACAGTGAATTTGCTGTTGGCTCTTCTTTTAGCTTACACTGCTGTCAAATTAACAGACTTCCTATTCTAAATATTTTATAATATTAATTTTAAAGTTCATTGTTATTAATCTTTTTTATCTGGCATAAATACCCGATTGGAGGTAGTGCTGGTTATAGGATCTTTCAAACTGTCATCAGTTAATAGATTAAGATTATATTTTTCGCTATATTCACCCCAGCCCCAGGCAATTCGTACTGTACCCGGTACAACAATAGAACTTATTCCTGCTCTTATTTTAATACTGCCATTGGGGGTGCTAATTATTATTGAATCATCTTGATTAATGTTTCTTTCTTTTGCATCTTGAGGATGAATATCAACAATAGGATTGCTTCCTTTCTCTCTTAAAGACTTTATATGTCTGAATTGGGAATGGACAAAATTATTAGATCTTCTGCCGCTTAACCCTATTAATGGATAATGATCTCTTTTCTCGTAAAAAGAAGGTCCCTGGTAGGAAAAACTATCCCAAAATTCAGGAATAGCCGGATAACCGTATTTCTTAAGCAAAGAAGACTCAATTTCTACTTTTTTAGAAGGTGTCTTAAATCCCTCCTGCAGGTATTTTTGATATCGGACTTTCTCTAACGAAATACCTTCCGGACTTTTGTTCAATTCTTTTACTGTTATGCCAGATGGCTGAAGCTGGTCATCAATAGCCTCTTCCACACTTTTCCAGGGGAACTCTTTTTCGAACCCTAATCTTTGGGCAATTCGAAAAATAATCTCCCAGTCAGGCAGGCTCTTTTCCCATGGTTCAATAACCTTTTTCTGTAATCTTAGATTATTGCCCGACAATGCATTGTTGCTAATCATGGTTTGTTCAAAAGAAAAACTCGCTGGCAATATAATATCAGCAAATTCAGCAGTTTGTGTCATCATAGGGTCTATAACTGCCAAAAAATTCAATTTCCTAAATGCCTTCTTAACTCGATTAACATTAGCCATAGTCACTATCGGATTCGCTCCCTGGATAATAAGACCTTTAATAGGATAGGGTTTTTCTTCGAGTATTGCATCAGTCAAAACACCCATGGCATGAATCCCTCTTTTTTCACTATACTGACTGAATAATGGGTATTCGATACTGATTGGGGTAGGTTCTTTCCAAAATGATGTCCTTAATTGATAATTCTTAATTTTAACAGGCTGAGGAATTAAATCCCCGCCTCTGCGGTCTAGGTTACCACTAATAGCTCTTAATATCGCAAGCGCTCTGGTCACCTGGGAAACCTGACAATGCATATCCAGACCATTTCCTTCACCAATACATGCAGGCCGATTATTCGTATACAATTTAACAGCCTTAATCATTTTATCTGTTGGTATTTGCACCACTTTTGATATTTTCTCGGGTGAATAATCTTCAACTTCCTTTTTTAGAAAATTAAATCCGACTGTGTAATTTTTTACAAATTCATGGTCAAATAAATCATTTTTGATAATCCAGTTCATCATGGCCATAGCTAAAAATCCATCAGTACCGGGTTTAATCTGTAGCCAGATATCGGCTTTTGTTGCCAGCGGTGTTTTAACCGGATCAATAACCACTAATTTTGCCCCCTTGCTTCTGGCATACAATAAATCTTCATATGCAGTAGGATTGGTATCCTGATCATTTCTCCCCCAGCAAATGATACATTTTGAATTTTTATAATCAGGGCTGCTCATATCTCCATAGGTAAATGTTTGTAATGCTTCCCTTCCTGCATGACAAACCGAACCATTGCCAATCGCATTGGGTGAACCAAATGCATGCATCAAGCGCATAACATATTGCCATGGTCCGCCCCAATCTGAAGCCTGGCCTCTTAACCAGCCCAATGCTTCTGCACCATAATTTTCTTTTATTTCCTTCATTTTAAAACAGATAAAATCAAATGCTGTTTCCCAAGATATATCCTGCAATGTCCCCTCTTTTGTTCTCATTTTAGGCTTGTTCAATCTTTTTGATGAGTAGATAATTTCGGCAGCAGCCTGGGCTTTAGGGCAAACCTGATGGATGCTATCAGGATATCTCTTTACCCTCTGGACAGAAACAAGTCTTCCATTTTCAATACTCACTTCAACCGGACAGCAGGCAGAACATAAACGACATATCGTATTTATTTTCATAAAGACTCCCGCAGTTATTTTTCTGTATTTTCAGCTATCTGAAATTGTTTTAAATCAATTTTTTGATCATCAATTTGGACTCTATTCTGTTTAATTAATATGATAATGAAAATAACTAATCCCATATAATTAAACAATCGGTAGGGTAAAAAAAGGACAATGGCAGAAAATAATATTAAGATATTATTAAATAAAGACAAACGTCCAAATACGTACCTTTCCCAAAAAACAGCAAAAGCAATTAATCCACATAATACCATAATGGTAGTTTCAATAATTAGCAAGATGTTTCCCTGTAATAGAATGGCCGGGCGATAATAAAACAAAAAAGGTAAAATGTAAAGTCCTTTAGAAAATTTAAAAGCAGTAAACATGGTCTTCATAGGATCGGCTCCGGCAATGCCTGCTCCAACTATAGAGGCTAAACCAACCGGAGGAGTTATCTCGGAATTAATGCTAAACCAAATCATAATCATATGAGCAATAAGTACAGGGAATCCTAGCTCAATTAAGCTGGGTCCGGCTGTAATGGCAACAATAATATAGGCAGCACTGCTTGGTAATCCCATACCAAGTATAGTAGAAATAAGACCTACAAGTAAAATTGCTAAAAAGGTGCTTTCATTGCTGAGACCTGATAGAAACCAGGATATTTTTAAACCAAGTCCGCTTAAACCGACCATTGCTAAAATAATACCAATACAGGGAACAATACTTCCAATATAAAGTGAGTGTTTACCACCCAATACCAGAGCTCGATAAACAAAGGATAAATCCAAATGGCGTTTTTGAATCATGTGAATTATAACAAGAACAAAAATTCCGCTTAGAGCCGCAAGATTGGGAGAAAAACCCATCACCATTACAATAATAATAAAAAGCAAAGAAAAGAAATAATACCATCCTCTTTTTAGCAACTCAGTCCATTTTTCGATGTTATCTGAATTAATTATTCCAACCTGCTGTTTCCTGGCTTCAATATGAACAAATACATACAATGTAATGTAATGTAATATAATTGGTAAAGCGGCTACAGATATTATTGTCAAATAAGGTATTTGCGTTAATTCCACCATAATAAAGGCGACCGCCCCCATAACAGGCGGCATAATTTGTCCCCCTGTGGAAGCCGAAGCTTCTATGGCTCCGGCAATATGAGGCGGGTAGCCTATGCGTTTCATCATAGGAATGGTAAAGACTCCGGTTGAGGATACATTGGCAATTGCACTACCGGATACAGAACCCAATAAAGCACTACCTATAATAGCTGCTTTTGCCGGTCCACCTACTGTCTTTCCGGTTAAGGAAAAAGCCAGTTTGATAAAAAACTCGCCAGCTCCTGTTTCCTCCAAAAAAGCACCGAACAGAATGAAAGGAATCACATATTGAATCATAATCCTGCTTACCATACCATAAAAACCTTCCATCCCACAAAATACCTGGCTGACAATTGTTTGCATCGAAAATCCAGCATGCCCGAACATCCCTGGGATCATATTACCAAAAAGAGCATATAACAGCATGAAACCTGCTGTCAAAGTCAGCGACCAACCGATAACCCGTCTACCGATATCCAATCCTATAATTATCATTACTATACCTAGAAAGATATCCAGCGAATTGAGGGAACTTAAACGGGCAAAACGAGTATATGGCTGATACATAATATAGAATGAACTTAATAAAATCAATAAAATAATTATATAATCTATTAATAGCGAAGTATGTTTATTTATCCCTCGGGAAAAAGGATAGCTTATCGTACACAAAACTAAAACAAGCATCAAATAAAGTGCACGTTTGGTCATCATATCAAAAGTAACATCGAATGCCCAATAAAGGATTAGAAAAGACAATAAAGCCATTCCCAGTTGAATAATTATCTTCTCAAATTGATTAAAAGTCCGTTCTTTTTTAGATAATTCAGGTACTACTATTTCTTCTTGTCTATTATCATCTGTATTTGAAATATATGGGCTTACTCCTTTTTTCATTCTTTCCCTTCCTGTTTAATTCAGACCGGCTGGCCAATATTAATGTCAGCCGGTCATAACTATCTCTAAAATACTATAAATTTTAATTACTCTATCAGTCCTTGTTCCTGAAAGAATCTGATTGCACCAGGATGTAGAGGAATCGGTGTCCATTTGGCAGCATTTTCCAGTGAAATACTTTTAGCAGCCGGATGAACCGAAGCCATATGTTTCAGACCTGCTTCACTATAAAGTGTTTTTATCATCTCATATACCAATTCCTCAGAAAGATCTTTTTGACATGCCCACATAGCCCCCATTCCTACTGTTTCAATGTCTTCATCGATACCTTTATAAGTGCCTGCAGGAATAGTCATAGCCAGATATTTGGGATTTTCTTCAACTAATTTATCACGAAGGCCGGGAGCAAACTTTAATATTTGAAAATCATGAGTAAGTGAGAGCTCTGTTAATCCTGCTGTTGGAATAGCGGCAATCTCCATTACTACATCAGCCTGTCCCATTTTAATTGCCTGAAGAGCTGCATCAGCCGGTAGATATATAGTCTTGTTAAAGTCTTCTTCTGGATTTATCCCATGAATTTCACAAATTTCAAAGAATATTTTATGCATGGAACCACCCGGAGAGCCTGCACATACCGTTTTTCCCTTTACGTCGAGATAGGTTTCAATCTGGTTTTTCTGTAAAGCATAAGGTTCTACCCAATTACCAAAGAGAATACCCATTCCTCTCATATTATCATATGGATGATCATAAGGATCTTCTCCCTGAAATGCTACATAGGCATCACCGGTACTTACCAACCCTATATCTGCTTCTCCCTTATCCAGCCGATTCAGATTTTCATCAACACCGCCTGATGATGTGGCTGTAATAAAAAGATCCGGAATAGTCTTAGAAAGGTATTCTGCAATTCCACCCCCCATAGGATAAAACCCTCCACCCATTGGTCCGGTAGTAATCGATAATTGTACCTGATTTGCCGAAACTGGTAAGACAGTAAGAACACTACTGATCAGTAATAAAATTATGATAATAATCATTTTTTTATCCATTATAAACCCTCCATTGTTATTTATTTTAAATGAATTTTACTTACTTTTTTAGATTCATATCGCAATCTATTTTTATGCACTCCTCCTTCCCATTATTTTTATATTTTTTCAGTCTTATAAAAAAGAAAAAGCTCTTCATTCCCTTACTTTTAATTCAGGGACGAAGAGCTTACTTCGCGGTGCCACCCTTATTGGATCAAATTATTTTCTATTTTCTGCTGTTATAAATTTGACCCCTCTTATTAGAATACCGGTATATTAATTCTATATAAACAAAAAACCTTTCATCTCTTAGAGACGAAAGGTCATTCCGTGTTGCCACTCTGGTTGGAACCAATCAGTTCCACTCTGTAAAGTACGGGCATTAATTATCTATATACCGATACTCTTTCCTTTTTCACGGAGGAAACCCGTCAGTACTTACTCAGTAGTTCCTTTCAGGCTGAAACTCCTGGGACCATTTTGCAATATAACATTATGCCACATCTCACCAACTGCGGCTCTCTGAAAAATATTGCCATACTGCTACTTAACCCATTCATCATTTTTCAATATTAATTTATATGATTATAATCGTAAGGTTCTTTTTAGTCAAATAATTTTATTTTATTTAATTTTCTTCAATCTCATCAGGAATAAAACCTTTAAATTGAGCTTGATATAGCTTAGCATAAAGTTGTTTTTTGTCAATTAGTTGATCGTGAGTTCCTTTCTCTACAATTCCCTGATTGGTTAATACAATAATCATATCAGCATTCCTGATGGTGGAAAGCCGATGGGCTATTACCAGTACTGTTCTGCCAACTGTCAATCGTTCCAGGGCTTTTTGGATAATAGATTCTGATTCGGTATCCAGGGAAGATGTTGCTTCATCCAGAATAAGAATCGGAGGATTTTTAAGAAAAGCCCTTGCTAATGAAACCCTCTGTTTCTGACCTCCGGAAAGCTTGAGTCCCTTTTCTCCAATATAAGTATCGTAACCATCCGGTAAAGTGTCAATAAAATCATGGATATTAGCATCTCTGGCTGCCTGAATAATTTCTTCCTGTCCGGCATCAGGCTTTCCGTACAGTATATTCTCACCAATAGTACCGGTGAATAAAAAAACATCCTGTTGGACCAGGCCAACATTTTTCCTCAGTGAATTTAATTTGATATCTTTTATGTTAATTCCATCAATCAAAATTTCTCCTGAATCTACTTCATAAAATCTAGGAATCAAGTGACATAAGGTAGTCTTACCTGCTCCGGAAGGTCCTACCAAGGCCAGCATTTTCCCAGGCTCAATAAATAAATCGATATTGGATAAAACAACTTCTTCTTCCTTGTAACTAAAGGATACATTTTTAAATTCAACTTTTCCTCGTATATTTTTTAATTCCACAGCATTGTCTTTATCTGCAATAGATGGTTCAATTTTCATTAATTCCGTAAACCTTTCAAACCCGCTAATTCCTTCCTGCAGTTGCTGGGTAAAATTCGTTAATTTACGAATAGGCTGCAGGAAAAAGTTTATATATAAAAGATATGCTACCAGATCTCCGATATTAATAATGTTTTGGAAAATGAAGTAACCACCTACTCCTAGGGCAATAATATTTAAAAAATTTGACAGGAAAAGAATACCGGAGAAAAATTCTGCCATTGCTTTGTAGGCCATTTCTCTTGATTCATTAAACTCCTGGTTACCCAGATTAAATTTCTCCATTTCGTATTCTTCATTAGTAAAAGCCTTGGCAACCCGGATACCGGAAATGCTATTCTCCACTCGGGCATTAATATTGGCAATTTTCTTTCTGACCAATCTAAAAGCTTCTCCCATTTTCTGTCTTTTGATAACCGCATACCATATCAAAATAGCCAGAAAACTGTAAAGAATTAGAGTAAGACGCCATTCAATCGAGAAGAGAATCGCAAACGAACCTAAAATCATTACTACGGAAACAAATACGTCTTCAGGACCATGATGGGCAAGTTCAGCTATACGGTTCAGATCATTCACTACACGGGACATGATATGTCCGGTTTTAACATTATCAAAATAATCAACAGAGAGAGTCTGCAAATGTTTGAAGAGATCGGTCCTCATATCCCTTTCCATCCGAGCCCCCAATGCATGGCCCCAGTAGTCAACAATATAATTTAATACCGCCCGAATTACAGCTAATATAACCAGCACAATGATAAAGAGACCAAAAAGTCTGAGTTTTCCTTCCGGTATAATATTATTAATAAATAGCCTGGTCATTGCTGGAAATACCAAATCAATCGAAGCAATCAGAAAGGCACAAATCAAATCTAAAAAAAACAAACCTTTATAAGGTTTGTAGTAGGACACAAACTTCTTAAACATTTTCTATTCCTTTTTTTAATAATTAACTTAACCAATACAAACAACATGTGATTGTACCACTAACTGCCATACCTTTCAATATTGAGTCTTTTCTAATCCAAATATGAGCCTGAAATCAAGAGTCATGCTGCTACTATTTTATCAAATAATTTATCTCTTGCAAGCTGAACTTTCTCTGCCATCTCATTATCGGTGTATCTTTTTGCTATTTTATCCAACATTTCCAGGGTAATACCATCTTTTAGATATTTACCCACATCAGCAATACTTTTTAATTTCTCATAGGGAGTCTGATAGTCCTGGTACCGGTATTTCTTTTTAATTTTTCCCTTGTGATCTATTACTTCACTAGGAAAGGCACAGGGACGATGAAAATTCAAATATTCCTGAAAACAGCCGAAGTAAAACTCATTAACCCTGGGAGCATGTTCTTGAGAGATATGGCTATAGCCTAACCATTTCCTGACTACCCAGCCGTTTTTGCTCTCTATTAGGGCATTATCATTGGTGTGTCTGGGTCTTCCTTTAGTCAGCTTGATTAAGAGTTTGTTTAGCATCTCTACCACCTGCTGGTTGATGTATTCTGAACCATTGTCACTATGGAAATTAACTATCCGGAAAGGATAACTGACTATGATTTTCTCCAGCAAGGGAAGAAGATATTCTTCGGAAATCTTCTCTGTTGCCCCTATCACTTCCCATTGAGTTATTTCATCTACCGTATTGATATGATAGACTCCTTTTCGTCTTTCCTGGTCCCCCTGGTGTGCGGTATCTACTCTTAGATAGCCTGGTCTTCCTTCAGGTTGGGGTTTACACCTTTGACCTATGGCTTTGCCCTTGCCTTTATTGGTTTTCTGATAACTGGTGATACTGCGCAGGTAGGAGACCTTCTTCTTCAAATTATAGATATGAGATACCGAGATATTAGCAATATTGAGATATTCTTCTTTACCGTATTCCCTGACCATACGTTCTAGATTCTTCTTTAAGGCAGCCCCGTTGGGAGAATCATGTAACTGTGCGGTATGTGCCAATAGTTGAATATCTTGATGAGTGTATTTCTTCTGGAATCTGGGTCGATCATATCCTTTTATTCTTACCTGCCCGGTATTATGATATTAGTTGATCTGTCTGGTAAGCTGGGACCGGGAATAGCCGGTTATCTTCATGAGATATCTCCTGATTAATCCTTTTTCTTTTTTAGAGAGAATAACATATTGAAACCTGTTTAGAGTCTGCTCGATCCAACAATAGGCCTCCTTTTTAGATTTCTTGTTAAATTCTATTTCTTTAGTTTCAGCTAAAAAGTTTTTTATTTGAGCCAGTCTATTTAATTTAGAGTCATTCATCATAATTACCATCATCATATAGCTATTATGACTCTTATCCCTATTCGGTCAAATGTGTTGACTTTTAGGAACTCATTTCAGGCTCATCTTGCGTTGGAGAAGACTGTGAATCGGAATTTATGGGAAATTTTCTATGACTATTCTGTTTTGTGATATGATAATAGAAAACGTAAAAATATTATGGAAAGAAGTGATGGCATATTGATAAAAAATATTGAAATTGCCAAAGTCTTTGATGATATCGCTAAGATCTTACAAATAAAAAATGAAAATAGATTCAAAATTAGGGCTTATGAACGCGTTGCTGTTACCATAGAAAATTTTCCCATGGAGGTTGAGACAATTTACAGGGCAGGCCAACTGGATGAAATTCAGGGAGTAGGTGAAGCAATTGCTAAGAAAATAGAGGAACTTATCGAAACCGGAAAGCTGGAATATTACGAGAATCTGAAAAAAAGTATCCCTTCCGGTGTATTGGAATTATTGAAGGTTTCCGACGTTGGTCCCCGAAAGGCAAAGCTTTTTTATGAAGAGTTGGGAATTGATAATGTTGATAAATTAGAAGAAGCTGCCCGTGAACATAAATTGGAGAATCTTCCCGGAATGGGGAAAAAGGCAGAAGAAAATATATTAAGAGGGATTGAGCTATACAAGAGGCGAGAGAAGAGAGCCTTGCTTGGAGTTGCCTTGCCTATTGCCGAGGAAATAATTGACCGCTTAAAATCCCTTAAGGAAGTTAACCAAATTGATATTGCCGGTAGTTTGAGACGCAGAAAAGATACAATTGGAGATATTGACATACTGGTTACTTCAAAAAAACCTGAAAAAATAATGGATAAATTTACTCATTTACCAGAGGTAAAAGAAATCCTGGCAGAGGGTTTAACCAAGTCAGCTATCTTAACCCGGCAAAACATTCATGTAGATTTAAGAGTGGTAGAACCTGATAGCTTTGGGGCTGCCCTACAATATTTTACCGGGTCAAAAGCACACAATGTTCGCTTAAGAGAAATGGCAGTTAAACAGGGCTTAAAAATCAATGAATATGGAGTATTTCAAACTAAAGATGATAAAAAAGTAGCCGGGAGAGAAGAACGGGAGATTTATCAGAAACTGGGACTACCTTTTATTATGCCGGAATTAAGAGAAGATCGTGGGGAGTTTGAGGCAGCACGAAAAAATCAATTACCTGAACTGGCTACTATGGAGGACATCAAAGGAGATTTGCATATTCATACCAGTGACAGCGATGGATTGAACACCCTAGAGGAGATTGTCAAGGAGGCAAGAAAGAGAGGCTATAGCTATATTGCAATTACCGATCATTCTCAATCTCTTTCTATAGCAGGCGGATTGAATGAGAAAAGATTACAAGAGCAAATAGAAATGATTGAAAAAATCAATAATAGTTTTAATGATTTAATTGTTTTAAAGGGAATTGAAGTAGATATTAAATCTGACGGAACCCTGGATTTTCCTGATAGTATCCTACAAAAATTGGATATTGTTATTGCAGCTATTCATACTGGTTTTAAGCAGGAAAGAGAACAATTAATGGATCGTTTGACCAGGGCAATGCAAAATCCCCATGTAAACATTATTGCCCACCCTACCGGTAGGATTATTGGTTATCGAGAACCTTATGCTGTTGACATGCAGGAAATCATTAGAGTAGCAGCTAAAACCAATACTGCATTGGAGATTAATGCATCACCGGAGAGAATGGACTTGAATGATATCTATGTGAAAAGTGCAAAGGAAAAAGGCGTACTATTATCAATTGGTACAGATGCGCATCAGCTATCATCACTGGATAATATGGCTTATGGTATCTCGATTGCCCGTCGCGGCTGGTTAGAAAAAAATCATCTTTTAAATACTTTTTCTCTAGCAGAACTTAGGAAAAGATTAAAAAATTAGTAAAAAACATTTATTTTATGGAGAGATAATAATGAAGTATAAAATTGCATTTATTGCTCCTTATATGGAAATGGCGAAATTATTCTCAGAAGTTTGTCAGGAATTTAACAAAGAAATTATTATAGAAGTTGGAGACCTAATACAAGGTGTAAAAAAAGCCAAAGAATTAGAAGAGCAAGGAGTAGATGTAATTATAAGCAGAGGAGGAACTGCAATTGCAATTGAAAAAGAAATTAATGAGGTTCCCATTGTTAAGATTCAGATTAATGCTTTTGATATTATTAGAGCAATACATAAGCTAAAAAAAAGAACAAACAAAGCGGCAATAATTGGTTTTCATCCTTTCACTTATGGAATAGAAGGATTGGGAAGGATTTTAGATATTAAGGTAAAAACGCTTACTTTAATGGAAAATTGGTATGAAAATCCTTTATATGTAAAAGAAAAAATTAGGACAATAAAAGAAGAAAATATCGATTGGGTAATTGGGGATAATATATCAGTAGAAGTTGCAAGAGAATTGGGCATGAATGGTATATTGATTGAATCCGGGAAAGAAGCATTAGCCCAATCAATATTTGAAGCCGAAAGGGTTGCAAAAATTAAAAGAACAGAATTAGAAAAAACCAAGAGATTTAAAACTATTGTAGATTTTGCTTATGAAGGAATTATTACCATAGATCAAAATGGCATTATTGATAATTTTAATCCACAGGCTGAAAATATTTTTCAACAAAAAGCCAACAAGGTAGTAGGAGAAAAAATAGATAAAATAATTTCT
>JAGYIZ010000001.1 GCA_018402425.1 Candidatus Atribacteria bacterium | reverse complement strand
ATAACACCTTCTCTAGAGCAAAAAATTTTACTTAAAAACCTTGATTGTATCTTAGATAATGACCTATTGACCAATGCGGGAGTATTGTTTTTTTCCAAATCTATAGAATATTTAATATTGCAAGCAAAAGTTATTTGTGTCTTATATAAAGGCACAGAGAAATTATACATACTTGATAAAAAGGATTTGGCAGAAAATATTATTGAAAATATTGAAAATGCAATATTGTTTGTTAAAAGACATACTAATATTGAATATAGAATTGAAGATACAAGACGCCTCGAGGTTCCTGATATACCGGACATAGCTTTAAGAGAGGCTATAGTTAATGCAGTTTGTCATAGAGATTACTTTGAAAAAGGCGCTCATGTAATGATCGAAATTTATGATAATAGAGTAGAGATTTCCAACCCCGGAGGTCTACCTTCTGGACTTGAATCCAAAGATTTTGGAACCAGGAGTGTAGTAAGAAATCCCGTTGTTGCTTCACTCTTAAATCGAGCAGACTATATAGAGCAGATTGGAACTGGAATAAATAGGATAAAAAATGCTATAAAAAATCACGGTAAAGGAGAAGTAAGTTTTAATTACAATAATTTCTTTACTGTGACCTTTACAAGAACTAAGAGGGTCGGAAATAGAGTCGGAGATAAGGTCGGAAATAGAGTCGGAAAAGATCTCAATAAAAATCAAAAATTGATATTAAAAAGTATGATGGAGAATGTACATATATCCGCTAAAGACCTTTCAGAAATTGTCAATATCTCACAAAGAAAAGTCGAAGAAAATATTTCAAAGTTAAAGAAAAAAGGCGTATTGCAAAGAATTGGTTCACCAAGAAGTGGTTATTGGAAAGTAATGGATTTAGATGAAGAATAATTTTTAAATTCCATGCAATCTATTCTTTTTCAAAAGAGTTAACTATCTTTCTTCATAATCTTTTTTCATAATTTGAGACGCAAGATAGAATAAGGTCAAATAAAGGGGTCAAATCTTTATCATTGACAGTTATATTTTTTGATAATGTAACTGGGAAAAATAATTGCAAATTTTCCTTGCTTAATATAAAAAAGCTAATAAATACCTGTAAATCTCAAGCACTTTTTCCCCTACTTCGGTAAGTAGGTTTCCTACTATCATGGTAAGTATAAATCCCTCCTACCTGGTAAACAGTTTTCCTGAAAGAGATGCAAATTCATTGGTTTGGAAGATAGTGAAATAAATCTATTTTTCGAAATATGATAATTGGAATGAAATTGTATTGATTCTCCAAAATTGAATTTGAAGCACCCATCCAATTTATTTGATTGAATGCTATTTTATCAGTTTTGTAAATATCAGTACTTCAAGGGTTAAAGATGGTAAGACAGAATAAATAATAATCTTGAATTTATTTAGGAATTATTGATGAGGTTAGATTTAAAATGAAAGTTGACATCTATTTGATAAATGTCAACTTTAATGATAGAATATTGACATGTATCAAAAAGAATCCAAAAATATTGTTGGTAAAAATATAACGCAGATAGGGGGTTATAAAGCCTTTATCCCTGAAAAATTTCCTCCTAAGAATTTGTCTTTTCAGGGAGAAAAGTTAATTCATCTTTTATCTACATCCAGCTTATTATTGGGGAAATTAGATGGGTTAACCAAACTTGTTCCTGATATTGATTTTTTTATTTTTATGTATATTAAAAAAGAAGCTGCTCTATCAAGTCAAATAGAAGGAACTAAAGCACAATTGACTGATGCCTTACATGCTGAAGTTGAAAGAGCTCCTGAATTACCTTCAGATGTAGATGATATCTTGCATTATATTGAAGCCATGAATTTAGGCTTTCAAGAGTTAAATAAAATTCCTTTGTCCTTAAGATTGATCAAAAAAATTCATCAGAGATTATTAACCAATGCCAGAAGCAACTATTTTCCTTATCCCGGGGAGTTCAGAAAGAGTCAGAATTGGATTATGGGAACTAACCCCAATAATGCTCGCTTTGTACCACCACCTCCTCATTACCTAGCTTCTGCAATGACCGATTTGGAAAAATATTTTTATACTAATACAACTGTCCCTGCTTTAATAAAGATAGGCTTGATTCATGCGCAATTTGAGACAATTCATCCATTTATTGATGGAAATGGTCGAACTGGAAGGTTACTTATTACTCTTTATCTTTGTCAAGAAAAACTATTGGAAAGGCCAGTGTTGTATTTTTCTGAATATTTAAAGAGGAATCGAGACCTATATTTTGATAAGTTAGATGAATATAGAAAGGGAAATGTATTATCCTGGTTGGAATTTTTTCTAGAAGGTATCAGGAAAGTTGCTGAAGAAGCGATAGAAACCTCGAATAAAATTATTGAATTACGTGAGAAAAACCAACAAAAGGTAATGAAATTAGGAAAAGGAGCCAAAAATGCTGACAAGCTTTTAAAAAGCCTTTATAAATTACCCATTATTAATGTTAAAAAAGTTGAAGAATTTACCGGGCTTTCGAGAGAAGGGGCAAATAGATTAGTAAAAAGATTTGTCAGGTTAAATTTTTTGGTGCCTAAAGACAAGGATAAAAAATATGGAAGGATTTTTATCTATAAAGACTATTTACGTTTATTTGAAGATTCAAGATAAAATAGAAGACAAAAGAAACAAAAGGTGATTGGTCAACACATTTGATATCAGATAAAAAATAATTAAAAGAGAGGCAATATTTTTTGAACAATTCAGAAATCAAAGTAGGAATCATTTGTCCATATAGCTAATTGTTCATAATAAAATAATAAGAAGGATGGGGAGAATAGATAAAAATATTTGACATTGGCTTTTTAGAATGATATTTTAAAATTAAATAGAATATAGTGCATCTTATCAAGAGTGGCTGAGGGACGGACCCTGTGAAGCCTGGCAACCTGTCATAACAAGGATTATGATGTTGGTGCCAATTTCCGCGGAATGATATTCAATTCCGAGAGATGAGAAAAATAATGAACCTCTTCGGACTTGAAGAGGTTTTTTTATTTTAAATTAAAAAAATAAGGAGAAAAATATGACTAAAAGATACTTGTTCACTTCAGAATCGGTAACGGAAGGGCATCCGGATAAGATTGCAGACCTGATTTCTGATGCAATATTGGACGATGTATTGGAACATGATCCTGCAGGCAGGGTTGGAGTAGAGGCATTGGTTAGTGCAGAGAATATTACTATATCCGGGCAAATTCAATCTGTCTACAGGCCGGATATAACTAAAATTATTCGGCAGGTTATCCGGGAAATTGGATATACTGAGGAACGTTATGGGCTTAATCCTGATTACAGTATTTCAATTTTTGTAAATGGCCAGTCAAAGGATATTGCTATGGGAATTGACCGCTGTCTGGAATCAAAGACCGGAGAAGATAATGGCTCAGATACCGGGGCAGGTGACCAGGGGATGATGTTTGGCTTTGCCTGTAATGAAACACCGGAATTGATGCCTTTACCAATTATGTTAGCTCATCAGTTAACTTATCGGTTAGCACAAGTGAGAAAAGATGGGACACTCCCTTATCTCCGACCTGATGGTAAGGCCCAGGTAACAGTTGCTTATGAAGATGGAATACCAGTAGAGGTGACTACAGTAGTTATTGCCGCCCAGCATAATGGTTCCCGAATATCTGGATACTTTGAGAGAATATTAAAACAGAATCATTAAAAATTATACAGAACAATATCAGCTCTGATGATACAAAAATATTATATTAACAATACTGGAAGGTTTGAAAAGAGGAGGACCTCGTCAGATTCCAGAGATTGACCAGCAGAAAAATTGTATGAATACCTGAGTAGGTGCACGACACAGAGGAAGGATATTTTCAGCAAGAATACAACAAAGATTAATCACTCTACCAATTATCACGGCACGATATGCGGCCAAAAATATTATTCTTTTAGGATTGGCCTGACCGATGTGAGATTCAGATTACCTATACCATCGATTACTCACCCAGTATCTATTATAGTCAAATACAGCTGGAACCAGCATAATTGCCCTGATAATAATTGAAAAAATCATTATGGAAATTTTGACTTTCGCCCGGGAAAAATTATTGAATACCTTCAGTTGAGAAGGCCAATATTTAAAGACGGCAGTTTATGGACATTATAGCAGGGAAAGACAGAAATTTACCTGGGGAAAAACGGATAGAGCAGAAGTTCTGAAAAAGAAAATTTTAAGCAGTAATTTGTAACAAGATAAATAAGAATTTCTGATAATTTTTAATAACAAAGGAGGAACATGAGCTCTAACCAACTTAATAATCAATGGGAAGATGTTTAAAAGTATTCAAGAAAATTTAAGTCCCACAGATATTTATACCTGGTTTTCCGAATAAAAATATATTGATTTTAAAAACAATGAACTGATTTTAGCGGTACCAAATTTATTCTGTAAGAATTGGCTGGAAAAAAATTATTATCAGTTTATAAAAGATATACTTGTTGATCAAGCTGGATTGGATGAAAATATTTTAATAAAATTCCAGGTTGATTCATCAAAAACTCCCGGACAGTCTAAGGAAAGAAAAAAATACAAACCTGGATGATTTACAAAAAAATATAACAAGACAGGCTTAAATCAGATTATACTTTTAATAATTTTAAAATTGGAGATAGTAACCGCTTTGCCCATGCGCCTGTATGGCAGTAGCCCATTCCCGGCTAAATCATATAATCCCTTGTTTGTATATGGGGAGCCAAGTTGAGGAAACCCCATCTGATACACAACTGGAAATTATATTATAAATAAAAACTCAATTCACTCTATTAATATCGCCTGTATCTGCAGAGAAATTCACTAATGAAGGCTGGTAATTCTATCCGTGATGATACAACTGAATCTTTCCGGGATAAATACCGTAGTTTGGATGTCCTCTTAATTGATGATATCCAATTTTGGCGAGGAAAGAAAGAACTCAGAAGAATTTTTTTTCCATATTTTTAATGCCCTTTATAATGCAGGAAAACAAATAGTTATTTCCTCAGATCGTCCACAAAAATTACTAATTTAGAAAGAACGTTTGATATCACGCTTTGAGATAGGGATTAGTACACAGTATCTCAGCACCTGATTTTGAAACTAGAATAGCTATTTTACAAAAAGGCCCAAAGGCGCCCAAATTGAAATATCTGAAGAGATTATTCATTATATCGCCAACAAAATTCCTACTAACATTCATCCAATTAGAGGGGCTTTTAAATAAACTAGATGCATATGCCACCTTAACCCAACAACGATAGATTTCCCTTTAGCTAAACAAATTCTAAAGATTTTATTGCCATCAGGAAAATGAAATTTCTATTCAGCTAATTCAAAAACAAACAGCAGATTTCTTTAACCTGAAACCAAGTATGTTATTATCAAAAAATAGATCACAAAAGCATCATTTTTGTACGTCAGATTGCCATGTATATAGCTAAGGAGTAATGAATTACTCCCTTACCACAATTGGAGGTCTTTTTGGAGGAAAAAAAGACCATACTACTGTAGTTAATTCCCTGTAACAAAATAAAAGAACAAATTAAAACAGATAAAAAGTTAAAATATAGTATAGATAAAATAATTAACCAAATACAATAGCTAAATTAAAATAATTCTTCCGAATATATAGAAATAGGTGATTTATTAAACAAAATAAAGAATCGTATTTTGAATTTACCAGATTAAAAACAAATACCGGACTCTTATCAAGAGTGGCTGAGGGACGGACCCTGTGAAACCCGGCAACCTTTCATAACAAGGATTATGATTTTGGTGCCAAGTTCCGCGGATTGATATTCAATTCCGAGAGATGAGAAAAATAATGAACCTCTTCGGATTTGAAGAGGTTTTTTTATTTTAAATTGAAAAATGGTAGGTGAATAAAATGTTCTATAAAAATAATCAATGAAATAAAAGAAAGCTATGGCATTAGAAGTGTGTTAAAGAAATAAAATGAAATGTAAGAAAAGAAAGGATTTTAAAATGGACAAGATTGTACGATATTCCTGTGAAATTAGTAATAGAAAATGTAGAGGTAGAAGGTAGAATTACTTATTGTTCTGAAAGCTTGATATAGAAGTAGAAATTACCAAGCCTTATCAATATCTTTCAAGCAGTATGCATATTCCTACTTTTGCAAGGATTAAGGGGTCATACAAAGATCAGGATGGAAGACATACTGATAAATGCTTTAAAACTGCTAAACAACTGCTTGATGAATTATATAAAGGGCTGATGAATATTACCAAAAATAGAAATACTGAGAAAAAGCTAGCTTATACCAAGAAGATTATTAATAATATATCCAGGTTTTTCAGTAAATGATGAGAAATATAAGATTATGAAAGAAAGACTTGAAATATATTAAGAATTTAATTGTAATATTACTACAATTGAGACAGTTTTAATTATAGAATGAATGATTTTAGATACAGAAAACTCTGGTTGATATTGATGAAAAGAATAGTTATTACCATGATGTTGTAAATTATATAATGGAAGCATTTTACAAAGATGCAATACCAAATAACACATTCTTGTGAAGCAAAGAAAGAAAATGTTAGCTGTCTAGAAGAAAGAAAGATTTATTAGCTGGAAAAAATAATTCAGAGTAAAACAACATAGATTAATTTTCAAAATACAAATATATGACCAGAAAACAGGGTATGTATTTTCCATTTAATTTATTAGCTGGAGCTATTTGCCATCACAATATAGTTTTAAGAATAGAATAAAAGTAAATAGGCATTGACTTATGATATCACATACACTATCATATATTATATGAAAAAAGATATTTTGGCCAATCCCAAAAATGTCAAGTTTGATGATTTAATCAAAATATGTACAAAAACATTTCAGGGCTCCTAGAGTTAAGGCAGTCATCATATCTTCAAGACGCCATGGAAGGGACCCAAGAATAAACATACAAAAAGGTGGAAAGATGGCAAAAACTATACCAAGTGAAGTTAGTAGTAAAAGCACTGGAAAAAGAATTAGGTAAACGATGAAAACTCATGAATTAATTGAGAAATATACATATAGAGTAGAATGGTCTGAAGAGGATAAAACGCATATTGCTAGATGCCTTGAGTTTCCTTCATTGATGGCCCATGGAGATACAATTGAAGATGGATTAAAAGGAGATTAAAGAAGTTGTTAAAAATACAATTGAATGGATGAATAGAAAAAGCGAAAATCCCAGAACCACTTTGGAATGAAAATATAAAGGCA
Source organism: Candidatus Atribacteria bacterium (assembly GCA_018402425.1). GTDB lineage: Bacteria > Atribacterota > Phoenicimicrobiia > Phoenicimicrobiales > Stramentimicrobiaceae > Oleincola > Oleincola secundus. The sequence continues at coordinate 101,053 of JAGYIZ010000001.1, read as the reverse complement.
ATCTAACCTTACGTGTACCAGCGGAAGTGCATAAGAATCTAGTTATTAAATCAGCAGAGGAAGGTGTATCTGTAAATCAGTATATTCTTTCTAAAATCTCATGATTTGATGTATGTCGTAATAGGTAAAGAGGTCAAATCTTCTTTATCATTGTATTAGTAACAACATTGCCTTTGGTTGGGAGTGGATTAATAATACGATGAAATCTGGAAGCCTTGAGAAGTTATTAATGGGGGTCTAGGACTCAAAGTTAAGATAGAGGGGTCAAATCTTTATTATTGACAAATGATACATCGGAACATCGGACGGTTGTTCGAATCAGGGATTAATATTACGGGCAGAAGAGGGAAGTAAAGTATTTTTTTAGGGTTCGCAGATAGCCTAATTATGTTTTGACATTGTAGTAAGAACATACTACAATTGTAGTCATAAAGGACTACAAATATGGATATATTATCAATAAAAAAATCAAAATTAAGGGAAGATCTTCTTGCCTTATATTTCACCAACCCTGATAACAAATATTACCTCAGAGAATTAGAAAGAATATTAAACTATTCTGTAGGCAATATCCGCCGTGAATTGATAAAGCTGGAAAGTACAGGTCTTTTTCTCAGTGAAAACAAGGGTAACCAGGTTTATTATTATCTAAATCAATCATATCCTATTTTTAATGAATTAAAAAATATTATCTTTAAAACCTCCGGTGTTGCCAAACTATTTTATGATGTTCTAACAAACTTTAAAGACATAGCACATGCTTTTATTTATGGCTCCTTTGCCAAAGGAGAAGAAAGAGGAGATAGTGATATAGATTTACTGATTATAGGAAAGATAAATGAAGATAAACTAATTGATGAACTAAATAAATTAGAGAGAAAATTACAGAGAGAAATAAATTACACTCTTTATAGTAAAGATGAATTTGAAAAAAAGAGAGAAAAAGGAAATTATTTTATTTCAGATATTATCCAAGGCAAGAAAATAACCCTAATAGGAAACGAAAATGAGTTATGAAGATAGAATAAAGATATTGCTGAACCAGGGGTTAATCAAAAAACAAAACATAGATTATCCCCATATCGAAGCACTTTTGTTTAGAGCCAAGAAAGACCTATTTGTTGCCAAGTCTACTCTAGAGATAGATGAAGAGGCAACTTATAATTATGCTTATCTGGCAATGTTAAGATGTGGCAGAGCAATAGTATTTCTAAAAGGGTATCGGTCAATCGATGGCCAGCAACATAAAACAATTATTGAACTCTCCGGTGAGATATTAGGCAAATAAAGACAAAGGGTCAGGTCTTCACATTTGACATAAGAATGAGAAATGTCAAATGTGAAGACCTGACCCCATAGAACCCTACTATCGGTTGAAGGAGACCAAAGAGTGGCTGGCAGGACAGGAAAAGGAGGAAAAAGATGAGCTAAATTGAGTTAATTTTTTTACAGATAGTGGTGCACTTTTGGAGTGAAATATGGTGTACTTTTCGGTTGAAATTTACATCTGTTTTTGGAAAACACGATTCACAAAGATCTGCAATTAGTCTATTTAAATGCTTGCTATCATAACGACAAAACAATGAGTAATCCATCTATTGTGGACAATAGTGGACAATAGTGATAGAATATTATTCGGGGTGATTTAAATGAAGACTGTTAATTTAAGAGAAGTAAGAAACAATTTTAATAAAATATTAGAAATGAATCAGGAAGTGATTGTAGAAAGCAGAGGAAAACCATTAGCTAAAATAAAACCATTTACCAAGGCTGATATTGTCCAATACTATCTGGAAAAAGCTCAGGAGGCCTCGCGCGAATCAGGTATTACAAAAGAAAAAGGTGATAAGCTTTTAGAACAGGTGAGGAAGGAATTACTTGATGAAGGTCGTTATTGATACCAATGTCATTATCTCAGCTGCTTTGGGCTCCCAAACTTGCTCGAAAGTTATTCTATGGATTATGAATAACGCTCAAATTATCGAGCCAAACATTGTATCGATTGAACTTGAACATTTTTGTAAAAAATTAATAATAAATCAGAAAATAGAAAATAACATCAAACATATAGAGAGTTACTTTGAAATCTTTCTTTCTTTTTGTACAATAAAAAATCCTGGAAATATTTTGAATATTAGTACAGATAAACCAGATAATCATTTTCTATCTTTATCACTTAAGGAAGATGCTATTTTTATTACCGGTGACAAACTTGCATTGGAATTTGCCAAAGAAAATAATATTAAAGCGGCCTCTCCAGGTGATTTTATAAAAAGAATAAAATAATTAATAGCATAGCAAATTTGATACGATGAATGCTCTAAATTAAAAATTTTCATAAAATAAAGACTTTATTTTTTAAAGACATGGGGGTCTGGTCTTGAATTATCAGTTTTTACTTGAATAATATAGGGTATAGTTCTCTGTATCGATAATTATAACAATTTTATAGGAGCATGACCTGGATAAAGTAAGTTTTAATGGGAAAATATTTACTTATTTTGAATATGCCAAAGAGCACGATTTTTAACAGATTGGAAATAAAAAGTGAGCATTCTTAATCGATTTGTTAATTATTGGTATGACTGTATTAAAAATGAGGGCATCTTGGGTAAGAATATTTCTATTAATTTAAGAACTGGAGCAGCGCTATATCCTTTTAATTATAGAAAAAGCAAAGGGTCAGGGCTTACCCAATATAGTTAACAACAGATTAGTAAAACAATTTTTTTATACCAGAATAATAACATATGGACAGAGGAACATTTGTGGCTTTTGGGGTTTGTCCAGAATAATTATTTTATCCAGATTACTCACCATGAGCTGTTGCAGCAAAAAATGTAATTGTCAATTATAAAGATTTGACCCCATTATCTCACATTATTTTATATATTCAAACACAATTTATTTTGTTAGATAACAGGAGAATAGCCCATGAAATTAGAAGAATTAGGATTTAACCATTGGTTTAAAGATAAGATTGATCCTACAAAATTAATCGAATACCAAATAGCCAGAATTGTTACGGTAAATAAGGATAGCTATCTTATTAGAAATGAAAAAAAAGATGTTTTTGCAGAAGTATCAGGAAAATTGAAATTCAATGCTGATTCTCCGTTAGATTATCCCACAGTAGGTGATTGGGTCTATGCCAAATATTTTGACCAAGATTCTTTTGCCGTAATTAGTGAAATTTTTCCCAGAAAAACAATCTTAAAAAGGAAAAAATCGGGTAAAAAGATAGAATTTCAATTAATTGCAGCGAATATCGGAACAGCCTTTATTGTTCAGTCACTTGATCACAATTATAATCTCAGGCGGTTAGAACGGTATTTATCCATGATAAATGAAAGTAATATTCGTCCTGTAGTATTGCTTAGCAAAAATGATCTGTTATCCACTATGGATATAGAAGAAAAGATATCGGAAGTTCATACAATTATGTCAGACATTCAGGTAGTGGCTTTTAGCAATATTACTAGTTCTGGTATAAGTAAAATAGAAGAATTGTTGATTCCCGGTGAAACATTTTGTTTGCTTGGTTCATCAGGAGTGGGAAAAACCAGTTTATTAAATAGCCTTTTGACCGAAGCCCGGTTTAAGACACAGGCCATTAGAGAAAAAGATGGAAAAGGGAGACATACAACTTCGAACCGCCATTTAAATATACTAATAAACGGTGCAATGCTCATAGATACCCCGGGAATGCGGGAGCTGGGGAATATCGGATTAGAATCAGGCATTGATGATACATTTGATGATATTTTAGAATTATCACGACAATGTCGCTTTAATAACTGTTCTCATACACAAGAGGATGGATGTGCCATTTTAGCTGCACTAAAAGAGGGCGCAATCTCCCAGGAACGCTATCGAAACTATTTAAAAATAAATAAAGAATCAGTTTACCATGAGAAATCGTATTATGAAAAACGACGGAAAGATAAACGATTTGGAAAAATGATTAAATTGGCAAAGAAACAAATGAAAAAAAATATATAGAATAAACGAAAATAAATGGGAGGAAGAAAGGGGTCAGGCTTCATAAGTTCACATTATGGTAAATTATGGTTTTCACATCTTATAAAGGAAAAAGGGGGTCAAATCTTTATCATTGAAAGTTATATTTTTTGATAATGTTTCTTAAGAAAGTAATTACAAATTGGTGGTTGGAATGAAATTTTATTTATTTTCTACAATTGAATTTGAAATACCTTATCCAGTCCATTTAATTGAGTTAATGCTATTAAAGTGATTTTTAGAAAAATTTTTGATATCCTCTGGTGGTCTTATCTGAAGGCAGAAAGATTGAAGAATGCAAGGGAGATTAATTGGAGTTCAATAAAATTTATTGACTATTAATGTTCACTTATTATATAATGTTCAATAAAAATTGAACTTTTAATGTAAGGTGAACAATATGGCTAAGAAAAAGAAGTTTAAAAATCTATTTTCAGATAAAGCTTCGATGGTCATACGTATGATGCTGCAAAATCCTGAGAAGGAATGGGTTGTTCGTGATTTTAGTTCAACAGAATTATTAAGCATTGGTATGGCTCAAGAAGTATTACAGTCAATGGAGATTAAAGGATATATCGAAAGAGTAAAAAAGGGTCCGAAAAGCTTTTCTGTTTTAACAAATCCTGAAAAGCTAATTACTGACTGGCTTAAATGGTATCAATTTGAAAAAAATGGTGTTGAATCCTATTATTCCCCGGATAAGAATATTCTTAAAAAAATTAAATCAGTATTAAAAGAGCAGGAATATGCCTTAACGTTGCACACAGGTGCTAATCTAATTACGTATTTTGTCAGAACAACAGATATTTATTTATATATAAAAACTGAAAGCTGGAAGAAAGATATTTTAAAAATTAGACAGGACTTAGGGTTAAAAGAGTTGGTTCGAGGAGGAAATATCCATTTTGTAGACCCCTTTTACCGGAATAGTATATTTAACGAAATCCAAAAAATAGAGGGTTATTCAGTTGCTTCAAATCTACAATTATACTTGGATTTATATCACTTTCAGCCACGAGGAAGAGAACATGCAGAACATCTTAAAAATATTTTAATAGCAAAAGGAGAAAAGTTTGCCTGATATTCATGATACTGAATTACTATTTTTTGGAGTACTTGATGATTTAAAAGAATATCTAGAAGATCTTGTTGTTGTAGGAGGTTGGTTAGCTTATCTGTATAGCAAGTTTTTATGGAGAAATGTTTCAATAGAGCCCATAATAACAGTAGACATAGATTTTGGTTTGTCCGATAAAAGCAATAAAACATATCTGCAAAATATATATCAAATATTATCTTCATTAGACTATGAACAGCATCACATACAATTAGGTAAAATATATCCTGTCTGATCAAGCTAAAGTCTTGATTGGAAAATAAGAAAAACCGAAGTTCTGTGATAGATTACCTCAGGATGTGATCTTAGAAATAATAAAAAAGCTTGAGACATTATTGATTTAAAAACACCAGGGAATTGACATAAAAATCCAAAACTTCAAATCCAAGAATAGCTTTTTCTCTCGTTTTCAAACAATCTTACTCTTCTTATCTGTATCTAAAAACTTTTATGCTTTTCTGTGGGATAATTGGATGGATTGCTTCATTCCCTTTGGTCGTTCGCAATGACAGAGAGGATGGTAACTAGATTTTCACCTGAGGTAAGTTTGGTAGTGGGTTGCTAAATTATAACAACCAAATTGATGGGGTTAGGTCTCAGAATTTGTTTGACAAAAAGGAAAGAAATAATTAAGAATAGGAAATTTATGAAAAAAAGAGTTTTGATCACATATACCTATGGGAGAGAGAGTCTAAGGAAATTTACTCTTGGCTAGATAATTTTGTGAGAGATAACCATGAAATTGCAGAAAAAATAGTTCTCGGGAAATCCGAAGACCATAAATGGGATGTACCTGCGGTTGTTGTAACCAACAAGTCTATTCCAGAAGATGAAAAACAGATTGCGATAGTTGTCTTGACCAGACATGGCAATGAAAGAGGTACCAGAATAGTTGGCCCGGAGATATTAAATTATTTAGCCAGCTATGATGCCAGAGAAACAAGGGATAAGCAGACTGTTGTCGTTGTACCTGTTGTTAATCCAGTAGGGGTTGTTTTGGATGAATTTAACTCTACTATGTACGGAATCACCGATCATGAAAAAAAGATTTTCGGTAATCTCTGTTCCTCCTATATACCGGATATGATGATTGATTATCACAGTCTAGGACCATCAGAGCCATCCTATGATGGAGGTGATCTGGAAGCCATCATTCCAGCGAATACCACCAAATGGGGTATGGATGAACAGATTTATCAGCATGTGGCTAATAAGCTAAAGGAGGCTGCTGCTGCAGAAGGTTGGCCTTATGAAATTCATACTCTGGAAGATCTGAATCTTTATTATTTTGGAGAAGCAGAGACTGGAAGGCTGCCCCATAGATATCTGCAGGAAAAAGTATTTTTGCTTCATTTACAAAATGCCTCTGAGCATTATGATTTTCCCTTACAAAATATGGATTATACAAATTATACCAACGGGCCTGCCTATCTCAAATGGCATACCTTGGTTTTTGGAGTGGAAACAAATCACTGGGCTATCAAAGTTGAAGATGGTTTGGGTGAGAGTGGAGCGGTTATCTGTAAAGCCTTATTAAATATGGGTAATAAAAGATTCTCCTGGGAAAAAGAACCTGGTTATCCGACAAATATTTTAGTTGGGGATTTCAGGAACTCCATTAGGCCTTCTGGAAAAACCCCGGGTGAAAGAAGAATTTCCCGTGAGAAAATATGGAAGGAGAGCAAATTTTGATATTTTAAAAAGAGAAATGCTTGAAGATCCTGAAGTAACATTGGTTAACGTGGGTTATTTAGGAGAAAATGTTCCACTGGATTTTGAACTGTGTTTGCGTATGAGACAGGATATGATCAAAAGGTCTTGGTGGAAAAGCAAGAAGTAAAATTTGAAACATTTAAAGACAATTGTTCGACTTTTCTCTCTATTCCAATGTCTATTAAAATGCAGGATTATCAAAAGTAAAGATTATACATGAAGCCTATAGAAGAAAGAATTAAATTATCGAGAAAGACATAGGGGTCTATAATTGACCTAAAAAGCTTTATTATAGAAAGGATAATATATTTGGTTAATGAAAAAGATTGGTAAAATTTTATGGAGGTGGTTAAGATAGATAGTATTTCCAGAGATAGAAAAAATATAGCTGAGTTTTTAATACATAATCTGGAAGATTTGGGATTAAAAGTCAGGGTTGATAATGCTGGTGAGAAGGTAAATTCGAATAGTGGTAATATCATTGCTCGTTTTAGGGGGAATATAAAACAGGCAACTCCGATTATGTTTTCCGCACATATGGATACAGTTGTTCCTGGTAAAAACATTTTACCTATTTGTGAGAGAGATAGAATAGTAAGTAGTGGGAAAACAATTTTAGGTGCAGATGATAAGGCAGGCATAGCTGCTTTATTAGAAGCTCTTCAAATTATTAAAGAAAATCTTGTTCCCTGTGGTGATGTTGAGATTGTATTTTCTATTTGTGAAGAAATAGGTTTATTAGGCGCAAAGAATTTAGATCTTTCCAGTCTAAATGCCCAGATGGCTTTTGTTTTAGATTCCGGAGGACAGGTTGGAGAGATTGTTAATGCAGCACCTTCTCAGAATTCTTTAAAATTCAATATTTATGGGAAGGCTGCTCATGCTGGTTCAAAACCTGAAGAAGGTATCAATGCAATTCAGATAGCTGGGTTCGCTCTTTCTCGGATGGAGTTAGGTCGAATAGATGAAGAAACTACTGCTAATATTGGTATCATTTCCGGTGGCAAGGCCACCAATATTGTTCCTGATGAAGTAATATTGGAAGGAGAAGTCAGGAGTAGAAACGAAGAAAAATTAGAAAAATATACCGGAAAATTAAAACAGATAGTCGAAGAAACTGCTCAGGAATTTAAGGCAAAGGCAGAAGTCAAAATTAATAGGGAATATTCTTGTTATAATCTGTCTGCTGATTGCCAGGTAGTGAAAATGGCAGTAAAAGCAGCAATGGATATGGGATTAGAGCCAAAATTACGACCCAGCGGAGGGGGTAGCGACGCCAATGTACTTAACAAAAAAGGTTTTCCCTCAGTAGATTTAGCAGTAGGAATGACGAATGTTCATACAGTTGACGAATATATTCTTATTGATGATTTAAAAAAGACAGCAGAATATATTGTATCTATTATAAAGACTGCTGCCTCCGGAAAAAATGAATAGCAACAAGTATTTAGGTGATTCTTCTTTATGAAAAACTAGATTTTACCTATATATTGTTATATAATTGTATATAATTTTAGATTAATGGAATGACATTAACAGAATTAATTAGGGCTAGAAAAGAGGTGAAATTTTTTGAAGTGAGCCTATAATTTTGTTATGTTGTAGAATGAGATCCTGAAGTGTTAATTGTTGGTTGGATTTAAAGATGAGCGAAAAAATTTTTAAAAAACACTGATAGGAAAAGATTAAAGAATAACAAATAAAAAGGAGAAAAAAATGAGAAGGATAAGATCTACAATAATCTTAATTGTCATTTTGGGGTTGATTTTAACCACTTTTACCAGTGGGCTTGCAGCAGCGAAAGATAGTATAAACGTTGCAGTGGGTTCACCCCCACAAACCATGAACCCTCACGGATCAGATTCTGACGCTAATCTTGGAATAATGGCTAATATATTTGAAGGACTTCTCTACAGAGACATTGAAGGGCACCTGGTCCCCGGATTAGCTACATCCTATGAGAGATTGGATGATCTGACTTGGCGATTTACTTTGAGACAGGGAGTTAAGTTTCATAATGGTAATGATTTTACCTGGGAAGATGTCAAATATACATTCAATAGATTAAAAGAACCCTACCCGGTATCTGAATTTTTGGCCTTTGGAGGGAGCATTGAATCGGTAGAAATGGTTGATGGTGATCCATGGACAATAGATGTAAAGACAAGAATATCAGTTCCTTATTTTGCAGACAATCTTCATCAAGTATTTATCATGGATAAAGAATCTACTGAATCCCGTTCCATTGGAGATATAGGACAAAATCCGATAGGAACTGGCCCTTACAAATTTGCTGAATGGGTAAAGGGGTCCTACCTTAAATTAACTGCTAATGAAGATTACTGGGGCGAGGTCCCCCCAATTAAGAATGCCGAGATTACACCAATTACCGAACCATCTACTCGCTTAGCAGCTATTGTAAGCGGTCAAGTGGATATTTTACAAGACGTACCTGTCGAACTTTTCGATACCGTAGCTGGTCATGAAGATGTCGAAGTAGTTACTATTCCTGCAAGAAGGGCTATCTACTTGGGACTTGGAAATAAAAAGGGGTCACCTACCAGTGATATTAGAGTAAGAAAAGCAATGTATATGGCAATTGATGAAGAGGAAATCATTGAAAAGGTAATGTTTGGACATGCATTTCCGGCAGCCCAGATTCCAGATGAACCAACTGTAGGTTATGATTCCTCAATTAGACGTTTTCCTTACGATCCGGAAAGAGCAAAAGTATTGCTTGCTGAAGCCGGCTATGCTGACGGTTTCAAAATAACACTTACTGGTCCAAATGACAGATATGTTCGAGATGCACAGATATGTGAAGCAGTAGCAAAACAACTTTCAAAAGTCGGAATCGAGGTAGAATTAGATACTAAACCAAAAGCTGTATTTTTCCCGGAAGTAGACGAACATATATTAGATTTCTATCTAATAGGTTGGTTTGATGGAACTTATGATTTTGGCCGCTCCTTTACTAAATTAATACATAGTGTAGAGGAAGGGTATGGTGGATTGAATGGTTCTGATTATAGTGATGCAACCCTGGATAAACTTCTAGAAGAATCTGAGGAAATCATCGATCCGGCAGAAAGGGCTGCAAAGTTACAATTATTAAATAGAATTGCAATGGAAGAGAAGATAGCTGCTATTACTCTTCACTATCAAGAAGATGCCTATGCTGTTTACAAGGGGAGAGGTGTAGAGTTTACCCCTCGAGCAGACACTTGGATACTATTCAGAGAAATTTCAATTAACGAGTAGAAAGGTAAAAAATAGTTGGGGCAAAAAATTGAAATAAGGTTTTGCCCCAACTATTTTTAGTTTGTTATGTACAAATGCATTTTTAGGAGATTAACCCAGGGAATTATAGTCTTACTTGTTGTTTCTTTTTTATGTTTTATAATCTTCCAATTTTTTGGAGACCCTGTGCTTACTTTAGCTGGCAGGTATGCTACCAAGGCACAGCAAGAAGCAGTCAGGGTTAATATGGGTTTGGATAAGCCGTTTTACGTTCAATATATTGTATTTTTGAAAAATGCTGTTAAAGGTGATTTTGGATTATCATATGTGTCCCAAACCCCTGTTCTTGAACTTATATTGGAAAGGTTACCAGCAAGCATTGAACTTGCTATGAGTGCCATGTGTATAGCTCTTTTATTTGGAATTGGTCTTGGGGTGTTAGTATCTCTAAATCCTCGAAATTTTATTAGTAGAGTGATTATGACCGGCTCACTTTTTGGTATTTCGCTCCCTACATTTTTAATTGGAATATTACTTATTATGATTTTTGCAGTTTACTTGGGAGTTTTACCTACCTTTGGGAGGGGTGAAGTAATAAAAATTACAGAGGGATGGCGGACAGGATTTTTTACAATAGGAGGCCTGAGCCATCTAATTCTCCCGGCTTTTACCCTGGGCATGTATCAACTTGCAGTACTTCTCCGATTAACTAGAGGAGGAATGTTAGAAGTATTGAGAGAAGATTATATAAGAACAGCCTGGGCAAAAGGTTTACCATCCAAAATGGTAATATTTAAACATGCATTAAGAAATGCACTTATACCAGTTATAACAATGGCAGGTTTGCAATTTGGGGAATTAATAGCGTTTTCTATCGTCACAGAGAGTATATTTCAATGGCCTGGGACAGGAAATTTATTGCTAACTGCTGTTTACGAGACAGACCATCCGGTAATCGTTGCCTATGTAATGGTTACTTCAATTATTATTCTCTTTGTAAACCTTTTTGTGGATATTCTATATGGATATATCAATCCTAAAATAAGATATGAATAAGGGGATAACTATTTTTAGAATTTTAAAATCAAAAAGATTTAACCATTATATTAAAGATATATCAGCAGTTACAGGTTCTCTAATACTGATAATCATGCTAATAGGAGCTATTTTTGCTCCGGCCATTGCTCCACAAAATCCATATGATATGGAAACCCTTTACTTGGCCGACTCTCTTGTACCACCGATTTGGATGGAAGGAGGGAAAGCTCCATTTATTTTAGGTACTGATGATCAGGGGAGAGATATATTTAGTACTATACTTTATGGTTGTCGAACATCCTTCACTGTTGGTTTTAGTGTCATTCTAATCGCTGGATTCATAGGTGTGACTATTGGTATTTTATCAGGGTTTTATAGAGGTTTATTAGAAACCGTAACAATGAGATTAGCAGATGCTATTTTTTCATTTTCTACTACATTGATAGCTATGCTATTTTTAGGAGTTCTAAAAAGCCATGGTGTAGGTACGGTGATTTTGGCCATCGTTATTACTGACTGGGTAAGATATGCCAGAACAATGAGAGGGTCTGTTCTTGGTGTAAAGGAAGAAGATTATATTAGTGCTGCAAGGGCAATTGGAGCCAATGATTTAAGAATCATGATAAAATATATTCTTCCGAATGCTATACCACCAATATTAGTAGTTGCTGCTGTTGATTTTGGAGCTGCAGTCATGCTGGAGGCTACATTAAGTTTTCTTGGTGTAGGGGTCCCAATAAATAAACCTTCTCTTGGAATGATGGTGTCTATAGGGAAAAATTATATTTATGCTGGTAAATGGTGGCTTGTGGTTTTCCCAGGGATTGCATTAATATTAATTGTATTTGGTATCAATTTATTAGCAGATTGGTTAAGGGAAGAATTTAACCCCAAAATGACAAAGGGGAAAGCTGGTTAAATAAAAATATATATAGGTTATCTAAAATAAATATTTTAAAGATACATGGAGGGATAAGTGAGTTTCATTATATTGAAAAAAGGAGAGATTTACTCCCCAGAATATAAAGGAAATATGGATATACTGATTGCAAATGACAAAATAGTATTAATTGACAAAAACATTTCAGAGTCAGTAGGACAATTATTAGATAAAAAGGTAAAAATAATTGATACTTCAAATTGTTTAATTATTCCTGGTTTTATAGATCAACATATACACATTGATGGTGCCGGAGGCGAAGGCGGTCCCCATTATCGTACATTACCGGTTAATTTAACTGAATTGACTACAGCGGGGATAACTTCAGTAGTAGGATTGATGGGAACAGATGGAGTTGCGAGATCACTAAAAGCTCTTTTAATGAAGGCAAAAGGCCTAGAAAATGAAGGTATAAGTAGCTGGATATATACTGGATCCTACCAGTATCCCTCACTGACAATTACCGAAAATATAATGAATGATCTAATGTTGATAGATAAAGTAATTGGAGTAAAAATTGCTTTATCAGACCATCGTTCTTCCCATCCCACAATAGAGGAATTTTTAAAAGTCACTTCTGAAGCTAGAACAGGAGGAATATTGGCAGGAAAGTCAGGCATCGTTCATACCCATATGGGAAATGAACAAATAGGTTTGAGCTATTTATTAGATATTGTTAAAAATACTGATATACCAATTACACAGTTTGCGCCAACCCATTTAAATCGAAATGAAGAGTTATTTAAAGATGCAATAGAGTTTGGGAAAAGTGGTGGTTATGTTGATATGACAACAGGGGTTTCAGTAGAAAGTGAGTTAACCGGAGCAATAAATCCAAGTAAAGCCGTTAAAAGAATGATTGAAAATGGAGTTGCAATTGAAAGAATCACCATGAGTACTGACGGAAATGGCAGTATGCCCGAATTTAATAAGGAGGGTGAAATTATTGATATATTGGTTTCCCCGGTCTCTTCTTTATACGAGGCATTTGTCGATATAATAAAGGAAGAGAAAATATCTGTTGAAGATGCAATTAGAGTAAGTTCTACCAATATTGCCCAACATTTAAAATTGTATGAAAAAGGGAAAATTGAGACTGAAAAAGACGCAGATCTAGTTGTATTAGATGGTGATACTCTTCAAATAAAATATGTTATTGCGAAGGGTAAAATAATGATAGAAAATGAACAGATAGTGAAATTTGGAACATTTGAAAAAACTATTAAAGAAGAGTAAATCATAAATTATAATGTAAAAAATGAAAGATGGAATAAAAATTGGAGACTAAAAATAATTTATTGCTTAGTGTTAAGGATTTAAAAACCTATTTTTATACTGACGATGGTGTAGTTAGATCGGTTGATGGTGTTGACTTTACGATAAGAAAAGGGGAAACCCTGGGTATGGTAGGAGAATCAGGCTGTGGAAAAAGCGTTACTGCCCTTTCTATATTAAGATTAATACAGCAACCGCCGGGGAAAATTGTTAGCGGTGAAATTTGGTTTAAAGGGGAAAATTTGCTAAAAAAAACTCCTGAACAGATAAGAAAGATTCGAGGGAACGATATTTCCATGATTTTTCAGGAACCTATGACTTCCTTAAACCCTGTTTATACTATTGGTGATCAGATTTCAGAGGTAATTGTGTTGCATCAGAAATTAAATAAAGAAAAAGCCTTAAAGAAAACCATTGAAATGCTGAATTTAGTGAGTATACCTTTTCCTGAAAGCAGAATTCATGAATATCCCCATGAATTAAGCGGAGGGCAAAGACAGAGAGTGATGATTGCCATGGCTTTATCCTGTAATCCAGATTTATTAATTGCAGATGAGCCGACAACTGCTTTGGATGTTACTATCCAGGCTCAGATTTTGGAACTCATAAAAAAATTGAAAGATGAAATTGGTATGTCCGTTTTAATGATAACTCATGATTTAGGAGTGATTGCTGAAGTATCCCATGATGTAGTAGTGGTTTATGCCGGTAAAGTGTTAGAATATGCTGATGTAAAAACTATATTTAAAAATCCGAAGCATCCTTATACCATAGCACTCCAAAATTCCATTCCCCGAGTAACAGATAAACCGGGGAAAAAACTCGAAGTTATTCAGGGTAGAATTCCTGATCCTTTAGATTTACCTACTGGATGCAAGTTTCATCCCCGTTGTAAGTTTGCTATAGATCTTTGTAAAAAGGAAGAACCTAATCTTGAAAAGATAGAAGGAAACCACATTGTACGGTGTTGGAAGTATAACAAAGAAAAAGCAAATCTTTTTAATACTGGTCAAAAACAGCAGGTGTAGACCAAAATTGAATGTAATTCATGATTTGGAATACTGGAGGCAAGGGATTGAAAGACAATTTATTACTTAGAGTTAAAAAATTAAAGAAATATTTTCCAGTTAGAGGAGGATTATTATCTAAGATCACAGGATATGTTCAGGCAGTGGATGAAATAAGTTTTGATATTAAAGAAGGGGAAACGTTAGGTTTGGTGGGAGAATCAGGCTGTGGTAAAACTACTGCAGGGAGAACAATAATAAAACTCTTAGAACCCACTGCTGGAGAAGTAATATTTGGAGAAAAAAATATCTTTGAATTAAGAAAAGAAGAGTTAAGAAAAATAAGAAGTAATATCCAGATAATCTTCCAGGATCCTTTTAGTTCTCTGAATCCCCGAATGACTGTGGGAGATATAATTGGGGAATCCTTACTTATACATAAGATTATAAAGAATAAAAAGGAAAAAGAACAAAGAGTTAAGGAATTATTAGAAACGGTAGGTCTAAATACAGGACATGTAACAAGGTATCCTCATGAATTTAGTGGAGGTCAGAGACAAAGAATCGGAATAGCCCGTGCTCTGGCTTTGAATCCACAATTAATAATTTGTGACGAACCTGTTTCTGCGCTTGATGTTTCTATCCAAGCTCAGGTAATAAATTTACTAGAAGATCTACAGGAAAAATTTAATCTTACTTATTTATTTATTGCTCATGATTTAAGTATCGTAAAACACATTTCTGATAGAGTGGCAGTAATGTATTTAGGTAAGATTGTAGAGTTGGCCTCTACTAATGAATTATACGAGAATCCTAAACATCCTTACACCGAGGCACTTCTTTCAGCTATTCCTATTCCTGACCCTACTATTGATATAAAGAGGATTATTTTGGAGGGAGATGTTCCAAGCCCTTTAAATCCTCCTTCAGGCTGTCATTTTCATCCAAGATGCAAGTATGCTGAAACAATTTGCAAAGAGAAAGAACCTGAATTAATTGATATAGGTGAGGAACATTATGTAGCATGCCATTTAAGAAAGAGTAAAAAATAATATAAAGTAGGTAAAATGGGAAAAGACTAGGTGTGAATAAAGGGGTCAAATCTATATCGTTGACGTTTTTATTTTTTGATAATGTATTTGGGAAAATAATTGAGGAAGACAACGGGGTCAGGCTTCACAAGTTCACATTATAGCAAATAAATGCTTATCGCATCTTAACATTTGACATAAATCGCAACTTATAATTTAAGAAGGGGTTATTTTGAATAATACAGATTTCACCTGGATTTCATCATTGATGTTGGCGTTACAGCTCTCCAAAAGCTGTTCCCGGTGTTAAACGATTTTATTTTTAATGGTTGGATTAATAATTTTTGTTAAGAATAATTGACTTCATTTTCCCCCATCTAATAATTGGATACAATTTCCCTTTTTCTAATAATGATTCCTATTTAGGCAGGGGGTTCTTTTTATTATAGAGGAATATCCTCTTCTGGATTAACAGGGAAAAGTAGATGAGATTGCTTTGTCGCTACGTTTTACGCAATGACGGAGTGGATGGAAAGTAAATGGATGTGATTGTTTAACTATGAACTTGTGAAGCATGACCCCTTAGACCCTAGAAGTTGACATAGACTTTTCTGTATTTTTTTGACTTTTATTGAAGATGATTTTATAATTTCAACAAGTAACCCCGACCTGTATCTATCCCTCCGGGAAGTGCAGGCGATAGGGTTTATCAGGTAACTGTTAAGCCTGCCGTTTGCAAAGGGGTTTAATTCATTTAATTATGGAAAAAATCTAAATAGGAGGTAAAGATATGTTGGGTGGTTATATGGGTAAGATTCTTAGAGTAAATTTGTCAACAGGAAAGGTTAGTACAGAGCCGATCGATGAACAAATTGCAAAGGAGTATATCGGAGCAAGAGGTTATGCCGCAAAGATTATCTATGATGAAGTTGATCCAAAAATAGATCCCCTTGGTCCCGATAACAAACTAATCTTTGCCACTGGTCCCTTAACACTAACTCCCTCACCATCAGCTGCAAGATTTGATGTTGTAACAAAAAGTCCATTAAACAATACTATTGCAGGTTCTAACTCAGGAGGTTTCTGGGGACCGGAGCTAAAGAAGGCAGGATACGATATGATTGTTGTGGAAGGGAAGGCTCAAAAACCCGTTTATCTATGGGTTAATGAGGACAAGGTGGAGATTAAAGATGCAGATCATCTTATTGGGGAAGAAACTGATAAAACAACGGATAGGATTATCCAAGAACTTGGCGGTGATAAACACATTAATGTTGCATGTATTGGACCAGCTGGAGAGAATCTTGTAAAATTTGCGTGTATTATAAATGACAAGGGACGTGCTGCTGGAAGAACAGGTGTTGGTGCTGTTATGGGATCAAAGAATTTAAAAGCAATTGCTGTGAGAGGCCATAAGAGAGTACCAATTGCAAATGAAGATAAGTTTAGGGAAGTTTTAAAAGGTATGATGGATAAGCTTAAAACTAATAGTATTACTTCACAAGGACTGCCTAAGTATGGGACTATGGTTTTAAACAATATCATTGATCAGAACGGTTTATATCCTACCAGAAACTTTCAAGAGAGTGTATTCGAAAATGTAGATAAGGTTTCAGGGGAAAAGCTTGTAGAAACTTATCTTGTTAAAAATAAAGCATGTTTCGGTTGCCCAATTGGTTGTGGTAGAGTGACAAAACTTCCCGATGGTGAAGAGGGTGAAGGACCAGAATATGAAACAAGCTGGGCATTTAGTGCAGATTGCGGTATTGACGACCTTGTTGCAGTGATAAAGGCAAACTATATTTGCAATAAAATGGGACTTGATACAATTTCAACAGGAGCAACAATTGCTGCTGCAATGGAATTATATGAAAAGGGTTACCTCAAAGAAGAAGAGTTTGAGGGAGAACCCACACCTAAATTTGGCAGTACAGATGCGCTTTTACACTATACAAAGGCAATTGCCCTAAGAGAAGGATTAGGAGATAAACTTGCAGAAGGTTCATATGAGTTTGCAAAAGAACATGGCCATCCTGAGATATCTATAAGTGTAAAGAAACAGGATCTCCCGGCATACGATCCAAGAGGTGTTCAAGGACATGCATTAGCGTATGCAACATCCAATAGAGGAGGATGTCATGTAAGAGGGTATATGATCTCGCCTGAAATTCTTGGCGCACCTGAAAAGGTTGATCCTTTCATAACCGAAGGCAAAGCTCAGTGGGTAAAAACATTTCAGGATTTAACCGCAGTAATTGATGCAGAAGGAATTTGTTTGTTCACTTCTTTTGCTTTAGGGGCAGATGACTATGCAAGTCTACTTTCGACAGTAACAGGTTTTAACTACAGTGCTGAAGAGGCATTGAAAGCTGGAGAGAGGATCTGGAATCTTGAAAAATTATGGAACCTTAAGGCTGGACTTACCAAGATCGATGATACACTCCCACCGAGATTCCTAAATGATCCCATGTCAGAAGGAGTTGCTAAAGGACAAGTTGTACATTTAGATGTAACTCTTCCTGAGTACTATAAAACGAGAGGATGGAATGATGACGGTATTCCCACTGAAGCCAAGTTAAAAGAGCTCGGCTTGGGATAGGATAAATTTTTGAAGATTTTGAAGAATTAGGATAATAAGGGGAGAAACCAATCTCCCCTTTATTTATTAGAAAAAGATGAAAATAATTAAACTTAATTATAAAGATTATGTATTAGCAATTCAAAGAAAGAATGACCTAAAAAATTATACATTGAAATTACTAATGAATGTAACCTCAACTGTAAAATGTGTTTTAGGAGATTTTTGGAAGGACCCTTTAGGACAAAATAGTTTTGAGCACTTTCAAGATATACTAAAACAAGCTAAAAGAATTTTCTGAGCTTGAAACAGTATATCTTGGGAGGAATAGGTGAACCAACAATTCATCCAGATTTTGTCAAATTATAAAAACAGTTAAGGAAGCCGGTTATAGATTTGAATTTGGCACAAATGGAACCAAATCGCTAAATATGCCGATAGCTTAATTGAATACGGAGTTGATAAAATTATGGTTTCCAGATGCACCGGAACCTGCCATAACAGGGATATAAGGGGTACAGATTTTTTTTAATATTGAAAGTAATATCCTGGCTATCCAAAAAAATGAAGAAAAACTTAGAAGAAGCCTTTGGAAATAGGTATAGAGGTTGTGGTGATGAAAAGTAACAAAAACCTGCTTTTGGTATACTTCAACTTCAAATAAAGTTGGTGTAAATCATATTCTGTTTTCAATCTAATGCCATTTAACAAACTATTAACAAAAAGAAATAATTTATGATGACTCAATGGACTATCAAAAAGCTAATAAAATGATTTAAATACAGTAATTGGAAAAATACAATGTAAGACTTGAATTTCCTAAATTTAATTTACAAACAGAACGAACTTGTCAATTTGTTGAAAATAAATCAACTGTGATAAGGTGGGATGGTGAGGTTGCCCCTTGTTATCGGTTTTTGCATAGTTACAATGAGTTCATTTTTGGAAGGGAAAAAGGAAGTTGTGGCTCATTCTTTTGGTAATACTTTCAAGGAAAAACTTTCTGACATATGGACTAGTAAGAACTATGAAGTATTTAGATATAATATAAAGAATTCTATTTATCCGTCCTGTACAGACTGCTCGCTAATGGATGCATGTAGTTTTACCGAAAATACAGAATTTGACTGTTGGGGGAATAATCCTTCCTGTGCTGATTGTCTTTGGGCAAGAGGAATCATTAAGTGCCCATAGCTTAACCCCCACCTATGGGTGGGAAAATTGTGACTCGGTCACCGTCTTTCAGGATCGTATTTTCTCCTTGGAGGAAAGCTATATTTCTACCATTTACAAGGTAAATATAATCATCTTTGAGGGTAAATCTTCATTTACAAGAACTCTCTTTTAAGTAGGAATATTTTTTATTAGTTCTTTACTGCCTCTATCATAGTAGAAGCTTCGACAATATTGTTGTCCAGAGCTAATATTTTTTGGAGTGTGAGGAATAATTTTATCTTTATCTTTGCCATAAAAAAACAATAGCATTGTTAGTAATTTTATGCAAGCATTCGAATTGTCACTCAAAAAAGTATTCCATTGATACAGGGGCGAAGGAAGATATGGGGTTTATAATTGATTAAAAAAATTAAATGTGAATAAAAGATAATTTAGAAACCAAACCAGGGGACAGTCCTTTGGTGCAGCTAGGCTTAGGTCGTGATATTTAGCAGGTGAAAACCCTGTCTGGTAAGATTATAGCCAAACGGAAAGAAAAAGGGGTCAGGTCTTGAACTATAAGTTTTAAATTGCTATATTATTCTCATGGCCAGACCATTGCGTATCAAATTCCCCGGAGCACTCTATCTTGTCACTGCCCGGCGAAATGAAAAGTGATGCACAATCATTATCATTTGCTTTTAGAAACACCGGAAGGAAATCTCTCCCAGGGGATAAGACAGCTCAATGGCACCTATACCCAGCATATCAACAAAAAATACCAGACAGTAGGACATCTCTCCCAGGGAAGATTTGAATCCATCTTAGTAGAAAAAGAAAACTACCGGATAAAAAGACTGCCAGGATATCTTATCAAGATTTTGTCCTTTCGGTATCAATAAAGAATCACCCTTAAAACAGGTCAAAGGACAGATCTTTCTCGGTTCAGAATATTTTCTGGCTAAGATGGAAAAATTCATGGAACAAAAAGAACAATTAACAGAAATACCAAGAAAACAGCTCTATGCTTCTAGGCCATCTTTAGATAAGATATTTCAGACCAATGATAAAAGGGAGAGGAAAATATACCAGGCTAAGCAGAAGTATCGCTATACTCTAAAAGAGACTGGTCGATACCTTGGTTTGCATTATACAACTGTAAGTAAGATAATTAAGAAGGTGGAAAATGAAGAAGAAAACTGATAATTCAAGACCTGATTCCAATAAAATTCTGACCCCAATAAAATTATCTATGACGATATATTCTAATGGGCAGTTTTATTCTGCTCAATTTCTTCGAGAATCTGAACTGCCTGGTAAAAATCGGACCCAAGATAATCAGCTCCGACATAATCTTTTAAAGATGGATCGACATTAAAAACCCTGCCGCCGACTACCGTAAGCCCTGTATAACCTGCCGCTTTAGCTTTTTCAATTGTTTCTTTTGAGTATTTTAGGTTAAACGATATAGAGTTAGATAGCGCTAGTACATCATAATTCTCTTCCATTAATTTATCAGTAATAAACTGTGCCGGAATATTTGAACCGAGATAAGTAACATCCCAGCCCTCAAGCTCCCAGATATCGGCAAGCATTCTGATTCCCAGTTCATGGAGCTCTTCCCCCGGGCAGGCAATCAGGATCTTGCCCCTGCTATCTTCCTGTTCGACCAAATCTTTAAAAATTAGCGGGTAGAGGGAGGCTATTATGTTCTGGGTTGTTGCGGTGATCATATGCTCCCGGGCAACACTGATCTGGTTCTTCTGCCACAGTTCACCGGTCTTAACCATTGTGGGGTAAAAAACATGGTAATAGATATCAATTGCCGGTACGCCTGACTTGATAGCCTCTTCAATAACCTGCCTGGAGCTTTTTTTATCGCCTTCTAAGGTAAATCCCAGGTAACTCTCATAAGTATTTTCAAGGGTCATTACAGATCACCTCATTGATCGTATTCTTTAATAACAGCGGCCATATCATCCAACAATTTTTCCATTCCGTCCACGTCTGATCCGCATTCTGCTAAAACATGCTTTCTCAGAAGAACGAAAAAATCAGAAAGAGCGCCCGGTGCATAAATACCCTGGGTTCTACTTTTGTACATATCCTGAAACCAGGCCAGTTTTTCCCTGAAAATAGCCATGCTTCCTGTTTCATAACAAATTACCATGGTTTCAAGGTAGTCGTTGCAGATGACTTCCATAAACTGCTCAAACGGCATGGGCAAGCTCTTAAAATAATCTTTCGACGCAGCCTCTTTCTGCAAAACTGACAGGATGTTATCTCTGTTCCTATCAACCGCGGCCCTGATATTAGAGCTAAAACCCATCTTTTTACACCTCTTCCCCATAAATAATGGTCCTGTTTTTGCCTTTTTCTTTAGCCTGGTAAAGTGCCTTATCGGCCTGACTAATCATATTATCGATACTTCCATCGTCTGTAAGTGGGCTCAACCCAAAGCTGGCAGTAACCAAACAACCGAATTTACCTATAGCCAGGTTTTCAAGATCGCGGCGGATCCGTTCAACTTGTAGTTTACCCTGCTCAGCATTGGTATGAACAAGCAGTATAGTAAATTCTTCCCCGCCAAAGCGGGCGGCCAAATCCTCTTTGCGACATCCCGACTGCAGCAGCTGGGCAACAGCAATAAGAACCTCGTCTCCAGCCTGGTGACCATAGCTGTCATTTATTGTTTTAAAATCATCTATATCGACCATTACCAGGGTTAGCGGCAAACTATGTCGGATTGCGCCAGAATGAGCCTTGGTGAAATACTCCATAAAATACATACGATTCGCTATGCCTGTAAGGTGATCCGTTCGTAAAAGGTGGTTTATTTTTTCACTGGCCTTCTCAAGAGCGATATTCTTTTTTGTAAGCTCCCGGGTTATATTAACCAGTTCATTGTTTAGTTTAGATATTTCGTCATAATATGATAAATCTGAATCAGCGGGAGTGCCGTTTTCCAGAAATTCATTCTTTTCATCATTGATTTTTTCCATGTCTACCATCTTTTTATTAAATTCCAATATTCAATTAGATATTAACATTTAAAACTTTTAAAAGCAAGGCACCGAATTCACCCATAAAAACAGGGGGACGGTTCTTTGTTTGACAATACTCCACTGACATTATAAACTAGCAGTGAGGTATTGATATGCCAAGGGTAGCCAGAATAAAAAGTAATAGTAAAATCTATCACATTATGATAAGAGGCATTAATCAGCAGAACATCTTCTCTGTTAATGAAGATAACGAAAAATTTATGGCCATTCTCGCAAAATACCATCAAAAAAGTAAATATGAAATCTATGCCTATTGCTTAATGAACAACCATGTTCACATATTAATCAAGGAAGGAAGAGAAGCTCTTTCTAATTTCATGAAGAGAATAGGAACCAGCTATGTTTCCTGGTACAACTGGCAGTATAACCGCAAAGGACACCTATTCCAGGACAGATACAAAAGTGAACCGGTGGAAGATGATGCTTATTTCCTGACTGTGTTGAGATACATCCACCAGAATCCGTTAAAAGCAGGTCTGGTCAATCATATTGATTCCTACAAGTGGAGCAGTTATACTGAATATATTAACCAACCGAAGATAGTTAATATCGAATTTGCCCTAAAAATGTTCCACCAAGATAAGGAGAAAGCGATCGAAGGATTAAAACGGTTTAACCAAGAACCAAACAATGATTGTTGTCTTGAAATGTCCGCAAAAAGAGAGACTCTATCCGATAAAGAGATAAGACATTTAGTATTAAGTAAATATCATATAGAATTAGCCACCCTACAAAATACACCCACAATAACACAAGACAAGGTCTTGAAATATCTAAAAGAACTGGAAGGATGCTCATTAAGACAAGTATCCAGATTGACAGGATTGACGGTCAATAAAATCTTTAAAGCATGAAACAAAGAACCGTCCCTATGTTTCCCTAGGGTAGCTTTAATCATAGCAGGAACATTTTTTGTCTTTCTAGGCGTAATTGGCATCTTTTTACCTATCCTGCCAACCACTCCATTTCTTCTGCTTGCAGCAGCTTCTTATGCCAGGAGTTCAGACCGTTTTTATTATTGGCTTTTACATAATAAATGGTTTGGAGATTATATTAAAAATTACCGTGAGGGTAATGGCATTGCTATGAAAATTAAGGTATGGACTGCTTCTTTATTATGGATTACCATCTTAGTTTCTATCTTTTTTGTTGAAATTTTCTCAGTCAGGATTTTTTTAGTGCTGGTGGCAATAATGGTCAGCATACATATTTTTTCCATAAGAACTCTTAGATAATAAATTTTCCATGTGATAAATATTCAATAGGGGTAAAATTAAGGGGTCTATAAATAAATAATTGATTAAAACAAATTAAATGTGAATAAAAGATAATTTATATAGGCAAAAACCATCATAAAACCACAGCGTCTTCGAAAAGTATTTTTACACATAAATGAGAATAATAATGTGATACTTACAATGAGCAATACAAATGGCAGGTGTAAATGTAAGATATTTCCATTAATAGGTATGGGTAATATTGTTGAAGATACAGCGATTACCAGGATGACATTTAGAATATTAGCCCCCAGGATATTACCTATAGAAATATTATAGGCTTTTTTTCTCAGTGAGGTTATTGCAGTCATCAATTCGGGCAATGATGTGCCAAAAGCAGTCATGGTTAAACCTATAATTACATCAGGTACTCTTAAAAGTATGGCAATTTTTTCTCCATTGGTTATCAGCAATCTGGAACCGAAAAGCGTTAGTGTGAGGCCAATGATAAACATAACTGAATTTAATATAATTTTTTTTGGTATTTACAATTCTTTTTCTTTATTATCTTCATTTTGGTTGTTTTATTTTTGAAATACTTTTCTGGACATTTTTATATAAATACCAAACTAAAATCCCCAACAGGATAATGCCTGTGAAACGTGATATTTCACCATAGACAAAGCTTACAAAAGTAAGTAACAATAAAAGCAACATTAAGAGAATTCCATTCTGTTGAAATTCTTTTTTATTTGTAAATTTTGGGCGGGATACAATAATAATTATTGCTAAAATTAATCCAGTATTGCAGATGATAGAACCCAAGGCATTTCCTATAGCTATTTCTGTATTACCATGTATAGCAGCACCTGCAGATACCATAAGTTCGGGCAAAGTAGTGCCCAAACTGACTAAGGTAGCACCAATTATAATATCAGGAATTTTAGTTATCTTGGTAAACCAAATAACTGAATCAATGAAGGTATCACTTCCTTTTATAATCAAGAGAAAACCTATAGAAAATAGTACAAAAGGAAAAAGATAATCCAATAGCTTTTACACATCCTTTTTAATAAAAAATTTATAAAAAAAAGACTTTTAATGCAGCTCTTGGCTGCAAATAAAAGTCTTGCTTTCATAAATAATTATGAGATACTGACCGGGTTATTTATACCGTCTTGACGACCAGTAAAGTGACATAAAAATACAAGTCACAAGCTACTCCCCTTTATTGCATCACTAAATAGTATATTATAAAAACTCGTAAAAATGCAATATATTTTTTTACTATCGTTTTCACATTATTTTTCCCATCTCTAAAATGCTTCCTTATTTTTTAACTCCATTTCAATAAATATAATTAACCAATTATCCAATTTACCGATTTGTCAATTAATAATAATAGTTTTCAGTTCCCGGTTTACAGTTTACAGAATAAAAAGTATTGCATCGTGCATATTGTGTGGAAAGACAAAAAGAAAATCCCCCGGTCTTCCAGTCAAAACAGTAGTCAGTATCGGGTATGTAGTATTGAGTTGAAAATACAATTAAAGGCAAGGTGCAAGTTGCAAAGTAAAAAATTAATATAAAATATAATAATGTGGGAATAATTGAATGAGATTGCCACGAACTACTTTCAGCAGTTCTCGCAACGACAAAATCAAATAATAGGTGGGTATGGGTCATTTCCCGGTTTAATAGTGTCTTTGCTTCTGATTTTTCCATTTCTACCAGAAGTAGTAAGTTCTCCACCACCCTGATTTTTTAACATAATTTTTGCAGCTTTTTCTGCCTCTTTTTGAGTTTTATGAAGACTAGATGCTTTTTCTGCATCCTGCCTTTTATTCGCCCATTTTCCATCACTTTTACGATAAACATTCCTGTCTCTACCTTTGCTCATTTCTCTCACCTCTTTTCTCTTTTAATTAATATTCTTACTTAATCTTTCTTGTAATATCTTAATATCCTGTCCCGGTCTTCATTTGCTTTGTCGCCCTTGTAAAATATTTCTACAAATTCTATAATATCTTCTTCTTCATAATAAGCATAAATAATTCTTATTCCACAATAACTACCTTTCCCTTTTAATGACCTACAGGCAAACTTTCTTACTTTATAGATTTTAGGGTTCTCAATGCCGAGATCAGATATTCTGACAATACCAGAATTGCTTATTTTTAGTTTATGATACAGGTTTAACTGAACATTGATAAATGTTTCCAGATCATCATTCAAAGTCTTTAACTTTTTAAGTAAACTTTTGAATTCTCTTTCAAATTCCTTTACTCTGCGTATCTCATTAAATAACTTCTTCTTCTCTTTCTTCACTATACTCCCTCACTGAATAAGGTGTAGTTCGGTAAAATACCGATTCATAATCAATGACCTCTTCTTCTTCTGTGGTCATCCAAGGGACATCATTATGAGAATATTCGCTTATTTGAGCAGCATTCATATCTGCAAGCTTACTTAGAACATCATCAATCACACTTAATTCCCGGGCATTCAGCTTAGATAAATCAGGATCTTTAAGTGGAATATATTTTGTTTGAGGATATTTAAAATATTTATCCTGTATTTTAACTAAATCTTTTCCTTCCATTTCTTTAACGATCTTAATAAATTCTTTCGGTGTAGGTCCATGATGATTTTTAAGATAAGTTGCACCAATTAATTGTTCTTCATATTTTTCGTAATAATTAAAATCGATAAAGTAAAGCAGTTTGTATAGCACTGTCTGCCCGATATTAGGTTTTGATCCTACTTTCCCTAAAATATAAAGCAATACTTCTTTGAATTTTTCTATATTTCTCTGAGGAACACTGATTCTGATTTCCTGTTTTTCTCCGGGTCTTTCTTTTCTGCTTTTTTCTAGAATAACTTCAATATCTTTATTTAAATCAAGCAGAATATCTGTTGAGACATTAAAGATCCTGGATAATGCTATTAATTCCTCAGTGCATATTCTTCGTTTACCGTTTTCTATTTGTGAAACAGCTACTCTGCTAATCTTCATTCTTTTTGCCAGATCTTCCTGAGAAAGCCCTTCTCTTTCTCTTATCTCCTTTATTCTATTACCAATTTTTTTTATTAAGGCATCCATAAAGGAAACCTCCTTTGTCCTGTTTTTTCTTTTTTTAATTCCAGTTCAGTTCAGTATCATTTTATAATATGTAAGATATTATGTCAATATGTTGTAATATAATATTACATATATATTTTAGATAATCTGATTAACAATTTACCAATCTTATAAATCCTAGTTAATCTTTAATCCTGAGAAGGTAGCGTATCGATTTTCATATTTTTCTATGAATTTATCTTAAAATTCACTATAATATCTGATAATAAGGAATGTTTCTGTGAAGGAAAAAGGTGGAATAAGTATGAGTAAAGTAAAAATTTATTATTTCTCCGGCACCGGTAATTCATTACATGTAGCCTAGGAAATTCAAAAACAAATTCCTGATACCACCCTAATACCATTGTTGAGTCTTTTAAATAAAGAAGCCATTGAACTGAAGGCAGATATAATAGGTCTTGTATTTCCGATCTACCTTAGCTCAACACCCATCCCGGTAAGGGAATTTATCAAGAAAATTCATTTCAAACCCGGGCAATATCTTTTTGCTGTCACTACTAATTGTGGTTACCCTGGTAAACTAGAATATTACCTGGAAAAGCTGTTGGCAAAAAGGGGTAAGGGATTAGATTTTTATTATACCCTAAAAATGGTATCCAATAGTCCCAAGGGATTGCAGCCATCCTTTATGATTGTCCAGAATTGGGCTAGCACCATAACAGAAAAGAACATTTCAGCTCTGGAAGAAAATGTGCAAAAAGAACTTGATATAATCATCAAAGCAATCACCAATAAAGAAAAGAATATTGGTAAAGATAGCCCAAAACATAAAAATGCTGTAGCACGAGTTATTAATAAAACCTTGCAATTACCCCTGCAATGGTATATCGAAGGTATTAATGCCAAAATTGGATTTTATACCGATTCCACTTGTACAGGTTGCGGATTATGTGAAAGTGTATGTCCATCTAAAAAAATTAAAATGAATAATGGCAAACCGCTATGGCAAGAGGACATCAGGTGTTACTACTGTTATGCCTGTTTTAACTTTTGTCCCGAACAAGCCATTCTGGTTAAAAATTACACTCACAAGGACGGAAGATATTACTATCCGGGAATTACCGCAAAGGATATCGCTGAACAAAAAATCCAGGAAAAGTGAAAAGATAATAGGTATTGTAATGATTAAAAATATTAAAGAAGAATTTAAAAAATTAAGCAATGCAGAACAGGCTAAGCATCTACAAAAGTACTTTAAAACTGGGAAAGGTGAATATGGCGAAGGTGATATATTCTTAGGACTTAGAGTTCCTGTCATTAGGAAAATTGCTAAAAAGTATAGTGCTTTATCTATAAGTGATGCGACTGAATTTCTCAAATCACCATTCCATGAAGAACGTCTATTTGCACTTATTGTATTAGTAGAACTTTTTAGAAAAAAGGATAAGGAAAATAAAGAGAAAATAGTTGAACTGTATCTCAGTCATACGAAATATATTAACAACTGGGACTTAGTCGATGCTTCTGCTCCCCGTATTGTCGGTGCATATTTAATTACCCGTGATAAAAAACCAATTTATCTCTTAACCAGGTCAGAAAATTTATGGGAACGCAGGATAGCAATTATGTCAACATTATATTTTATTGGCAATAATGGATTTAGTGATACATTGAAGGTTGCAGAAATATTGTTAAAGGATAAGGAAGACCTTATTCATAAAGCGGTTGGCTGGATGCTTAGAGAGGTCGGGAAAAAAGATTCTGAGGTGGAAGAGGAATTCCTAAGAAAGCATTACAAAGAAATGCCTAGGACTATGTTGCGCTATGCAATTGAAAAATTTCCTGAGGAGAAACGGAAAAATTATTTAAGGGGACAGGTTAATAAATTTATCAAATAAAAATAAATGTGAAATGAGTGAAAATATGAACAAGAAACAATGGTATGAGAAGTTATTTGAGAATTATGCGGAAAAATATGATAAAGAAATTTTTACACAGGGAACTATTGGGGAATGTGATTTTATCGAACAGGAATTAGGGCATAATAAATCTTTAAAAATATTAGATGTAGGATGTGGAACCGGAAGGCATTCCATTGAGTTATCAAAAAGAGGATATAATGTTACCGGGATAGATTTGTCAGAATCTCAATTAAAGAGAGCAAGAGAAAAAGCAAGGGTAAGTGGACTAACAGTTGATTTTCAAAAACAAGATGCCAGAGAGCTTTATTTAGATATTTACTATGATGTTGCCATCATGCTCTGTGAAGGTGGTTTTCCTCTAATGGAAACCGATGAGATGAATTATGAAATACTAAGAAATGTTACCAAAGTACTGAAAAAGCAATCAAAATTTATTTTTACGACCCTAAATGGATTATTTCCCTTGTATCATTCAATTGAAAAATTTTGTGCTTCTACAGGCGTAGAGGGAAATGCCACCTATCATAGCAATACATTCGATTTAATGACTTTTCGTGATCATAATATTACTGAAATTGAAGATGATAATGGCAATAAAAAAACAATCAAAAGCAATGAAAGATATTATGTTCCAAGTGAAATCACCTGGTTGCTTAAATCGCTTGACTATAAGAGAATTGATATTTTTGGAGTAAAGCTAGGTGCTTTCTCACGAAAGGATGAATTAACAACAGAGGATTTTGAAATGCTGGTCATAGCTGAAAAGTAAGTAACTAATATCTTTTCTTGACTATTCATTATAGAATAACATTTATTGCGTCGTGTGTATTGCGTATCAAATACAGTAATGAGTAATAGGTAATTTGTAATAGGCAATACAGTTTACCAATTATTAAGATACAAGATTCAAGTTAAGAAAACTGTCTTCGCAATGAAAAAATCAAATAGATTCCGGTTACATATTATTAAAATAATGTAAAAACGACAGAATAAAAACCCAATATCGCATTTTTCCAATAATCCATTGTTCCAATTTATTCAAATACAATTAGATGAAATTGTAAAATTATTTAATAGTTGGTGGCATTTGGTAAAAAATAATTCAATGATAAGAAATGATATTAATAATACTGAAGATTGAACACTTAAATTTGATTACTATTGCAATATAAAAGCTAATATATTATAATAGTAATGCAATATAATAATTATGAAATAGGGATTTAAAAAAATGGAAAGAAACAAGATAAAGGAATTAATATTGGAATATCGGGGAAGATTTATTTCCCCGGATAATTCTCTTATCTATAGAGAAATTCTAAAGGATATTCAATTTTATATATCCTCCAAAGAAATTATATTTATAACCGGTACCAGAAGGGGAGGTAAATCAAGTTTGATGAAATTGATTTGTACTCAATTAATCAAAGATACTCATATCCCTTTAACTAATATACTATATCTTAATTTTGAAGATGAAAGATTTATTGAATTAAATGTTAGTGATTTTAATCTAATTTATGAAATATTTTTAGAAGAAAATGATTCAAATAAAAAAAGTTATTTTTTTTTAGACGAAATTCAAAATATTCCGGGATGGGAAAAATGGGTAAATCGTCTATATGAGATGCATCAGATTAAAATATTCATCACCGGTTCTAATCGTAATCTGTTAAGCTCCGAAGTTGCCAGTACTTTAACTGGCAGAAATCGGGTCATTACTAATTATCCTTTCTCTTTCAGGGAATTTTTATCGTATAAAAAAATCAAACATGATCATTCACCTATATATCTTACTGAGGAAAGGGCAAGAATAAAAAATGCCTTTCAGGAATATCTAAAATTGGGTGGATATCCGGAGGTAATAAAGAGCAATGACCCTACCTTGCTGGAACAATATTTTAAAGATTTTATTTATCGCGATATCTTGCCCCGTTATACTATCAGAAAGAACAAGGCAATGAGAGAATTATGTCTATTTTTGGCATCTAATATTGCTTCCGTACATAGCTATAAAAAACTACAACAGTTAGTAGAATCGAAAAGTATTAATACTATAAAGAATTTTCTGGAGATATTAGAAGAAGTATATCTATTTTTTCAGGTTGATCTCTTTGACTATTCTATCAAACGGCAGATTTACAATCCATCTAAAATTTATACTATTGATACTGCCTTGAGTCAATCAATCTCTTTTCAATTTTCTAAAAACCTGGGACATATTTATGAAAATATAGTTTTCCTGGAATTGAAAAGACAAAATAAGGATATATATTATTGGAAAGATAAGGAAGGAAGAGAGGTAGATTTAGTAGTACGTTCAGGAAGAGAAATAGAAGAGATGATCCAAGTATGCTACCAAATGAACAATCCAGATACCAGGAATCGTGAGATAAAAGCTTTAATGAAAGCTCATCAAGAATTTAAAAAAGCAAAACTTACTATAATAACTGATGATGAAGAAGACTCATATCGAACCGATAACGTTTCAATTAAAATGATACCCCTCTGGAAATGGCTTTTAATGCCATAGAGACGGCAGACTGTATAAAAAAAAATTATCAAGATTGATCTTGAGACTAAATCTTAAATCTTTCAATAAGAGTTTTCAGTTGTCAGATATAATTCGAAAAGGAAAAGAGCTTGGGTAGAATGGGATGAGATTGCTTTTTGATGAGGCAATTAGATACATTGACAGAATAGGTAGAAAAATTTATAATTTTGGTAAGGATTAATAAAATTAATATAGAGAATAAAAGGAAAAGTAAATCATTATTTATTTTTCAGAGAGCCGTGGAAGGTGTGAACACGGTATTAATGTGATTGAATTCCGCCTTGCTATGTTGATATATAGCCACTATACTTATCTAGAATAGATGCTTTATCTTTAATTAAGGATAGATAATTATTCTATCGAATTAGGATGGCACCACGTGAGTCAGCTCTCGTCCCTAAGGTAAAATTTACCAAAGACGGGAGTTTTTTGTTTAAAAGGATTTGTTTATATGGATAAGGATTATAAAGTAATAGAACACATGGCAGATATAGGGCTAAGGGCATTCGGAGAAACAAAGGAAAAATTGTTTCAAAATGCAGCCCGAGGCATGTTTTTCATTATTACAGGCTCTTCCGGGTTCGCCAAACAGGAAAATGAGCAATACTGGACCATAAAATGTGAGGGAGCTAATCTAGAGGAATTATTAGTAGAATGGTTAAGTGAATTGTTATATATTCACAGTACAGATTTTGTAATTTTAAATGATTTTATCATTAAAAATCTAACTAACAATAACCTTCAGGCGCAGTCATATGGGATAAAGATTAATGAATCACCTTATAATATAGAAAAGGAAATTAAGGCAGTAACCTATCATAATTTGCAGGTCATAAAAAATGAAAAAGGTTACTGGGAAGCAACTATTATTTTTGATATTTAATATTTTATTTAACCATAAAAAACCACCTTCTTTGAAGGGGATAATGGTTAAATAAAATGGTTTTACCATCAAGACAATAGATATACTAGATGAAATATTTTACCCGAGGTCCTAAAAATAGACAATATCATATAGCTTAATAGTATCGGAATATTAAATAAAGCGATAAGATTAAGCACTATGATCTCTTAATTAAGACTCAAATATATACGAAGTTAGATTTAAATATTAAGCATAGTATTCCAGGGGTTCTCAAGGGGAAGGATTCTCCTTGAATATCCTGGAAAGAATTGTTTAGCCACCCGATTTGCGGGTGCGGTATTTACTGGATTTTAAATAATCAGGTATGAAATTTAGCTCTTATTTGATTGTTAAGAGGAGTGCTTCTCATGAAAAATAACTGGGAAAATATTTTAAAGCAAAAGGATTCATATATCTGGGAAATTCCAAAAGAATTTCGTCCGGGCATGAGAGTCAATGGACGAATATATGCTTCCGAAAAGTTGATGAAACATATTATAAAGGATCAAGCTCCTGAGCAGGTAGTCAATGTAGCTTTCTTGCCTGGGATTGTCGGTTATTCCTGGCAATGCCTGGATATTCACTGGGGATATGGGTTCTCGATTGGTGGTGTAGCAGCCACTAGATTTGATGATGGTGTCATTTCACCAGGAGGAGTAGGTTTTGATATTAACTGTGGAGTGAGATTGATTCGTTCTAACTTAAAATTTCAAGACATTAAAGATAAGATGCCTGAAATTATAGAGGATCTATACAGGAAGATACCTTCCGGAGTCGGTTCAGAAGGAATCATTAAATTAAATTCACAGGAAATAAAGAAAGTATTGTCTGAAGGTGCGCAATGGGCTGTGAAAAAAGGCTATGGAGAAAAGGAAGACATTGCCTATACAGAAGAAAATGGCAGAATGACTCAAGCTAATCCGGATATTATCAGTAATAAAGCAATACAGCGGGGTTTGTCACAGCTGGGTACTTTAGGTTCAGGAAACCATTTTTTAGAGGTTCAGGTTATTGATCAAATTTATCAACCGGAAATTGCCCGACAAATGGGACTTGAAGAGGGAATGATTACCCTATTAATCCATACCGGTTCCAGGGGCTTTGGACATCAGGTATGTACTGATCATTTGTCTGTTATGCAAAAAGCAGTTCAGCGTTATAATATTAGTCTTCCTGATAAACAGTTAGCCTGTGCACCGGTTATTTCACCTGAAGGTGAAAAATATTATCAGGCTATGTGTTGTGCAGCAAATTTTGCCTGGGCAAATCGACAATGCATAATGCATTGGGCAAGAGAAGTTTTCAGTAAAATATTCCATATTTCTTCTGAACGTTTGGGATTAAAATTGGTATATGATGTGGCACATAATATTGCCAAAATAGAGGTTCATCATTATAATGGTAAAAGTGTCAAGTTATGTGTGCATAGGAAAGGGGCTACCAGGGCTTTTCCACCGCAGCATCCCGAATTGCCTCTCAAATATAAGGAAATCGGTCAACCTGTTTTAATTCCCGGAGATATGGGACGTTTCTCGTTTTGTTCTGTTGGGACCAACAAGGCTATGGATGAGACTTTTGGGTCTACATGTCATGGAGCAGGTCGAGTAATGAGTCGTGGAGAGGCCAGGCGCGAAGTCAAGAATAGGGATATTGTTGAGGAATTAAGAGTAGAAGGTATTCTGATCAAAGCCAGGAGTAGAGCTACTTTGGCTGAAGAAATATCTGCTGCTTATAAGGATGTTTCAGAGGTAGTAGATGTAATGGATAAAAGCGGAATTTCCAAAAAAGTTGCCAGAATGCGTCCTTTAGGGGTAATCAAAGGATAATGTTTAGAAAATATCAAGCTTTTATTTTTATAGATTTTAGAGAGGATGGTTAAAAAGCATGTTGGATTTAAAATTCATTCGCTCAGAGCCGGATTTAGTTATAGAAAAGTTAAAAAAAAGAGGATTAGAGGGTAATTCAATTGACTGTATTCTACAATTGGATGAACAACGGAGAAAGATTTTGTTTGAAGTAAGCACTTTAAAACAAGAAAGAAACCAGGTATCAGATGAAATCGGACGTCTAAAAAAAGAAAAAAAGGATGCTCAAGATAAAATTCTGGCCATGAGAGAAGTATCTACTAAAATTAAAGAAATGGATTCTGAGATTAAAGCTATTGAGGAAAAGATACAGAAATCATTACTGGAAATCCCAAACATGGTAGATGATAGTGTGCCGGTAGGTCCTGATGAAGAAAGCAATATAGAGATTAGAAAATGGGGGCAACCCAGAGATTTTGATTTTGAACCCCAGGCTCATTGGGATTTAGGTGAGAAACTGAACATACTTGATTTCGAAAGAGGAGCCAAGATTGCGGCTGCACGTTTTACGGTATTAAAAAATATTGGGGCTCGTTTGGAAAGAGCGCTAACTAATTTTATGCTGGATATCCATACCAGGGAACACGGTTATCAGGAAATATTTCCACCCTTTTTGGTTAATGCAAATACCATGACTGGTACTGGACAATTACCCAAATTTGAAAATGACTTATTTAAATCCAACGATGAACTATACTTAATACCTACAGCTGAGGTCCCTTTAACCAATCTTCATCGGGATGAGATATTATCAGAAAAAGATTTACCACTTTATTATGCTGCTTATACTGCCTGTTTCAGAAGGGAAGCTGGATCATATGGAAAGGATGTCAGGGGTTTAATTCGTCAACATCAATTTAATAAAGTAGAATTGGTAAAACTTTGTAAACCAAAAGATTCTTTTCAGGAATTGGAGACATTAACTCAAAATGCGGAAACCATTTTACAACGATTAGAGCTTCCTTATCGCGTTGTTGTTTTATCTACAGGAGATATTGGTTTTTCTGCGGCTAAAACTTATGATTTAGAGGTCTGGTTGCCAGCTCAGGGTAAGTACCGTGAGATTTCTTCTTGCAGTAACTGTACCGATTTCCAGGCTCGTCGTGCCAATATACGTTATCGTATGCAGGAATCAGGAAAAGTACATTTTGTCCATACACTAAATGGCTCAGGTGTTGCAGTGGGAAGAACTATGGTGGCTATTCTGGAAAATTATCAGGAAAAAGATGGTTCTATTGTAATTCCCGATGTGCTACGTCCTTATATGAATGGATTGAAAAAAATTAGCAATTAAGGTAAAATTTTGTTGCTGATTAATTTATTTCTGTTACAATATCATTGTGCAATAAGAAAATAAGATATATAAGAATTATAGATAATTATTGCGGAGGGATGTCCGAATGGCAAGGGGCCGGTCTTGAAAACCGGTGTAGGCGTAAGCTGTCTGGGTTCGAATCCCAGTCCCTCCGCCAGTTATTTTTATAGACTTTCAAGATTTGGTTTTTGGCGAGAAACAAATATAATCTTCCTAATACAATTTTACTCTAAATATAAAATTCTTTCTCTAGATAATTATGCTTATAACTAAAGAAAATAGAGGTACTTTCTTTTTCTGCTCTGGAAATATACAGATTTATTGAGACAATGAATGTGCTATACTGATTAATCTTTTCAAAAAATTAGTTAATTGAGGTAATTGCTTTGATAAAAAACAACAAAATAAGTAGGCCAATAGGTTTGTTAGATTCTGGATTGGGTGGCTTAAGTGTATTTAGGGAGATAGATAAACAGATGCCTCAAGAACAGGTAGTGTATTTTGGTGATACCGCCCATGCGCCTTATGGTGAAAAAACAAATGAACAAATTACGGATTACGTATTTTCCATCATTGATTTTTTAGTTCAAAAAGATGTCAAGATGATAATTATTGCCTGTAATACGGCTACGGCAGTAGCATTAGGTGAAGCAAAGAAAAAATATCCTGTGCCTATTATAGGAGTTATTCAACCAGGTGCAAATGAGGCAACTAGCAAGACACAAAATAGAAGGATTGGTATTATCGGAACAGAAGTAACAATACGCAATCAGGGTTATGAAAAATTGATTAAGAAAATCAACCCCTCTATTGCTACTTTTAGTAATTCTTGCAGTAATCAAATTATTCGAGAGATGGAAGAAAAGGCTTTAAGAAATGAAGATGCAATAAGAAATTTATTAAAGGAATGTTTGGAACCAATCATAAATAATGATGTTGATACACTAGTTTTGGGGTGCACACATTATCCTTTTTTAAAAAAATACATTCAAGAAGTAACTGACCTGGAAATGTGTTTGGTTGATCCAGCCAAAGCTACTGTAAAACAGGCAAAAAAATTACTTGAAGAGCAACAGTTAATTAATACCCATAAAAATAAAAATAATTCTTTTTTTATTAGCGGTAATGCTGATTTTTTTGCCAAAATTGCCGAAAAATTATTGGGATATTATCCCGGAGATTTTCATGGGGTAACCTTGTAAAATAATTTTCAAAATATATTGATAAAATTTTAATTTTATTATATGCTATAAAAGAAAAAAATATCCTTTAAATTAGTTCAGAGAAACTAATAAGGAGATGCAAGTATGATAAATATGATATTTTGTAACCTCTTTTCCAGCGTCTCTGGATTAGAGGTTTTTTTATAATTCCTTTAAAATTAGTCCGGTGAGGCTGATAAGGAAGATGGATTACCCCCTTATCGGCCTATGCTGAAAGGGGGTTTTAATTTAAATAAAACAGTTCACAGCTTAAAATACATTGCTAAAAAATAAAATTAAAGGAGAAAAATATGGATTCACAACACCCACAAGAGGTTGTCGATTACACTAAACAGGGGTTACCCCAGACAATTATCCTGGGATTACAACATGGATTTACCATGTTTGGTGCCACTGTGCTTGTGCCGATTATTACCGGGCTTGATATTTCAGTTGCATTATTTATGGCCGGTGTCGGTACCCTGTTATTTCATTTTGTAACAAAAAATAAAGTTCCTGCATTTTTAGGTTCTTCTTTTGCGTTTATTGCCCCCATTCTGTTAGTAGCAGATAAATTTGGTATCCCTTATGCCCTGGGAGGAATTGTTGCTGCTGGTCTTATTTATTTACTTTTTTCTTTTTTGGTGAGTCATTTTGGACCTGAAAAAGTTATTGCTTTCTTCCCACCCGTGGTAACCGGACCGGTTATTATGGTTATTGGCCTGAAATTGGCACCCACTGCCATAGGTATGGCCAGTGAAAACTGGTGGATAGCCCTGGTAGGATTTGTGATAGTTGTTTTGGTAAGTTCTTATACTCGGGGTTTCTTAAAAGTTATTCCTGTTCTGCTGGGAATAGTGATTGGTTATATTGTTGCCATAATATTTGGTTTGGTTGATTTTACATCGGTTGCTGAGGCAAAATGGTTAGGATTTCCGCAGTTTACTATTGCGAAGTTTAATTGGAATGCCATCATGATTGTGGCACCGGTGGCACTGGTAACTGTAATTGAACATATTGGAGATGTGCTGGCAATTGGAGCAACAGCCGAAAAAGATTTCGTTAAAAACCCTGGTTTACACAGAACATTGTTGGGTGATGGCCTGGCAACTTCAGTATCGGCCTTTTTTGGCGGACCAGCCAATACCACTTATTCAGAAAACACAGGTGTTCTAGCCTTAACCAAAGTCTATAACCCGATTGTAATGCGCATTGCGGCAGTATTTGCCATCATTATTGGATTAGTGCCAAAATTAGGAGCGATTATTGCTACGATTCCCGGAGCATTAATTGGAGGCATTTCCATTATTTTATTTGGAATGATTGCAGCTGTAGGAGTGCGAACAGTAGTAGAAAACAAAGTTAATCTTGAAAAATCACGCAATTTGATAATTGCAGCAACTATCCTGATTTTATCTTTAGGTGGAGTCTCAATACCAATTCCATTGGGAAACGGGCAAATTGAAATTGAAGGAATGGCCTTAGGCGCATTGGTGGGTATTATTCTGAATAAAGTGATGCCTAATGAGTAATTTAGAAAATTTATTTCTAAATAATAAGGTATTTCTTGCTTTTTCTTGACTATTTAGCTAATTCTTTATTATTATAGATAATAGTTATAAATCAGTGAACTTATAAAATGTCCTGATTTATTTATTTCAAAAGAGGAAGGAAGGCCAAGGATATGATGGATGAAATAAACCAAAAGAAACTCGAAGCTTTAAATAACCCTTATGTTATTCAAAGAGTGGAAGAGGCAATTATACTATGCCAACCGGAAAAGATAACAGTGGTTACCGATGCTCCGGAAGATATTCAATATGTAAGAGAGCTGGCTTTAAAGAGCAAAGAGGAAGAAAAGTTAAGATTGGAAGGTCACACTGTTCATTTTGATGGTTATCATGACCAGGGTAGAGACAAAGAGAATACTCGTTATCTTGTATCTGAGAAGATAGATTGGGGTATTGACCTTAACTCTATTGACAAGGATAAGGGATTAGAAGAAGTCAAATCTTATTTTAAGGGGAGCATGAAGGGAAAAGAGATGCTGGTACGTTTCTTTTCTCTAGGCCCAACGCATTCTTCATTTTCTATTCCTGCCTTACAGATTACTGATTCTGCTTATGTAGCACATAGTGAAGACTTGCTTTATAGAAACAATTACGAGGGATTTAAGGACTTAAATGGTTCTAATCAATTTTTCTTCTTTTTACATTCTGCCGGAAGATTGGAAAACAATGTTAGCATAGATATCGATAAGAGACGAATATATATAGATTTAGAGGGAAATAGTGTTTATTCAGTAAACAACCAATATGCCGGTAATTCCATAGGATTAAAAAAACTAGCCTTCCGTTTGGCTATTAATAAAGCTTCTGGAGAGGGATGGCTGGCAGAACATATGTTTATTATGGGAGTTCATGGTAAAAATGGAAGAACTACCTATTTTACCGGTGCATTCCCCAGCGCCTGTGGTAAAACCAGCACCGCCATGTTACCGGGACAATCCATTGTCGGTGATGATATCGCTTATATGAAGAAAATTAACGGTGAGGTCAGGGCAGCAAATGTGGAAAAAGGGATTTTCGGTATTATCGCAGATGTTAACCCGGAAGATGACCCGGTAATTTATCAGGCATTAACAACAAAACGTGAAATTATTTTTTCCAATGTTCTCATAAAGGATAGTATCCCTTACTGGATGGGAATGGGAAAAGATCTTCCTGAGGAAGGTATTAATTATAGCGGGAAATGGTATTCGGGGAAGAAAGACGAGCACGACAATGAAATTGACCCTTCACATAAGAATGCAAGATATACCATCCGATTGGGTGAATTAAAAAATATAGATCCAGAGGCAGAAAATCCAGAAGGAGTACCTGTTGATGGTTTTGTTTATGGAGGTAGAGATTCAGATACCTCGATGCCAATAGTGGAATCGCTAAATTGGGATCACGGTGTATTTATAGGAGCCACAATTGAATCAGAAACAACTGCTGCAACTCTTGGCAAGCAGGGGGTTAGAAAACACAATCCCATGGCCAATCTTGATTTTATTTCAATTCCTTTTGCAGATTATATAAAGAATCATTTATCCTTTAAAGAAAATCTCACAAGAGTGCCAAAGATATTTGCGACTAATTATTTTTTAAAGGATGAGCAGGTCACTTCCTGAATGCAAAAATTGACAAAGTAGTATGGATGGTTTGGGCTGAAGGCAGGGTTCATGGTGAATTTGAGGCCATCGAAACACCGGTAGGAAGAATTCCTCTTTATGAAGATTTAAAAAGTCTTTTTCTCCAGGAATTGAACAGAGAATATGCTAAAGAAGATTATATTAAGCAATTTTCTCTGAGAATTGACAAATATCTGGAAAAGATGAGTAGAATGCAGAATGTTTTCTCAAACATCACTATGACAGATACTGAATTTAATAAAGAATTGGAAAATCAAATAGAAAGATTACACAAGACAAGAGAAGAACATGGCAAAGCAGTAGTTTCTCCTTGAACTTTATTCCTGATAAGTTAGAAATTATTTTGAAATATTAATAATTACTGATAATATATTATTAAATACTATCAAGGAAATAAGAACAATGAAATGTTTTTATTTCCTTTTAGACAGAAAAAGTGGCCAAAATATAATTTACATAATTAATATATTTGGTGATAGGAGGATAAGGTTATTTCAAATTCTCTCGGAAAAGACTTTTTAGAAGATGAAAAATCTATTTCTGATGAAACGGAACAAATAATTCTATTCGACCAAACCGATAAGCCCTTTTTGTTGTTCTATCTAATAATCTTTATCTTAGGAATCATTCTCACCTTTATGGCTATTTAATAAGAAAGGACATAGTCGGTTATGTCGATTCAGTTAATTATTCTAATCATCTATTTTTTCTTTATTATTTTTTTGGGGATTTTAGCTGTACGTAAAGTCAAGGCCTCTGAGGATCTTCTGGTAGCCGGTCGAAATCTTGGGGTCATGTTTGTGGCAGTCTCTGTTGCGTCTGAATACATGGGTGGTCTGGGAACAATCGGAACAGCCGAGGTAGCCTTTAATCAGGGGATGGGCGTAATATGGTATCATATTGCATCAGCTTGTGGTCTTATGCTCTTTGGCTTTGCCTTTGCCCATTACTATCGCAAATACAATGTCGTGACTGTACCGGAATACCTTTACTATCTGTATGACATTAAGACCTGGAAAGCTGCTTCTGTTCTTAATGTAGTAGGATACTGGTTCTTTACCATTATTCAGATGACTGCCCTTGGTTCCCTGGTAGCGAGTGTCACCGGTCTGAATTTACAAATAAGTGTATTAATCTGTGGTCTGGCCATGACTGTTTATCTGCTAGCTGCAGGTATGTGGTCGGTAGCCTTTACCAGTGTAGCATTTATGTTTACCATTGGAACCGGAATTCCTCTTGCTTTCTGGTGGGTGATGCAAAAAGAAATTCCTCTTCTATCTACTTCAGCAGGTGTTGCTGGTTATGCCGGTTTGGCAAATGCTCTTAACGGAGCAGGTCTGGATGCTGTTA
Organism: Candidatus Atribacteria bacterium; assembly: GCA_018402425.1. Taxonomy (GTDB): domain Bacteria; phylum Atribacterota; class Phoenicimicrobiia; order Phoenicimicrobiales; family Stramentimicrobiaceae; genus Oleincola; species Oleincola secundus. Next base: position 60,267 of record JAGYIZ010000001.1, on the reverse strand, counting down.
GTCTGTTTAGTCCCTTTAGTCTTGGAGGCATGGCAGTCCTGGGTTATTTTTTAGGGGGCGTTTTAGGAATTCCTGCTGCCCAAGCTACTATTAACTATTCTTTTGGTGCTAAAAACTGGAAGGTAGCCCGCTTAGCTCCGGTGCTGGCAGCTATCTTGATTTTACCTTTAAGCATCTGGACTGGCTCTATGGGTTTATATGCCCGCGCAGCAGGTTTAACGACTAATCCTAAGTTGGCTTTAGGGGCAACCTTAATGAATATCCATCCAATCATTGGTGGAATTGGCATTGCCGGTATTTTTGCTGCATTGATTTCTACTGTTGCCGGCATACTCTTCGGCTGTGCATCAATTATGTCTAAAGATATCTGGCAAAGGTGGCTTCATCCGAATACCGATGATCGTTATTTATCACGCTGGACCCGAATTTGGATTTTAATCATTGGCATTAGTTCAGCTTTTGGGGCAATGACCTTACCTAAAATCCTTCAGCAGGCTTTTTTTGTATATTCCATAAGAGGAGCTTTAATGATTTGTGTAGCTTTTGGTTTATGGTGGCGGAGAGCTCACCCTGATGCTGCTTTCTACAGTCTTTGGGTAGCCTTAGTCGGTGGAATTATGTATCAATTTAGTCTTCCAATCAATTTTCAGGCCTATTTCAAATTACATATATCTGTCTGGTGTGCCCTGTTAAGTTTAATTACCTTTGTAATAATAAGTTTATATTCTAGGTGGACTACTCAGACTTCGAATGAGTTGCCCCCCTTTATCAATTTTAGAAGAGATTTAGAAGAGAAAGAAGGTAATAAGAATGATTAACAATATTCCGGCATTTCTAAAGTTGGATTTAATTATCTGGGGGATATTAATTATTCTTTTTATTGGGTTTACTATATACATTTATTATAAACCTGCTAAGTATATCAATAAAATTAAAGCCCAGGCGATTGAGAATAAAAAGCATTTGGGAATTAAAATTTATCGTTTGCGTTAAAACAAAAGGAGAAAGATGAGTAAGAACGATGGGGTAATTTTTACGGTTAATCCTGGTTCTACAAGCACCAAATGTGCTTTATTTTACCTGCATGATAAAAAGATAGAAAGAATAATTGAAGAAATCATTAAGCATCCCGATAAAGAGATTAATCAATTCCCTAATATCAGTGATCAAATTGATTATCGAGAAAAACACATTAGGTATTTTATTGAAAGATATTTACCAAAAAATACTAAAATAATTGCCTGTGCCGGTCGCGGAGGTATGTTAACACCGGTTCCCAGTGGAGCCATTAAAATTAATGAGCAACTGGTAGAGTTTTCTTTGTATACGCCGGTTTATCAGCATGCATCCAATTTAGGTGCACCACTAGCCTATCGAATTGCCCAGTATTATGGTGTTTCTGCCTATATTGTCGATCCAGTCAGTGTGGATGAGTTATCACCAGTTGCCCGAATATCCGGATCTCCTGATTTTCCCAGATTTAGTTTTGTTCATGCTTTGAACATAAGGGCTACCGGACATAAATTTGCCGAAAAAATTGGTAAGGATTTTAATAAAATACGATGTGTCATTGCACATCTGGGAGGAGGTTTTTCCATTGCAGCTATAAATAAGGGGAGAATTATTGATAACGATAATCGAATGGAATCAGCCTCTTTTACCCCGGAAAGAGCAGGGGGTGTTCCTCCCATCCCCTTATTAGAAGCCTGTTTTTCGGGGAAATACACAAGAGAATCCTTATTACTGAAATTATACGGTGAAGGAGGGGTTTATGCCTATCTGGGAAGCAAGAATATGGTAGAGTTAGAGAAAAGGGCAAAACAAGGTGACCAGGAAGTACAAAAAATATATTATGCTCTGATTTACCAGATAGGGAAAGAAATCGCGGCAATGGCTTCGGTTCTTAATTTTGAAATGGATGGAATTATCATTACCGGAGGTTTAGCCCATGACAATTTTTTAATTAGTGGATTAAAGAAAAAGATTAAAAAATTAGCTAATATTTATCTATATCCAGGTAGCAATGAAAATGAGGCATTGGCAGAAACAGTAGCAAGAGTATTGACCGGCAGGGAAGATTATTTGAATTGGCCGATTAAATATAGGCAACCTGAGGAGAAAGAATAAATAATGACCATAAAAAGTTTTTGTCAGTTAGAAAAAGTTGTTCAAAGATTAAAACCTTCAAGAATTGTAGTTGTCTCAGCTGAAGATGAAAAGGTATTAACAGGCATAAAGTTAGCATTAAAAAAAGGTATTATTTATGATCCGATATTGGTAGGAGATGCCCAAAAAATTGAAAAAATCCTATTGGATTCGGGTGAAGGCATAAAAAATTATCAAATAAAAAATGCGCCGACCCCTTTTGATGCAGCCCAAATAGCAATTAAGTTAATAAAAGATGGAGATGCTCATATTCTGGCAAAAGGAAAAATAAAATCAAATATTTTTTTAAAGGCTATTCTGGATAAAGAATATGGTCTCAAAGTTTCCCCACTTCTTTCTAATCTTACTCTTTTTGAAATGGTTTCTTATCATAAATTAATCGGAATTACTGATATTGCCATTATTCCGAATCCAGGATTGAAAGAAAAGATTGATATTATCAATAATTCATATCCCTTGTGGTATGCTTTAGGAATTATTAAACCAAAAGTAGCTGTTTTAGCAGCTGTAGAAGTTGTTAATCCGGGTATGCAGACAACTATTGATGCTGCTTGTCTGGCAAAAATGGCTGAACGCAAGCAGATTGAGCATTTTATTATAGATGGTCCATTATCTTATGATGTGGCCATTAATTCAGAGTTTGCTACAGACAAAGGTATTCATAAACCTATAGTAGCAGGAGATCCTGATATGCTGCTGGTTCCTGACCTGGAAGCGGGAAACATTTTGGGGAAAAGTTTGAAAATTCATGGAAAAGCAAAATCCGGAGCAATTGTTTTTGGTGCGGAAGTTCCGATAATGATTAACTCCCGTTCTGACTCTGCTGAAAGAAGATTTTATTCCATTTTATTGGCCAAGGCAATAGCTGAAAATAAAAAATTATCTTAAACCTTATTTTTAAGGAATTATGTTTTAACAGTATGAGGAAAATATAAATGGCAAAGATAAATATTGATCGGATTTTATGTAAGAAATGTGGTATTTGTGCCTTTGTATGCCCTAAACAGGTTTTTAAATTTAATGAATTGGAAGGGCCGCAGGTTGTTAATCCTGATGATTGTATTTATTGTGATATGTGTATAATGATGTGTCCGGATATGGCAATTGATATTAGTAATGAAATTAAAGAAGGGAAACCCAATAAATGATGTTTGCCAGTAAAGAAGGTCGCTATTTTTTACAGGGTAATATTGCTGTTGGAGAAGCGGCAATTATGTCAGGTGCAAGATTTTTTGCCGGTTATCCTATCACTCCTTCTTCTGAAATTGCAGAACATGCCTCTGTTTCTCTACCTGATGTGGGGGGTACATATATCCAGATGGAAGATGAGATTGGTAGTATTGCAGCAGTAATCGGAGCCAGTATGACCGGTGTTAAAGCCTATACAGCAACCAGTGGACCGGGAATATCTTTAATGGGCGAAAATATTGGTTTGGCGTGTATGGTGGAAGCCCCTTGTGTTATTATAACTGTGCAGCGAGCAGGCCCCAGTACCGGTTTAGCTACAAAGCCTGCCCAGGGAGATTTTCTTCAAATCAGGCATGGCACTCATGGAGATCATATGATTATTGCACTTTCTCCAGCTTCTGTACAGGAATGCTTTGATTTAACCATCCAGGCTTTTAATTTTTCCGAGCGTTTTCGCTGCCCGGTTTTTCTTGTTTTGGATGGGATTATAGGCAAGATGTATGAAACGGTTGAAATACCGAAAAGAGATAAAATTGAAATTGTCAATCGAAAAAAGGCGACTGGTCAGCCGGAGAAATTTCAACCATATAAAACTGATGAAGATTTGGTTCCTCCTTTTGCCCCCTTCGGTAGTTCTTTTATTGCCAGGGCAAATGGTTCGGGACATGGAATTGATGGTTACCCCTCTGCTGATGCTAACAACCATGAACAGTTGGTTTATCGCTTAATTAATAAGATTGAGAGATATAAAGAGGAAATTTCGCTATTTAAGAAATTTAATACCAGTGATGCTGATATTTTAATGATTTCCTACGGATGTAGCGTTCGACCTGCTATGGCTGCTATGAAAAAGGCTAGAGAAGAAGGTATTAAAGTCGGTGTTTTACAGTTACAGACATTATGGCCATTTCCAATAGATATAATTAAATCATTTATCTCTAAAGTAAGGCTTGTTTTGATTCCGGAATTATCACTAGGTCAATTAAAATCAGAGATAATCAAATATTCTAAGGATATACCAGTTATCGGTATCAATAAATTAGGAGGAATTAGTATTCAACCGGAAGATATCCTAAATGTTCTCTATAAGGAAATTGCAAAATGAAATATAATGGTAAAAAATATATAAAGAAAGAATTATTACCTTTTTTTTGGTGTCCCGGATGTGGGAATGGAATCATTTTTGCTGCAATGACCAGAGCTATGGAAGAAAATAATTTAAAGAAAAAGGATATTGTTGCTGTGACCGGAATTGGTTGCTGGGGGAAGGCTGATGATTATTTGACAACTCATGCCTTTCATGGAACACATGGCCGAGCAATACCAGTAGCTACAGGGGTTAAATTAGCGAATCCATTATTGAATGTATTTGCCCTGGTAGGGGATGGTGATGGCGCTACTATTGGAGGTAATCATCTAATTCATGCAGCTAGACGTAACATTGATATCATTGTGGTTATGTCCAATAATCTGAATTATGGAATGACTGGTGGTCAGTATTCCGGGACAACTCCGTATAGTTCAATTACCTCGACTTCCAGAACTGGACACGTAGAAGATGGTTTTGATGTATCTTCTTTGGTAAAAAGCGCCGGCGCCGGATATGTTGCCAAAACTACCATTGCTAACCCCCGAATGATCCAGAAGTTTATTAGTAAAGCTATTAAAAAGAAGTATGGCTTTCGTTTTATAGAAATCATAAGTATTTGCCCGACACATTACGGAAAGTATAATAAAATGAATAATGCTGTGGGGATGATTAAAGATATAAAACAAAGAACGATAAATATTAAAAAAGCAGAACAATTGTCTCCAAAAGAGTTGGAAAATAAAATTATAGTTGGCGAATATAATGATCAAAATATTGAAGGATACATACAGCGTTATCGAAAAAAGATAAATAAGTGAACTTATATAGCTAATTTCTCTTATATTACGTAGATTGTCATATATAAGTTGAGAAGGAGTTCCATATGCCATATTACGAAAAAGACTATTTTGAAATTATTATTAGTGGTGTTGGTGGACAGGGAAATGTCTCCAGCGGTATCATTCTTGGGGAAGCAGCCAGTTGTTATGAAAACAAATTCGCCACAATGACATGCACCTATGGCACTGAAGCAAGGGGAACTTTTGCTAAATCGGATGTGTTGATTGGAAAGGAATTTATTGATTTTTATGAATGCCAGCATCCTGATGTAATATTGGTCCTGCATAATAAGGCATATCCAAAAATTAAAAATAAAATCTTTAAAGATACTATTTTAGTTGTTAACAAGAATGAAGTAGACCAAATTGATGAAAATATGGGGAGGATATTTTCTTTCCCTCTTTCTGATATAGCTTTTGAGATTGGTTCTTTGCAGACTATCAATATTATTGCTCTGGCTTTTATAGTTGGAAAAACAAAATTTATAAAAAAATCGTCTTTAGTCAATGCAGTGAAGAATAAATATTCTAATGCGAAGATTAAAAAATTGAATATGGCAGCAATAGAGCGTGGTTTTTGGTTATTAACTTAATCAGTCAAAGTGAAAAAATAATTTTAGCTAAAATATTCATAAATTAATTTTGAAAAAGAAAATTATTTTAGGTATAATATTTACATATAAGGTAATTGGATAATTAAATATAAATTTGATTGGATTATTTAACATGATTTTTAACAAAAAAATTCATTTTTCACCTTAACCTCAACGAAAAGAGCTACATTTTCTCAATTTTTTGATTATAATTATCTTCTGTTAGTGAATTTTTCTGTTTTAAGTTAATTGCTTCTTATTTTTTTTTGCAAAAATTATGAATTTTAACAGAGCTAATTAAAGATTTGATAGTGATAACATTCCATTACATGTACAGCTCTTCTTAATATTAAATCAGAATTAGAGAGGAGGAGTGATAAAAAAACTATAGAACATTAGTAATATTCTTAATTGTTTAAATAGCTATTTAAAAAGATTCAAGGAGGAATAAAATGAATAATTTTACAAAAAAAAGCTTGCTTGTTTTCCTGACAATTATTTTGATGTTTAGTTTGATAAGTAGTGTTGCTTTTGCACAAGAAAAAATAATTAAGATTGGTACTCTTTTCCCATTAACCGGTTCATGTGCTTTGGCAGGGAGTCGTTGCAAGACTGCTGTTGAAACTGCTGTTGAAGTCATTAATAATTCACATCCCGAATGCGATGTGCCTTTAGCAGAACAGGAAGGCATTCTTGATGGATATAAAATTGTTTTAGTACATGCCGATCATCAAGCCAAACCTGATATTGCTAAAACTGAAGCAGAAAGATTATTCAATCAAGAAAATGTATATGCCATTGTAGGAAGTTATAATAGTGCTTGTACGAACCCGGCAAGTTTTGTAGCGGAGAGACAGGGGAAAATTTTCATGTGTGGTTGTTCCAGTTCAGCTGCTTTGACTGAACGTGGACTGAAATATTTCTTCCGCATGGCTCCAACTGATAAGACAGAGTCTATTGAATTTTGTGATGTCATGGAATGGATGAATGAAACTCAAGATGCTGATTTACATACCATCGGGATTATATATGAGAATACTGAATTTGGTAAGCATGCTGCTGATGAAGGTAAATTAGCTGCAGAAGAGGCTGGGTTTGAGGTGATTGCTGATGTTCCATTTAGCCCTGGTGCGACAAACATGAATAGTGAAGTGCAAACTTTAAAGGCCAAGAATCCTGATGCCGTTTTTGGTGCATGTTTAGGTGGAGATTACACTCTATGGGTTAAAACGATGAAACAGATGAATTGGCTGCCAAAAATCTGTATGAATTATTGTACCGGTTATCAGGACCCGGTTATTACTGAACAGCTTGGTGATGATGCCAATTACTTTATGGGTGGTACTGGTTATTCACCTGAATTTGCCGAGTTGATGCCTGCAGTTGCTGCTGTTGAAGATATTTACAAGACATTAATTGACCCAAGTGTACCTTTTGATAGTGATTCTATTCAAGAAGCTGTAGCAACCTTTATTTTAGCCCAGGCTATTGAAGAAGCTGGCACTCTGGATTATGATAAAGTCAGCGAGACTTTATATGCACACGAATGGGAATCTCCTTTATCAATGGGTGGAAAAGTAGCTTTTGTAGAAGGCGGTCAGAATTCAAAAGCAATGAGCATGATGACTCAGTTACAGGGAGGAGAATACAAACGCGTATTCCCAGCTGATTTAGCAACACATGATATTGTATTCCCTATGATTCCCTGGGATGAACGTTAATTAAACCAGGCAATAGTGATAAGATAAACATACAAAAATAGACCAAAAATTGCGGTGGTAAGAATAAATTAATAGATGTTTATTCTTACCACCGTGGATTGTACTGCTAAATAAAAGGAGATATCTAAATGTCTATATTTTTTCAGGTAGCTATTGATGGGTTATTGACTGGTATGGTTTATGCCCTGGTAGCCTCGGGATTGAGCTTAATCTGGGGTGTGATGGATGTCTTGAATTTTGCCCATGGTGAGTTTTTGATGGCCGGCATGTATGTTAGTTATTGGCTAGGTTTTCTTGTAAATGTTGATCCGATAATTTCCTGGGTTGCATCAGGAGTATTCTGCTTTATTCTTGGTTATTTGACCTATAAGTTAATTATTCATCATTGTCTTAGTGGACCTCCTCTCTCTGCTTTGCTGGCAACTTTTGGCTTGTCAATGGTTTTAAAGAACTTTGCACTGAATAGATTCTCTCCCAATTTTCGTCTTTTGAATGATACTATTTTAGAAGGCAAAAGCATAATCCTGGGTGATGTTGTTTTACCGATGCCCCAACTGATAACAAGTATGTTTGCCCTGGTGGTTGTTTTTATCATCTATTATATTATCAAACGTACAAGACTTGGTTGGGCAATCCAGGCAACTGCCATGGATAAAGAGGCAGCTGAGCTGATGGGAATTAAAACTGAAAGAATTTTTGCTCTGGTTTTTGGTATAGGTGGAACATGTAGGCATAGCAGGCGGTTTATTGCCATCTTACATTTTGGCAGTTCATCCGGAAGTGGGTGGATTGTTCGGTTTGACTGCCTTCGTATGTGTTGCTATGGGTGGATTTGGTAGTATGTCGGGTGCATTGCTAGCGGCATTGACTATTGGTTTGGTGGAAGCCTTTGGCGGTTTTTATATCGCACCTGTATTTAAATATGTTGTTGTTCGGCCATATCTAGTAGTAATCATGTTTAAACCAAAAGGATTTTTGATGGTGATTAGTGAGAAAAATAAGAATAAAACAGGATTTATCTTGGTATATATTGATTATATTTTTAATCATACTGCCGTTTATTCCCCTAGTTTCTGCAAAACAGTTCTTACCCAACATGTTCTTATTCTGATTTATTGTATGCCAGCATACCAAGCATGGAATATTATTGAGGATATGGTGGGCAGGTCTCTTTCGGGCACTCAGTTTTTTGGGATTGGCGCTATGGTGCCGGAATGGCAGTTGTCAATTTAATTAACACCATGGCCGGGAATTATTGGAGCCCTATTGCTATGCGGTAGTTGCTGTACTAATCAGCCATCCTCGCTTTAAATTAAAAGGCCATTACTTTGCTATTGCTACCTTCGCTATTGTTGAAATATTTAATCGTCTATTTATGGTTTGGTATTGGGTAACGTGGGTGTGTATTGGGCTTGATTATCTTTGGTTGATATCATTGAAAATTTTGGCGTGGTATAGAACCAAAATACCTTATTATTATGGTGCTTAATATTATTTGTTGTCATTTTTAGTACCGTTCGTTATATTGAAAAAAACCGATGGTTATTACCAAGGCGGTAAGGGGAAGCACCGGTGAAACCGCTGAGGCAACTGGCATCAATAGTACATTAGTGAAACTTTCTGCTATGGCACTTTCTGCATTTCTGGCAGCTTTTTGTGGTGCTTTTTTGTCCAGTATAACTTACGGGTAGACCCCTTCAATGTCATGTCACTACAGGTATCGATGGTTTTTGTATTGGTAACAATATTGAGGTGCTTTCTGTATTTTTATGGTCCATTGGGTGTAATGATTTTAATACCCCAGAGGTGGAATATACGCGTGTTCTGTGGGGTGGTCTGGGAAGTGGCATTGATTTAATGTTGTTTGGCTTACTTATTATTCTAATTATGGTGAGGCAGCCTAAGTGGAATATGGGATTAGTTAATGAATATATCAATTATAAAAACCAGAAAATAATTTTCATCCGAATCTGATATTAATAATTGTGGGGGTAAAATCAAATTGTCATTATTAGAAGTTCACGAAATAACTAAAAATTTGTTCCTGTAGCAAACAATAAAGTTTCCTTGATGTAGAAGAAGGTATTACAGGGGTTGATTGGTCTTAATGGCGCAGGTAAGACCAATAATTTTTAATTGTATAACCGCATGATGGCGAAACTCAGTAATGGTAAGATTGTTTTTGATGGTTCTGACATAACTATGTTATCCCCTCAAAGTAGCTCGCTCGGTGCGGTTCGTACATTTTCAGATTGTTCAATTCCCAAAGAGATGTCTGTGTTTGATAATGTATTGATTGAGCTTATCTAAGAGAAAATGGTTTTAGCAGGCCAGTGAAATTGCTGAACAATGTATAGATCTTTGTTATTTATCAAAAATGAAAGATGTACGAGCTGGTGATCTGCGGCTGGGCTGAAAAAGCGGGTTGAGTTGGCTCGAGCATTGGCAACGGTCCAAAATTGTTAATGCTGGATGAATGTATGGCTGGCCTCACTTCTACCGAAGTCAATGAATCAAGTTAATTTAATTAAGAATTTAAGGAGTAAAGGTATTACTTTTTAGTTGTTGAACATATTATGGAAGCAATTATGCCAATTGCTGATAAGGTTGTTGTAGTTCAGGAGGAATAAAAATAGCTGAAGATCAATTCCTAAGGCCGTTATTCAAAATGAACGCGTAATTGAAGCTATTTGGGTAAAAAATACAGCAAGAAGTTTCAGTACGTTAGCAAGAGGGAGAAAAACATGTCTAAAACTATACTGAGAGTTGATAATATTCATTGTGCTTATGATAATGTCCTTGTTATTTTTGGTATCTCATTTGAAGTAAAAAAGAAAAGAGCTGTTTCATTGTAGGAGCAAACGGTGCTGGTAAGAGCACCATCATGAAAACGATTGCTACCTGATTCATCCAAAATCAGGAACGATTAAATTTAAAGACAAGGATATTTCTCATTTGCCAGCCAATATGACTATCCGGAAAGGAATCAGCTATATACTGGAAGGCCGAGATTATTTGCTAAATTAACAGTGTGGAGAATTTAGAGTTAGAGCTTATATTGAAAATGATCGTGATGAGGTTGAGAGAAGAAAAAGAGCAAAATTCTGGAACTCTTCCCTATTCTAGAAGAAAGAAAAAGCAAATAGCGGAAACCCTGAGTGGAGGAGAACAGCAAATGCTGGCCATTGCCAGAGGTTTAATGTCTAATCCTGAGCTTGATGTTGGATGAACTATCATTAGCTTAATGCCTTCATTGGTTGAAACTGTTATGGAGACGATTGTTAGAATTAACCAACGAGGGACTACAGTATTACTGGTGGAGCAGAGCGCAGGAAGCACTGGAGATCGCTAATGAGGATATGTTATTCAAACCGGTAAGATTGTCCAATCAGGTAATTTCCAGGAATTACTAAACCCGATGAGGTAAAAAGGCTACCTGGAATGTAAGAAATATTATGAAAAATTAGTTTTATAATTACATAATCCCTCAAAAGGTTCTAATCTGCATATGTTAGATTTTTGAAAAATTATAAACTTAAGCATCATATCTTTTTAGTTTTCAGATCATTTAAAAACTTAATTTTTAACATTATATTGAAAATGTTCTTGTAGATTGTTGACAATCTACAGTATACGATATAGAATAAATTTAACTTATTTCATAATTACGAATAAGGACAGATAAAAATGAAAGAACATTTTTAAGACTTAGAATGCCCATCTTCAATTAAAGAAATTGCTTATGAAAATATAAAAACAAATTATTCAAGGCAATATAAAGCCAGTGAAGCTGGTTAAGAGAATGAGGAATTAGCAGATGCTATGGAAATTAGTCGTGCCCCAATTAGAGAAGTGATTTCTGACCCAGCTGGAAAGAGATGGTTTTATTAAAATTTTACCCAGAAAAGGCGCTAAAGTAATTTCTCTTTTCGGAAAAGAAGAAGATATTTTTGAAATCAGGGAACACTTGAATCCCTTGCTATTCAGAAATCTTTGAGGCAGTCATCAGACACCAAACCAGATAGCCACAAAATTTGAACGATTTAAATTAGAATCATCTGAAAAATCTGTTCGTTTAGAATATTTATCTTTAGACAAAGAATTTCATGATTTATTGGTCCAACATTGTAACAACCAAATGTTAATTAAGTTATTAGCCTCTATACAGGAAAAAGTTCATTGGCTGCGCGGTTTTTTCTTATTGACAATCATTCTTTTCTCAATCAATTGAAGAACACATAGCAATTATTCATGCAATTCAAAGAAAAATGAAAAATTAGTGTTAAGTAATTTGATTAGACATTTAGAGAGAGCAAAGAATCAACCATAAATGAAATAGATCAGGAACAATAGGTTAAATTAATTAATAACGATTCTGAAAATTATAAATATATAAATAATTAAAGCATTCTTTAAATTTTATTAATAAAGCAGTACAGATAAAGTAATTTTGATATAGCAAGGAAACAGTAATGAATAAAAACACAGAAAATCAGTTCGATGCAATTATTGTTGGTGCAGGTGTTGTAGGTTGTTCCATTGCCCGTGAATTATCCCGATTTAAAGTAAGAATTGCTGTATTGGAAAAAGAAAGCGATGTAGGATGGGGATCTAGTTGTCGTAATAGCGGGGTAATTCATGCGGGCTTTAATAATCAACCCGGAACCCTGATGGCCAAGTACTGTGAAGAGGGTAATCAATTATTTCATAGTATAGCTCAGGAATTAGACGTACTTTTTAAGAAGACGGGTAAATTAGTTGTTGCCAAAAATAATAGTGAAATTGCAGGATTAAAAAAACTAAAAAAGCAGGGTGAACGCAATGGTGTAAAAAACCTGGATATTATTGATGAACAAGAAATTAGAAAATTAGAGCCTAATGTTCGAGGTGTTGCAGCTCTTTTATCTCCAGAAACAGCTATTACCTCTCCCTATCTTTATACTATTGCCTTGGCAGAAAATGCTCTAAAAAATGGCGTTCACTTTTACCTTAATACTGAAGTAGAAAATATTGAAAAAAAATCTAGCGGTGAGTTTGTCCTTAAAACCCAAAATAAGCAATTTATAACTGACTATCTTATTAATAGTACTGGAGTGTACTGTGATAAGATTGCCAGGATGGCAGGTATTGATCGCTATCGTATTTATCCCTGTAGAGGTGAGTATTATGTTCTTGATAAAAATGCCTCATCTCTTATGAACCATTTGATTTATCCTGTTCCTCACATTGAAGAAGGTGGTCTAGGAATTCATCTTACCCCAACAGTTGATGGAAATGTTTTAATAGGTCCAAGTAATGAATATATTGATACTAATAAACGTAACAACTATGCCGTAACAATGGAAGTTCTTTCTAAATTGTGCAAAGAAGCTCAAAAGTTTTTACCAGCTATTTCTCCTAAGTACTTTATTAGGAATTATGCCGGAATTAGATCTAAACAGACGCCTCCATCACAGGGAGGATACAGAGATTATGTAATAGAAGAAAGTGAAGAAGTACCTAATATGATTAATTTAATTGGCATAGAATCACCTGGATTAACTGCTGCTTATCCTATTGCTAAAGAAGTAGTTGCAATGATTGATAAAAAAGAAAAATTATCTACTAATCCCGATTTTAATCCTTATCGAAAAGGGATTCTTCGTTTTGAAGAACAGGATGAGGAGACAAAAAGAAAGCTTGTCGAACAGGATCCTGATTATGGAGAAGTTATCTGCCGATGTGAACAGGTAACCAAAAGAGAAATATTACAGGCGATAGACAATCCGTTAGGGGCTAGGAGTCTCATTTCTATTAAATATCGTTCACGAGCCATGATGGGGCGATGTCAGGGCGGATATTGCCAGACCAGGATTATGGAATTATTAAAAGAGAAATATAACTATAAATGGGATGATTTTCTTTTAAGAGGATCAGAATCTTATATGTTAACTGGAAATCGTAGTAATGGAGAGCCAGCTTTATGATTAATAAAGATGTTGTGATTATTGGTGGGGGAGCGGCTGGATTGGCTGCTGCTGTTGCTTGTCGAGATAAAGGAATCGAAGATATTCTTATTATTGAGAGAGAATCTGCCCTTGGTGGAATTTTAAAACAATGTATTCATGATGGTTTTGGATTAATTAAGTTTCAACATTCTTATACTGGACCCGAATACGCCCAGAAGTATGTGGACCAGGTGGAAAAACAAGAAATAGCATATCTTCTCGATAGCATGGTAATTGATATAACAAGTCAAAAAGTGTTAACAGTAGTAAACAAATCAGGATTAAAAAAATACAAAGCAAAATCAATTATCCTGGCAATGGGTTGTAGAGAAAGAACCAGAGGAGCAATCGGGATTCCAGGTACTAGACCCACAGGGATTTATACTGCAGGTGTAGCTCAGAATCTTATTAATATACATAATTATATGATTGGCAAGGAAGTGGTGATACTTGGCTCTGGAGATATTGGTTTAATTATGGCACGCCGATTAATGCTAGAAGGGGCTACAATCAAAATGGTTTTAGAATTGCTACCCTATGGAAGTGGGTTGCCGCGTAATTTTAATCAATGTCTTTCTGATTTTGATATCCCTCTTTATCTGAATCATACAGTGGTTGATATAAAGGGAAATAAAAGGGTAGAAGCTATTACCATGGCTGAAGTAGACCATAATGGAAAAGTTATCTTATCAACCTGTCAAGAGGTACCTTGTGATACTTTGCTTTTATCTGTAGGCCTTATTCCAGAAAATGAACTAAGCAAGATGGCAGGAATACAACTGGATTCTTTAACCGGCGGTGCATTGGTAGATGAATATGGTCAAAGCACAGTAAAAGGCATATTTGCCTGTGGTAATGTTCTGCAGGTACACGATATCGTGGATAATGTTTCTCTGGAAGCAGAACATATTGCCTGCGGAGTAGAGAAATATCTTTCTAGCTTTTTAAAACCCAAAAACGACATAGCCATTGAGATAGGCGAAGGGCTACGATATGTGTTACCACAACGTATTCAATATTTAGATGATACTGTTTTTTCGTTTAGAGTTAAAAAACCTGGTAAAAAAAAGCAAATAGTTTTTAAAAATGATAATCGTATTATTAAAGAGAAATCCTTTATCCGAGTTAATCCTGCAGAAATGATTAGAATTAAATTAACTTCTTCTGAACTCTCTGATATTAAACATTTAAAGGTGGAGTTGAACTAATGAAGAAAGAATTTATTTGTATTGTCTGCCCAAATAGCTGCCGCATTACAGCAGAGTATAATGAGCAGCAAATAAAACATATCGAAGGCGCTCAATGTAAAAAAGGCGAAGAGTTTATTAAGAATGAAATCAAAAACCCCTTAAGAACTTTTGTCGGTTCGGTTAAATGCAGAAATGGAGACTATCAGCTGGTTAGTGTTAAAACAAACAAACCAATCCCCAAAAAATATATAAAACAAGTTGCTCAAAAAACACATGAACTTGTTGTCGAAGCACCAGTGGAAATTGGACAGGTGATTATTTCAGATGTATTAGGACAACATGCAGATCTTGTGGCAACCCGGAAGGTAAGAAAAAAAGTACTATAGTCATTGATGGGGTAAATATGAGTATTGATATTGAAATGAGATTAATTAGACAAACTTTTAAAACTCAAGAATTAGATAATATTGAGGAAAAGATTCAAGGCGAGATTAAAAAAATAAATATCTGTCAAAAAATAAAACCGGGAATGAAAATTGGCATTACTGCAGGTAGTAGAGGAATTGACAGAATTAATGAAATTATATCTATTATTTCTAACGAAATAAAAAAATGTGGTGGATCTCCAATTGTTATTGCTTCAATGGGTTCCCATGGTGGTGCTACAAAACAGGGACAATTAGAAATTTTAAGACATTATGGAATTACTGAGGAAAACATAGGTGCTCCTGTTAGGGCAAGTGATAGCTCTTTTGTGATAGGACACTTAGATAGTGGTTTGCCGGTATATATAAATGATTTGGTAAAGTCATTAGATGGAATATTGGTTGTTAATCGAATTAAAGTACATACCAGTTTCAAGGCTTCTATTGAAAGTGGTCTGCATAAGATGATAGCAATTGGCTTAGGCCATCATAAAGGTGCAAGTTTAATTCATTCTTTGGGAATTGAAAGTTTACATAGGAATATTATGCTTTTTTCCAACAAAATAATTGAGGAACTGCCGATTATTGGAGGGATTGGTATACTAGAAAATTCTTATGATCGAATTTTAGAAATATCTGCAGCTAACCCTGATAATTTTCAAAATATTGATCAACAATTATTGATAAAGTCTAAAAAAATTTTACCTTACCTTCCTGTAAATAATATTGATCTTTTGATTATTAGGGAAATTGGGAAGAATATCAGTGGTACAGGCATGGATTCAAATATTGTTGGAGGTATTGCTGATGCTGCCATTGGAGGAAGTGATACTTTGTCAATACCTCGAATAAAAGAGATTCTAGTTTTAGACCTCTCTGCTGAAAGTAACGGCAATGCTCATGGAATAGGATGGGCAACCGCAATAACAAAAAAATTATATAATAAAATTGATTTTAAAACGACTTATATTAATTCAATTACCAGTGGATTTTTGTGGAAGTCCAGAATTCCAATGGTGTTTCCTACAGAAAAAGATGCCATAACAACATGTTTAAAGGTTTTGGGTGATTTTAGAAAACAGAAACTAAAAATTATTATTATCAAAAATACTCTAGATTTAGAAAAAATATATGTTTCAAAAATAGTTTGGGATGATTTGAAGAATAATAAAAGTATTGTATGTGAAGATTACAGCCGCCAATTAAATTTTAATAAACAGGGTGAGCTAAAATTGAATCTATAAAGAAATATTTGTTTATTGTTGATTAAATTAAATAATTAAAATTACTCATCCTGCTTTCTTCTTTCAATTAAACTAACAAAATTATCATAATTAGTTGTTAAAATTTTTAATTTTGATGGTTTTAAGATAGAATATTATTAAAGTATATTTTAGTCAGAGAAAGGAGACACAAACCATGTCTAAACCAAAAATAGGATTTATCGGTCTTGGCATCATGGGCCTTCCCATGGCCAAAAATCTCATCAAGGCAGGCTATCCCCTGATAGCCTATGACCTGAATGAAAAACCATTAGAGGAGATTACCCAAGCTGGAGCCCAGAAGGGAACCTCCAATGCCCATGTAACCGCCAATTGTGATATTATCATAACCATGCTCCCCAATTCCCCGGATGTCCAAAAAGCCGTCTTTGCAGAAGGAGGTATAGCAGAAGGTCTCTCCTCCGGACAGATACTCATCGACATGAGCTCCATTGCCCCCTTGGTCTCCCAGGATATAGCCAAGAAGCTGGAAGAAAAGGGAGTAGAGATGCTTGATGCCCCGGTAAGCGGAGGACAGGAGAAAGCCCGATCGGGAACCCTTGCCATCATGGTCGGTGGAAAAGAAGACACTTTCGATACCTGTAAGCCCATCCTGGATATCCTAGGCAATCCGGTCCTGGTAGGTGACATCGGTGCCGGAGGGACCACCAAACTGGTCAACCAGTCAATAGTAGCAGTAAATATCGCCGTAGTAGCAGAAGCTCTACTCTTAGGCAAGAAAGCCGGAGTAGACCCCAAGCGCATCTTTGATGCCATAAAGGGAGGACTGGCCGGCAGCCAGTGTTTTACCGACAAGGCTCCCCGGATGTTCTCAGCCAACTATGATCCCGGCTTTCGTATGAAGCTACATGTCAAAGACCTGACCAATGTCCTATCTACCAGCCAGGCCTTACATAATGCCATGCCACTGACTGCCCAGGTCATGGAGATGATGCAGACCCTGATGGCAGAAGGTCACACAGAGGTAGACCATGGCGGACTGGCCCTGTTCTATGAGAAGATGAATGGGGTTTCGTTGAAGGAAGAATAAGATAATAGTTAAAAAAGTAAAAAGGAGCAAAGAATGGTTTTTAAAGTAAGAGGAATAATTCCTCCGATGATTACACCATTTGATGAAGAAGAAAAAGTTGATTGTAAGACACTTAAGAAAATGAACAATTATCTGATTGATGCAGGAGTGCATGGTGTTTTTCCACTGGGTAGTACTGGAGAGGGTTATGGTATTGACTTTGATGAAAAAAGAAAAGTAATTGAAACTGTCTTGGAAGCAACTAATAACAGAGTGCCGGTCTATGCAGGTACCGGGGCTATTACTACCAAAGAATCCGTTAGATTAACTGAGATGGCTACTAAAATAGGAGTTGATGCTTTATCGGTTATTACGCCATATTTTATCAGTCCAAACGAAGAAGAGCTCTATACACATTATAAAGAAATTGCCTCTAGTACTGATTTACCCATTATTCTTTATAATAACCCAGGAAGAACAGGCGTTGATTTAAGCTTGGAATTAATAATTCGTTTGAGCAGTATTGATAATATTGTCGGGATTAAGGACAGTAGTGGAGATATGAGCAAGGCTGCAGAAATTATTCGGTGTACAGGAAAAGGTTTTGCTGTCCTGGCAGGAAGAGATACATTAATCTATGGATTTTTGGCTTATGGTGGTCATGGCAGTGTTGCCGCGACAGCTAATATTGTTCCTGAATTAGTAGTTTCTATTTATGAGTTATATCAAAAAGGGGAATATAAGACTGCATTGGATGCGCAATTTAAGTTGGCACCTTTACGTATGGCATTTTCGCTTGGTAGTTTCCCGGTTATTATGAAGGAAGGATTAAAATTAAGAGGGATTGATGTAGGGAATACTTTAAATCCGATTAAGCCTTTGACTGCCGAGGCAAGAGAAAAATTGAAAGAAATTATTAATAATGTTAGTATCAATTAGTCAATTTTTAATCCAAATCGTGATATTTTAATATGTAGCCATAGTATTTTTTGCTAAGAATATTGGTTCTGATAAAGGAGGAATTAAAATGCTTAAAGACAAAGCATATGAATTAATAGATAAATTTAAAGGTAATAGTTATACCCATGGTTTAGATGTTCTAAATAAAATTGGCAAACTTGCTTCTGAGTATGGTCAAAAGGCATTGTTGGTAGCAAATCAAACTCACCAAAAAAATGAAATTGAAAAGATTGTTGAATATCTAAGAGAAAATAATGTCCAATTAGCAGGTAACCGGATTGTGCCTGGTTCTAGGCCTAATACTCCTAGAGAAGATGTTTATCGCATAGAAAGTTATATTCTACATTATCAGCCTGATTGTGTTATTGCTTTTGGTGGTGGTAGTAATATTGACTGTGTTAAAGCAGCCAATGTATTGGCGACTCTTGGTTTGCACAGTCCTGAAATTGATGATTATTTGGGAACAGGCTTAGTTAGCAGTGCTTTACAAGATTCAAATAAAACATTATGGCCATTTGTTGCAATTCAAACTTCATCAAGTTCAGCTGCTCATTTAACTAAATATAGTAATATTACTGATCCGGTAGCCGGACAGAAGAAATTGATTGTTGATGAGGCAATTATTCCACAAAGACCGGTATTTGACTATTCAGTCACTGCAAGTATGCCTAAATCCTTAACAATTGATGGGGCTTTGGATGGTATTGCCCATACTTTAGAGGTCTTTTACGGAGCAGGAGAAGATAAATTTGAGTTAACCAGTGAGATTACTTCAACTGCCCTGGAATTAATTTTCCAGAATACCAAAAAAGCAATCGAAAATCCTGAAAACTTAGAAGCCAGGGAAGCATTAGGTTTAGCAACTGATTTAGGTGGATACGCTATCATGGTTGGTGGAACTAATGGCGCTCACCTTACCAGTTTCTCTCTTGTTGATATTACCAGCCATGGCAGAGCATGTGGTATTATGAATCCTTATTATACTGTATTCTTTGCACCAGCGATTGAAAGACAGTTACATGTAATAGGACAGGTATTGCAAAGAAATAATTTTATTTCTGAGGATATTGATAAACTTTCAGGAAGAAATCTTGGCATTTCAATTGCTGAAGGTCTGGTTAATTTTAATAAGAGTATCGGTGCCCCCTATAAATTAACGGATATTCCTGAATTTAGTGAAAAACACGTTAAAAGGGCATTAGAAGCTGCCAAAAATCCACAATTAGATATGAAATTAAAGAATATGCCTATACCATTGAATGCAGATTTAGTTGATGAATATATGGGACCCATTCTGGAAGCTGCGGAAACCGGAGATTTTACGGTAATAAAAAATATGAGATAGTAAATTAATTATAACCGTATATTCTTTGGTAAAACTCCTGCCAGTCGGGGTAATAATATTCGGGCAGCAAGTTCTGTGAATGTCTTTGGAAAAATTATTGGAGATGCCAAAATTTTTGAACAAGTGCAATCAGGAGCCAAGATAAGTGTTCAAAAGTAATCAAGAAGTAAAAATAGAAAAAATATGAATTATGCGTAAAAGAATTGACTTTCTAATTTTATTATGCTAATTTGAAGAAAATTAAATATTGAATTGCCTCACTTTTTATCTGAAGTGGGGTAGAGGCGCGAACGATCAAGAGTATTGATAATGAGCTGAGCTGCAATGATTTATCAGGGAAGGGGTCTTCGCCGAAGTCTGAAAATCATTGCTCTAACATTCAGGCTGGGACTATGGTCAACAATCATAGTACTGTCATCAGGGGAAATTTCCGGTCTCTGATGGTGCGCTATCTCATCGAGGAGATATAAGAGGGAGGTAAAAAGAAAGTTTGTTATTTATTTAGAGCAATCGATGAGCTCAGCGCTTGTTGATTGCTTTTTTTAATTGTAACATAATAGTAAGGATAAGGAACTAATTGATTTCCAAAATAGTCTTTTTTAGAACACATCAAAAAGGGGGTTGATAATATTGATGTGAGTAAATAATTTTATTATTTTGCACATTTTAGTTCAAAAGTTCAAATCCAGTAAAAAAATATTAGAAAGGAATATTTCGAACAATGATTAAGAAAAACAATTTTAATCGAATTTTTATCATAATATTTTTTGTGATTATGATTACATTATTCTTGTCCTTAACAGGTTGGGCTGTTGAAGAAGAGAGCACAGGTAACTTCGGGTTCTGGTCTTTGGTTCCTCCTATTTTGGCTATTACTCTTTGTATGATTTTGAGAGAGGCTTTGATATCTTTATTTATTGCTGTTTGGGCTGGTGCGACAATACTGCATAATGGCAATTTATGGGCAGGTGTCAATACTACAGCCAGTACTCTGGTATCATCAGTGGCTGATTCCTGGAATGCCAGTATTATCTTGTTTTTCTTCGTAGTCGGTGGTTTGATGGGCATGATTTTCTTCTCAGGCGGAGGACAGGCTTTTTTGGAATCATTAGCCAAGAAAGCCCACAATTCTAAAATGGCACAAATATTTTCCTGGTTGGGTGGAATTGTGATTTTTATTGATGACTATGCAAATTCAGCCTTTATCGGAAATTTATTTCGACCTCTTTCTGATAAATATCATATTTCAAGAGAAAAGCTTGCCTATATTGTAGATTCGACTGCTGCTCCTGTCTCTTCTATATTTCTAATTTCTACCTGGATTGGATATCAGGTTGGTTTAATTGGAGATTCTCTTCCTGAAGGCATTGAACTATCACCATATTTTTTATGGTTAAACAGTATTCCCTATAGCTTTTATTCTATTTTTGCTATTATTATGGTTGGTGTTATTGCTTATACCGGGAGAGACTTTGGTCCTATGTTAAAGGCAGAATATCGTGCCAGAACTACCCATGAGTTATGGGCAAAAGATTCCAGGCCCTTGGCAGGTACCTCAGAATTAAAAGTGGCTCCAAAAGCTTCTTTAAAGGCAACAAACCTGTGGGTACCAATCATTCTATTGGTTCTCTTGTCATTTTATTTTATGTGGGCAACCGGTGGTGGTAGTGAAGCGGAATCATTTTCCCAGGCTATATCTGATGCAGATTCCATGTTTGCCATCTTGCTGGCTACACTTATTGCTTTTATTGTAGCTATGATTATGTACATAGTTCAAAAAATAGCAACTGTAGCAGAAATAATGGATTCCTTTATGAACGGGGCACGAATGATGGTTTATGCAACATTAATTCTAATTACAGCCTGGTCAATCGGGAGCATATGTGATGAATTGGGAACTGCTCCATATATTGTAGGAGCTTTAGGGAGCTATTTATCCCCGGTAATGCTACCAATTTTGACTTTTATTATTTCAGCCCTTATTGCTATTTCTACCGGTACGTCCTGGGGAACAATGGCTATCGTTACACCAATTGTAATTCCTCTGGGAGTAAGTGTAGGTGCTGTTCTTCCAATTGTAATTTCCAGTGTCTTAACCGGAGCTGTAATGGGAGATCATTGTAGCCCAATATCTGACACTACAGTAATGTCTTCGACCTTTGCCGGGTCTGACCATATTGATCATGTCAGGACTCAGATACCTTATGCTATTACTGTTGCCTTAATTGCTGCATTTTGTTATATTCTTGCCGGACTTGGAGTTCCTGTCATTATTGATTTGATTGTTGGGTTTGCTTTAGTTTATCTTGCTGTCTATTTATTGTCTTCTATCTCTGCTAATCAATTGGGTATAAAATTTCCTCTAGAGGAATTTGTAGAAAAAGAGTCAGAATAATCAGTACATAATAATTTATTATATTTTTTAGACATCTGTCTTATTTATTATTCTCTACAATAAGTAAGACAGATGTCTATTTCTTTTATCCCATTTTTTATATTTCTACAAATTGAGCCTAAATAAATGCTATATTTTTTCTATTTTAAATTAGATTAGCAAAAGAAATTGATTTCTTGTTCTATAAATATTACAATTAGAACATATAGAAGAGAAGAGGTGATTCTGTTTGAAAAAACAAAATATTGTTATTATGGGGGCTGCAGGGAGAGATTTTCATAATTTTAACGTTTTTTTTCGCAATAATGATGATTATCATGTGAAAGCTTTTACTGCTACACAGATTCCTGATATCGCCGGGCGAAAATATCCAGCCCAATTAAGCGGACCACTTTATCCTGACGGTATACCGATTTTCCCCGAGGAGGATTTGCCTGACTTAATTCAGCGATACAATATCGATCAGGTCATTCTGGCTTATAGTGATTTACCACATCAGTATGTTATGGAAAGAGCTTCGATGGTTTTGTCAGAAGGGGCTGATTTCAGGTTGATGGGTCCTAAAAATACTATGTTAAAGGCAAAAGTACCCCTGGTTTCTATTTGTGCAGTCAGAACCGGGAGCGGGAAAAGTCAGACTACCCGTAAAGTAACCCAAATATTAAGAGAAATGGGTAAAAAAGTAGTAGTGATCCGACATCCTATGCCCTATGGGGATTTAACCAAACAAATTTGGCAGCGTTATGAAACTTATAATGATTTGGACTCATATCAGTGTACCATAGAAGAGCGGGAAGAATATGAACCCCATATCGATTTGGGCAATATTGTCTATGCCGGTGTAGATTATGGTGAAATTTTACAGCGAGCCGAGAAAGAGGCTGATGTAATTGTATGGGACGGAGGCAATAACGATATTCCTTTTTATCAGCCGGATCTACACATTGTAGTTACCGATCCCCATAGAGTTGGTCATGAAACAACCTATTATCCGGGCGCAGTTAACTTAAGAATGGCAGACATTGTGGTAATTAACAAAATTGATACTGCAAATCCGGAAAACATTGCACAATTAAGGACAAATATTTATTTACTGGCACCAGAAGCAATATTAATTGAGGCAGCCTCACCTATTCAAGTCGAGCAGGCAGAGACAATTAGAGGTAAAAAGGTAATTGTTATTGAAGATGGTCCAACCTTAACGCATGGTGAAATGAAATTTGGTGCAGGTGTGGTTGCTGCACAGAAATATGGTGCTAAGGAAATTATTGATCCCAGACCTTTTGCTGTGGGCAGCATAAAAAAAACTTATCAAAAATACCCCCTTATTGGTACATTATTACCAGCAATGGGCTATGGCCAGGAACAGATTAAGGAATTGGAAGCCACTATAAATAATAGCGATGCTGAACTGGTGATTATAGGTACGCCAATTGATTTAAGTAGAGTCATGAGAATTGCTAAAAAATATGTCAGAGTAAGATATGAATTACAGGAAATCGGGAAGCCTGATTTACAAGATATATTGCAACATAAATTTTCCGGATAGAAAATGGGAAGATATAATAATATATACTATATTGAGTAATAAAAAATAAATATTCAGGAGGTTTGTAATGTCTGAAGAACGTTTGCTGATGTCAACTCAATACCAGCCAGCCAAAGTAAATAAAGGTTATACGGATAAGGTCCTTTATCTTAATTTATCCGACAAAAAGGCTAAAATTAAAACTGTTCCTGCAAAAGTGAAAGAAGTGTTAACCGGTGGTCGTGGTTATGGTTTATGGTACCTATGGCAGGCAGTGAAGCCGGAGACAAAGTGGGATGACCCGGAAAATGAATTGGTGTTTTGTACTGGACCAATTTGCGGGATAACCCAATATTCGGGTTGTGGTAAGAGTCATGTAGTCAGTATTTCCCCTGAAACCGGAAGTGCTAATGACAACAATGCTGGTGGTTATTTTGCCCCATTGTTAAAATTTTCGGGATGGGATGCCTTAGAGATTCAAGGTAAGGCTGAGCAGGATGTAGTTATATTTATTGATGGAAATAAAGGTGAAATTAAAGTACAGGTGTCTCCATACGAGGAAACCAATTCTTATATTTTAGCAGAGAAACTGACTGAACATTTTGCAGAAAGCGAAGAAGATAAGAGCAATATCAGTGTCGTGTCTGCTGGCCAGGGAGCAGAAAATGCACTGTTGGGAATCCTAAATTTTAGCTGGTATGATCGTGGCCGTAAAAAAATACGTTATAAACAGGGAGCAAGAGGCGGTACAGGAACAGTTCTTAGAAATAAAAAAATAGCTGCCATTGTTGTTAAATATAAAGGTGTAAAGGGAAGTAGCAACAATCCAGCTAATCCTGAATTATTAAAAAAAGCAGGGCAGCGTTTAACAAAAGAAATACTTTCCTTAGACCATATTCAGAATGGTATGCGTGAAACCGGCACTGCCAATCTTTTAGACCACATGAATAACCATAACTGTTTACCTGTTCATAATTATCAATTCAGTTCACATCCCCAGGCAGTAAATATAAGTAATAAGGTTTGGCTGAATCGTTTTTCACAGAAGCAACCAGGTGATTCCTGCTGGATAGGATGTAATTTACGCTGTTCCCATGCCGTTGATCAATTTAAACTGAAAACCGGTCCATTAAAAGGAGAAGAAGTAATAGTTGACGGACCTGAATATGAGACAGCAGCCGGATTTGGTGGTAACTGTGGATGTTTTGACCCGGATGTTGTTTTAGAGGCTAATTTTTATTGTGACCATTATGGCTTGGACACCATTGGGGTGAGCACTACCATTGCTTTTCTAATGGAATGTTATGAAAATGGTATTTTAAATAAAGAGAGAACCGGGGGGTTGGATTTAACATTCGGCAACAGTAATGCCCTGTTAGAACTTATCCATCAAATTGCCCAGGGAGAAGGTTTTGGAAAAATTGCCGGCCAGGGAGTGCGTCGATGCAAGAAATATTTTGCCGAACATTATCAGGCAGATGAGAATTTTTTAAATGACATTGGAATGGAATGCAAAGGAATGGAATTTTCTGAATACGGAACCAAAGAATCGCTTGCTCAGCAGGGTGGATACGGCATTGCCAACAAAGGACCGCAGCATGATGAATCCTGGCTGATTTTTATGGACCAGGTGAACAATCAGATTCCTACCTTTGAGGATAAAGCAGAAGCTTTGTATTATTTTCCACTATTTCGGACCTGGTTTTCCCTGGTAGGGCTTTGCAAGCTTCCCTGGAATGACATTGAACCGGCTGATAATAAGAAAATATTTTCAGGTATTGCAGCTGCTAAAGTACCGGAACACGTAGAAAATTATTGCTGGATATTTGAAGGAGTAACCGGGAAAAAGATTTCCCCAGAAGATATTATTAAACAATCGGAAGCAGTGCATAATTTCCAGAGATTGCTAAATTTAAAGATGGGTTTTGGAACAAGAAAAAATGATGCAATTCCCTATCGTGCAATGGGTCCGGTAACTATGAAGGAATATGATTCAAATGTCGAATTATATGATAAACAATTGGAAGAAAAAGTAGGATTTTCAACCGAAGGGAAAACAGTTGAGGAAAAGCTAAGAGCCTTAAGAAGTTACAGAGAGAGTCAATATAAATCACTGTGTGATGTTGTATACCAGAGAAAGGGATGGGATGAGAATGGCGTACCTAATCTGGAGACCATCAAAAAACTAAAAATTGATTTTCCCGAAGTGTTGGAAGTTTGGGAGAATTATAAAGCTAATCAATAATTCTCTAATTTTATAGAGTTTATATTATTTTTGTTACAAATTAGGATAAAAAGAAAAGAAGGCAAGTAATCACTGCCTTCTTTTCTTTTTATTTATTTAACCATAAAAAACCACCTTCTTTGAAGGTGGTAATGGTTAAATAAAATGGTTTTACCATAAAGATAAAGCTATACTAACTGAAATATTTTTACCTTAAATCCTAAATAGACGAAAAATAGTATGAAAGGGCTCTTTTAAAAGATAGTCAAGAGATCAAGAGAAAAGAGCAGAGAAAAAACTGTCTAATAAAAACTTAAGCCTCTTTTAGAGGCTTCTTAAAGCCACCCGCTATGCGGGTGCGATATTTACTGTTATTTGGTTTTTTAGAAATTTTTATTTTTATCTTAAAAATATTTAGGGGGATATTTGTAATGAAAATCACAGGAACAAAAGGAATCATGTCAGTATGTCTTCTCTTTTTTATCATTCTTCTATCAAGTTTTTCTGTTTTAGCAAACACAGATAACAATGTCCAGTTAGAAGAACTTCTGCAGTCCATTATAGAAGAAAAAACTATCATACCAGATGCCTACACCTACATTAATGTAGGAAATTTCTTTATGAATCAGGAACTGTATCAACCAGCCCAGGAAGAATATAGAAAAGTATTAGAAATTGATTCCTCCAATACCATGGCATTGGTAAATCTAAGTTACGCTCTATTCAAGGCAGAAGAGTATAGCCAGGTCTTAAATATTTTAGATCAGCTGACTGCCAATGATACTGCTAATGCCTATGCCTATTATATTAAAGGCTTGGTATATAAAGAACAGAGAGAATTGGAAAAAGCTATTGAACAATACGAAAAAGTAGTTGAACTGATTCCTAATCACCAACAATTAAATGCTGAATTAGGACAGCTTTACCTTGATGACCACCAACTAATTAAGGCTAATGAAAGATTCGTTGAAATGGGGTATTCTCAACCTCGTCCTCGGATTATGGAAAAACTTATTGCTTATCAAGTTGATGCTTATTGCTATCTGCACTTAGGTAACTATTATCGTAATAACAATGAATTAGAAAAAGCCCAACAAGCTTATCAAAAAGCAACACAATTTGAAGATGATAAAAGGTCAATTGCCCTGGCCTATTTCTATCAAGGAGAAATTGACCTAAAAAATCATCAGTACGATCGTGCAATCATTGAAAAAAAATTAGCCCAGAAAATATATCCTCTGGGAGACCATAACTTTAACTTTGATACCTTCGCGGAAGCTTTTATTGAAATAGGTGATATATATTATCATGAAGGCAACCTTCCAGAAGCCTTTAAACACTATGAACTAGCCAGCAATATGGCAAATGCTCAGGATATTTTAGCTCAAGCTCATTATAAGAAAGGCCTGACTTATTATCGAAATCAGGATTATGAAAATGCACTAAGAGAAGCAGAAACTGCATTATCACTCAACCCTGATTATCTATCCGATAGACAAAGATTAATTGACTTGCTAATCGCTAACAGTTGGTCAAAAATAACTAAAAAATAAAAAACAATTTAATGCTTTTGTTAATTAACTGATTATTTTAATATAAATCCCCTTAACAAATTTAGAGAGGAGATCTAAAAATGAATGGAACACAATTTCTTAAAGGTTTAGCAATTATTCTTATCGGTGTTATTCTTTTATTAAACAATCTTAATATACTGGAATGGTCTGTCTGGTATAACATCTTTAGACTTTGGCCATTACTCCTGGTCAGTCTCGGAATTAGCTTAATCTTTAGAAGAAGACTTTCCTGGCTTGCTCCGCTGGTTATAGTGGCAGGAATTATCATCGGGGTTAGTGCCGGTTATATGGGTGTTGACCTTCACTTGGAAGGCAGGATAGTTACTGAAGTTGAAACATTTCAAAGGGAGGTTGAACTGGTCTCTGTAATCAAGGAAGTTGAACAGGAGCCTGAAGAAGACGCTGCTATGGAAGAAATTACAACAGAATCTGCTACTGAATCAACAGACGAAGAACCCTCCTATGTCGATGAAGAAGAAGCTGTTGGAGAAGACACAGAAATGGTGCCCAGTGTAGAGAAAGTCAATCTCCACTTGAGTTATGATATCGGAGCTTTTAACCTTGAATTCCCTACTCCTCTGGTTTACCAATGTCAGGTAAGCTACCGCTACCCGCAATTTGAACCAATCGAAGATTATTCAATTTCAGACCACGAAGCTAATATTCACATATACCACAATTTTCTATCAGAACCCGATAAACAATTTCGCAACCCTAAAAATCATATCGACTTAAAACTTAACAAAGAAATAATTTATAATATTTTTCTTGAAACAGGCGCTACAACTATAGATTATGATTTATCCAAATTTAAAGTAGAGCAATTTACCATTAAAAGCGGGGCATCTGATATCAAAATTATTGCTCCGCAATATAATAGCGATATCAATATTAATTCCGGGGTATCTAAAATTGATATAACCATTCCAGCTAACGTAGGAGTTATCCTTCGTTTGGACACCGGAATAAGCATGAAAGAACTGGATAAAGACTTTCAAATACAGAAAAACAATACATATATTTCAAAAAATTATAATGACTCAGAATACCAACTAAATATTAATGTCGATTCCGGGCTTTCTCAAATTAGTATCGATTATATGTAAACAATTTAAGTGTTAGCAGATTTATTTTATTCTATGTTTATATTTCAAGACGAGGAAAGAAGAGGAAGTAAAATATTGGATAATGTAAATACTAAAGCAGCACAGCAAAGAGCCCAAGAAGAAATGAGAAAGAAAAGAGAACAGAGTAACAAGGAAATGGCCGAAAAATTAAAGCAGAATATGGCAAATATTAAACATAAAATCTTAGTTTTGTCAAATAAGGGAGGTGTCGGGAAAAGTTCGGTTTCCGTAAATTTGTCCTGTGCTTTAGCCGAGAAAGGATACCGGGTTGGCTTGCTGGATGCCGACTTACACGGACCTTCTGTAGCCAAGATGTTAGGATTTGAAGGAGAAAAATTAACTTACAGTAACGGACAGATTAAACCAATACAGGTTAGAGAAAATCTGTCAGCTGTTTCTATGGCTTCATTGATAGAATCGCCCGACATCTGCCGGTTTGGAGAGGACCTTTAAAAGGAATAGCAATCAAACAGTTTTTAGCTGAAGTCAGTTGGGGTGACCTCGATTTTTTGATTATCGATTCTCCTCCCGGTACCGGAGATGAGCCGCTATCTGTTTGTCAACTTATACCCGAGTTAGACGGTGGTGTTATAGTAACTACGCCTCAGGAGATTAAGCTTATCTGACTCACGAAAATGTATTAATTTTTAAGAGATATTAATATTCCTATTTTGGGAATTATTGAGAATATGAGCGGGTTTCGTTGTCCTAATTGCGGAGAAAAGATTGATTTATTTATGACTGGGGGAGGGAAGAAAGCAGCAAGTGATTTTAAGGTACCATTTCTGGGCGCAATACCCATCGATGTACAAATGGTTAAGTCTGCAGATGAGGGTCAACCTTTTATTTGCAGCAATAAGGAAAGTGAAACAAGTCAGGCTTTTGAGAAAATAATTCAATCCATTATTTCTCAGATTAAACTATGATTAGATAAGATAAGGCAAAGAAAAACCTGGCTCTTATTCTTAACTATAAAGAAAATTATCTAATTTTCTTTATAGTTAAGAGAGAAATATTTTTATCTACTTATAAGAAGGTGAATTTTAATGAATAACAGGAAACCTGCCATTGGTTTGCTTCGTCTAATAAGGCGCTATACAGAGCAAAATTTAATTGATAAAAAGTGGGTGGAACAATACTGCAAATCAGAATATTGGTGTTGTCTTAGAAGAAAGATGCAGGAAAGAGGTCAATACCATCCAGATAATATGATGCCAGATGGAACAATTGATAAACGATTATAGGATGAGTGTTAATAATATAATGTTTAGGTGAGGAGCAAAAAATGAAAAGTTATTTAGACTGTATTCCCTGTTTTTATCAGCAGGCACTCAAGGCTGCGAGAATATCTGGTGCCAGTGAGGAGGTCCAAAGAGAGGTATTAAACAACTTATCTGAGATAATCCCTCATTTTTCCTTGAATACAACACCAGCAGAGATGGGAAGTAAAATTTATACCATGATTAGCAAAGTAACCGGTAAGAAAGATCCTTACAGAGAAATTAAAGAAGAAAGTAATAAAATGGCCTTAAAGATGTACCCGGAAATGAAAATCAAAATGAAGGATGCAGAAAATAAGCTTTTAACAGCCATTAGATTGTCAATTATCGGCAATATCATTGATTTTGGAATAGAAGGCTTTGATAGTATTAGTGAAAAAATTAATAAAATGCTAAGAATTGACTTTGATTCACAGGTAAATAGTGATGGAGAACATTTTGATTACTTTTCTTCCGTCAACACCTATTAGATGTTGATTCAGTTCTTTATCTTGCTGATAATTCTGGCGAAGTAGTCTTTGATCGTATCCTAATAGAATATCTGGTAACTTATTACCATAAAAATGTTATTTATGTGGTGAAAGGGAAACCAGTCTTAAATGATGCGCTTGTTGATGATGCAATTTTTTGTGGCATTAATCATTATGCTAATATTATTTCATGTGGTGCGGATTCCCCGGGAGTTGTTTTGGACTATTGTCTCCAGAATTTATACGTATTTTTGATGAGGCAGAAATGATAATTAGCAAAGGACAGGGAAACTATGAAGCACTTTCCGGTGAACCAAATCCTTTATTCTTTTTGTTAATTGCCAAATGTCCGGTCACGCTGTGCACCTTGCTGTAATATAGGCGATTTTGTTCTGGAAAATAGTTTGGAAAAAAAGAAGATACTACCTATTGAGGCTACTGAAAGTAAAGAATAAATAAGGCATGAGAAATAAGATTTGTACACTGGTAAAAAAAGTAAAGATGATTTGGATATTCTAAATCAGATACTAAATAACAGAGATTTTTATTCATTGGCAGGCAAACATTAATTCAAACCCCCTCCATCCATTTTAAAGAGATTTTATAAAGAAATTTCTGCAAAAATAATAAATATTTACATTTTTATAATTTTCTGTCTTGACAAAATGTGATTATGTAATAAAATATTATTGAGAATGATACTCAATTACATCAGGAGTGAGGATTTGCTTAGTTATAAAGAAAGATTTAAGTATTTTTTAAAAGAAAGAGATTTAAAATACACACCAGAGAGGGAAGAAATTATTGAAGCAATCGTAAAACTTCAAAAGCATTTTGATGCAGAAGATATATATCAGCAACTAAGAAAGCAAAAATCAGATGTATCTCTGGCCACAGTATATCGGACTATCCCATTATTAGTTGATAGTGGTCTTATTATGGAAACATTACACTGTAGGGAAAAAGTGTTATACGAGAAAATTTACAATAAACGGCGTCATGATCATATGGTTTGTATCAACTGTGGAAAAATTATTGAGTTCTATAATGAAGATGTAGAAAAATTACAGGATGAGATTTGTCATAAGTACCAATTTGTAGCAACCGAACATCGTTTGGGGATTAAAGGTTACTGTAAAGAATGTCAAGATAAATTAAATATAAAGGTTACCCATTCGAAAAAGGAAAAAAATTGAATAATAAGAGGTTACATTAAAGATGATAGTTAGTTTAACAGATGTAAAGGCAGGTAGTAAGGTTAGAGTTACTAGAATCAGGGGTGGACTAGGGATAAGACAGAGATTAAGTTGCTTAGGAATTCATCCCGGAGATGTAATGTTATTGCAAAAAAGCGGTTTCATGAGAGGTCCTGTTTTGGTGAATATACATGGAAATCAGGTTGCTTTGGGGAGAGGGATTGCCACTAAAGTATTGGTGGAGGTAGAATCATGAGAATTGCTTTGGTAGGACAGCCTAATTGCGGTAAAAGCACTATTTTTAATCATGTAGCCGGATATAAGGCTATTACCTCAAATTTCCCGGGTAAAACAGTTAAATACAGTCTCAGTAAAATGACTTTTCAAGGCATGACCAGTGAAATAGTTGATCTGCCAGGAAGTTATTCAATGACCTCTTTTGATCTGGCTGGAATTGGAAGCCCTCGAAAATATTTTACTCAGAGAAGAATTGATGAAGTTATTAATGCTATTGATGCTCACTGTTGGGCAGGGGTTTGGAATTGACATTACAACTATTGGAACTAAATTTACCCACGGTGATTTGCCTTAATATGATTGATGAAGCTGAGGCAAAAGGAATTATTATTAATATCGATAAGTTGTCACGCTTATTAGGTGTTCCGGTTGTAACTACCATAGCACATAAAGGCTGGGGACTCAATCAATTATTTGAGACTACCTTTAAGATGGGTCATAAGCCGGTAAAAAGTGAATTCCTAACTTTTAGCAAAGATGTAGAACAGGTCATTCAAGATCTAATCGAGCATATAAAGGAAAAAAAATATAGTAAAAAGCTCAATGTTACCCATCGTTTTTTAGCGACAAAATTATTGGAAAATGACCAGCATTTTATTGATGAGATTAAGAAAAAAGATATGGAATTTATCAAGGCTGTACAAGGTTATCAGCTTCAGTTAGAAAAATGCCGCGATAGGAGTTCAGATGAGGTAATTTCCTCTGAACGTCATCATCTGTCCATGCAGCTTTATGAGTCAGTGGTTAAACTTTCTAAGCCCAAAAAAGAAATTAGAAATTATCTGGATAGTGTTTTAATGCATCCTGTTTTCGGCTATATCTTTTTAGTAGTTATTATGTATCTATTTTTTAATTTCGTTTTTTATGTTGGAGCATTATTTGAAGAGCCATTGCTGGATTTCTTTTATAAGTTTTTGCCCTATGCGGAAGAAACCCTAGGTGCTGATTCTTTGCTGTACCATATTGTTAGTGGTATTGTTCAAGGACTGGCCGGAGGTATTGCTATTGTTCTTCCTTTCCTTTTCCCATTTTTATTGGGACTGGCATTTTTGGAAGATACCGGATATTTACCCAGGGTTGCTTATCTGATGGATACCTTTCTTCACCGGATTGGTCTTCATGGAAAGGCAATAATTCCTCTTATCTTAGGCTATGGATGTACAGTTCCGGCCGTGATGGCTACTAGAATTTTGGAATCAGAGAGAGACCGTTTTATTACTTCTGTGCTGACTACCATGATTCCCTGCGCTGCTCGAATAACTATTATTTTTGGCTTAGTTGCCTTTTATCTTGGACCGAAAGCTGCAATTTTTGTCTTTATCTTTAATATTGTTGTAGTAGCTATAGCCGGGAAAATTCTTTCTAATATTATGCCGGAAATTACTCCTGGAATGATTCTGGAAATACCTGCATATCATGTACCTTCAATAAAGATATTATTATCCAAGGTATGGCTAAGAATGAAAGAATTTATTGTAATTGCCTGGCCTTTGCTAATTATTGGTAGCGTTGTTTTAAGTTTATTAAAACACTGGAATTTTGAAGGATTTATTAATCAACTAATATCACCGGTTACTTTATTGTTAGGATTACCGGTAGCAGTAGGTGTAACATTAATCTTTGGAGTGCTCAGAAAAGAATTGTCTATGGTTATGCTGGTTCAGGCATTGGGAGCAACTGATATCAGTACTGTGATGAGTGGTACTCAGATTATGACTTTCACCATCTTTGTTCTTTTTTATGTGCCTTGTGTGGCAACTATTGCTGTTTTAATCAAAGAAATCGGCAGTAAAAAGAACTATATTTGCAATTATTTTTAAACCTCTTTTAGGGGTTCTTAAAGCCACCCGCTATACGGGTGCGATATTTACTGATAGTTTAAGTAAAAAATTAAATTATTTGTCTTGAGTAGGATGTTTGTCTGAGTAAGCCATTTCTTTATCGAGAAAATAACTGATGACTGTTCTGATGCCAACAATACCTGCCAAAATAGCAATTTCTTCCAGATTTGGATGGGTAATAGTAAGGATAATATCAGCCGCTATTAGAAATTCCAGGCCAAGCAGCAAATAAGAACCAAAACGGTGTCGAAGAACAGCACGTTTATAATAAGGTTTTTTGCCTTTAAAACGAGATATTTCCAATCTGATTAGGTCCAGGAAAACAAGAATAGCGCCCCAGGTAATAATAATTACTGCCACAATACCAATGATAGTCGAAATATAATTAACAATAGTAGTCAATAATACAGTTTTTAGCACTTAATTCCCCTTTATTTTAAAAAATGAATGAATAAAACTATAGTTACTATTGTAGGGAGTCCTTGCTTATTTTTCAATAGAAAAAATTCGAGCTATCCCGTTATAAAATGAAGTATGTTATAATGATGGAGATAAGATTATTGATAGAATTGAGAACAATGTGAACTCAGAGCATTTCAGTTTGAGAAAAAAAATAGATCTATCTCCTAATCAGATATTGGTTTTAGGGTTTTTATTTACCATCATTATTGGTACTTTTTTGCTTCATTTTGATGGGGCTTCTGCTGGAGAAGAGCCCATAGAATGGATTGATGCATTATTTACAGCTACCTCGGCTACCTGTGTTACGGGTTTAATTGTACTGGATACCGGTAGTGATTTCTCTCTCTTCGGGCAATGGGTTATTCTTATCCTTTTTCAAATTGGTGGATTGGGAATCATGACATTTTCAACCATGTTTGCTTTTCTGCTCGGGAAAAAAATTTCTCTTCGACAGCGACTTATTATTCAGGAATCATTGAACCAGTTTTCTATTGGCGGATTAGTTCGTTTGGCAAAGTATATTTTACTTTTTACCTTTTTCTTTGAGGGACTGGGAACACTCTTTTTGTATTTAAACTGGCATCAGTTCAGCAGTAATCACTCCTCTCTTTTTCTTTCTTTTTTTCATGCCGTTTCTGCTTTCTGTAATGCCGGGTTTTCATTATTTAGTGACAGTTTGCAAGCATATACCTCTAATACGGGGATCAATCTTATCTTCCTTATTTTAATTATTTTCGGAGGGATTGGCTTTCTGGTGTTGGTCGAATTTTTTGAATATCCCAAACGAAAAAGATTATCATTACACAGTAAGCTGGTTATTGTAACGACTATAATTCTTTTGGTTTTAGGAACCGTTGGTATCCTTCTCTTGGAAAATCAAAATTTAGATACTATTCAACCATATTCACTTAAAGGCAGATTATTAAGTTCATTTTTTCAGTCTGCTACTGCCAGGACAGCGGGTTTTAATACAATCCCCATAGGACTGATGAGTAACGCAGCCCTAGTTCTTCTGATTGTACTCATGTTTATAGGTGCATCACCAACTTCAACCGGTGGAGGTATTAAAACAACCACATTCTGCATATTGTTTTTACGGATGTACTATACTTTAAAAGGAAGGAATAATCTCTATATCTATCGGCGACAGATAGCAGATGATGTTGTGAATAAAGCCTGGGTGATATTAATGCTCTCTATGAGCTGGATAACGGTGATGACTTTATTTTTGTCTTATTTTGAGAGTGTTGATTTTATTAAGCTCTTTTTTGAAATAATTTCTGCATTTGGAACAGTTGGCTTATCTACAGGGATAACAAGGTCACTGTCATTACCCGGGAAGATAATTATAATTTTAACCATGTTTTTTGGTAGATTAGGACCTCTTGCTTTAGCCCTGTCATTAATGATAAATAGACAGGAAGAATCAATTCAATATCCCAAAGATCGTGTTATGGTGGGATAGAATGAAAACTAATTCATCTTAATGGAGGTAAATAGAAGAAAATGAAACAATTTGTGGTTTTTGGTTTAGGAAGTTTTGGAGAAGCCGTAGCTACCGAGCTCGTTGAGTTGGGCCATGAAGTGCTGGGTGTTGATAATAATTTAGAAAAAGTAGATCTTTTAAAAGATGTCTTAACCAAGGTTGTCAAAGTCGATATTACTGATGAAAAGGTGTTAAAGGAATTGGGGGTAAAGAATTTTGATGCCGCTATTGTCAGTCTGGGAACAGACCTGGAAGCAAGTATTCTTATTACCATCATGTTAAAAGAAATCGGTGTAAGACATGTTATTACCAAGGCGAATAGTCTCTTACACGGTAAAGTGCTGGAAAAAATAGGTTCAGACCGGGTAGTTTACCCGGAAAGAGATGAAGGGATTCGAATTGCCCGAAGTTTAATTATGCCCAATGTCAAAAATCAGATGGAATTATCCCAGAAATATAGTCTAATTGAAATAGCTGCCTTACCTGTTTTTTGTGAAAAAACATTAGAAGAGCTGGATCTACCGGGAAAATATGGTGTAACTTTGCTGGCTATTCGCCGGGGGAATCAGTTTACTTTTTCGCCTACTCCCAAACATACCATTAGTGAAAATGAAAATCTAATCCTGGTAGGAGAAAATAAAAAAATTGATCAATTAATTACTAAACAAAAGGCGTCTAAAAAGAATAAATGATAGAAGTTCTCAGGAAAAGATATTTATACTTTCAGGTTCATAACCACTTTTTCTTCCTGAAGAAAAAATACATTCCTAATCCAATTAGAAACATGACCAAAAGAGTAACGGGATAAGCCCATTTCCAGGATAATTCAGGCATATAATGAAAATTCATCCCGTAAATTCCGGCTACAAAGGTCAAGGGGATAAAAATAGTGGCAATAATGGTTAATACTTTCATAACCTCATTCATTTTATTGCTTACACTGGATAGGTAGATATCCATTAAACCTGAAACCATATCCCTTAATGCCTCCACTGTTTCAATTACCTGGATGGTATGGTCATAGACATCCCGTAAAAATAATTTGGTATTTTTTTGAATCAATTTAGATTCATCTTTTTCTAACTTATTGATAACTTCTCTGAGAGGCCAGACTGCATTTCTTAAAAATATTAAATTTCTTTTACCCTGCTGAATGACCCGGAGATTTTCCGGAGAGGGCTGCTTAATCAGAGCATCTTCTAATAATTCTGTTTTATCTCCTAATTTTTCCAGAATGAGAAAATATTGGTCAACGATAGAATCAAGTAGTGTATAAACAAGATAATCGGCACCACTTTTTCTAATTTTACCAGTTTTGTTCTTTATTCTTTCTCGAACTGAGTTAAAAACATCACCTTCTCTTTCCTGAAAGGATAGAACTGTATGGTCAGTTAAGATAAGGCTAATATGTTCAATAGCAATTTCTTGTTCAGCCTCATCCCAATAAAACATCTTAAGAGCAATAAAAATATAACTTGGAAAGTAATCTATTTTAGGCCTCTGTGAAGTGTTCATGATATCTTCCAGTGTTAAAGGATGTATCTGGAAGGAATGACCGATTTGTTCGATAATATTGGCTTGATGAATACCATCGATATTAATCCAGGTAATAGTTGGTTTTTCCTGGTAAGCACAACATTCTTCGATGCTTTCCACTGTTTTTTCTTCTAACTTGCCGGGGGAATAATCAATTATAGAAATTTTTGGTTTTTCCATTAATCTTTCGCCGATATGTACCAGCGTTCCCGGAGTCAAACCTGCTGATTTGCCTCTTTTTTTAAAAAATTTTGGCAATTAAGACACCCTCTTTTTTGATTATTTGACAATTATTTATTATTGTTCCTATCCATTATCTTCGGAAGACTCTTGTTCTTTTTGCTCAATTTTTTTCTCTTTCTGATCAGAGTCATAGCGTGTTCGCCTGATACGGGTCAAGGTATTGAATAAGAAACTGGTAATTAATCCGGCAATAAAAGCCATAATAAGAATTAATGCCAGGGAACTTTCCACTCGCCAGATGAGAAAGCTAACTGTGATCGGTATGGCATTTTGTAAGGCAAAAATAACAGCTAATACAGCAATTAAAGCTGCAATAAACAAGTATGCCTGCACAATATCCTCCTTATTAATCATAAATTTATTATTCTCATAAGAAAATTGAGTTAACTCTCATTTTCTTTGGATAGGAAAAGAGTTTGTGTGGGATAGGCAAATTCAATTCCTCGTTTTTCAAATTCTTCCTTTATCTTAAAATTAATTTCCTGCTGAATATCCATGTATTTGTTATAGTCTCTGCCGTTGACGTAATAGACCACTTCGAAGTCAAGGCTAAAATCACCATAAGAGGCAAAATGAACTCTGTCCAAGGTTGCTCCGGGAGCTTGTTTTATAATTTCACCAACGATGACTGGAATTTCCTTTAACTGTTCCAGACTTGTCTGATAAATGACACCAAATTTAAACAGAACACGTCTTTTTTTCATCCTTTTATAGTTACGTAGACGGGAATTTACCAAGTCTGTATTGGAAAAAATAAGCTCTTCTCCGCCCAGACTACGGATCCTGGTCGTTTTTATGCCAATATGTTCAATAGTACCTAAATATTCTCCGATAATCAAAAAGTCTCCTATTTCAAAAGGACGGTCAAAAAATATAATAAAGTAGCTAAATAAGTCACCCAGAATACTTTGAGCTGCCAGGGCAATTGCTATACCACCGATACCAAGACCGGCGACTAATGCAGAAACTTCAATTCCAAGATTATCTAATAATATAATAACTGCAATAGTCCAGATAATAATTTTTAAGAAAGTTTCAATACCCTTAATTGCAGTAATCCGTGTTTCGTCAGCTTCCTTCTTAATCCAGTAAGATTCCAGGACATAACTAATGATAGATAGGAGGAATCTAACTCCAAAAAAAATAAGCAAAGCAACCAGGGATATATTTATAATTTTTTCTAATAGCGGAGGTATTTTTAGTTGGTAAATACCCAGGTAAAAGGAGCCAAAATAAAGTAGAGTAAGGAAAGTGCGCATTTTTTTCTGAAAGGCTTCCATAAAGTGGTCATCAATAATAGTAGTACTTTTCTGGGCAAACGACCTTAATATTTTAAGCAAGAAATTTTTTAAAATGGTAATGGTTAATATTGCCAGGAAAAAAATAGCCAAGGCGATAATATAGTCAATGACCCGATTATTGAAATAAATTTGTTGTAGAAAATTGTTAAACATTGCATTCCTCTTAGTTGTTTATTCTAATGTTATTAGGAAAATATCTCAAATAAAATTGGACAAATCAATAAGGACTTGAGTATCTATATTAATTTTTTTAATATTTAAATTTTACTATTTATGGATAAATTTGGTCAAATAATAAATTTGCTATTTCATTATCGAGTTCTTTTAATATTTTATATTCTTCCAGAGCTGAATTTCTTTCCCCTAAAGACAAATAAGCGATACCTAAACCATAGTGGGCATATACATAATCAGGTTGAATCCTAATTGTTTCTTGAAATGATTTTTTGGCTTGTTCGTAATCTTGTAATTTTCCATAACTCCAACCCAATGCATAATGAGCATCAGCATCATCGGGTGTTTGTTTAATTGCTTCCTTAAATGTTTCAACTGCCTTCTGATATTGCTCGGTTTCGTTGTATACCCAACCCAAATTATAGTAGACGTTAGGATAGCCAGGATTCAAAGCAATAACCTTTTGGTAGGCTTCAATTGCCTGGTCATATTGTGCCTTTTGATTGTAGAACCATCCCAGATAATAATAGGCATCGGTAAATTTTTCGTTATTTAGTGTTGCTTTTTCTAATGCTTCAATTGCCTGGTCGTATCTTTCAAGTTTTTGGTAAATCATTCCAATTTTATAGTAAATCCGATCAGATTGTTCGGGTAAATAGTGAGCCGCCTTTTCCAAAGCACTAACTGCATCTGTGTACTGTTCCAGGGCACGATAAATAAGTCCTAATTCGTAGAAAGCTTCCCCAAAGTCTGGTTTGAGAGCCAGTGCTTGATTCAGTGCTTGAATTGCTTCCTGATATTCTCCTGCCTGTTTATAGCTTATCCCTAATCCGTATTGAAATTGAAAGTCATCCGGGTTGAGCAGTAATGCCTGCTGGAAGGAGTCAATGGCCTGATTTAGTTGTTCTAATTTTAAGTAAGTTAACCCCAGGCCATAGTGGGCATCAGGATATTCCGGGTCAATCCTAATTGTTTCTTTGAAAGATTCTAAAGAATTGGAATATTCTTCTAATTCCAGTTCAACCAGTCCTAAATTATAGTAGGCTGAGAGATAATTAGACTTTAAATTAATAGCATTCTGATAGTATATTTTTGCCTTTCTTGGTTGATTGCTTAATCGGTGGATTTCACCTATCTGAAAATGTGCCTGTGGGTAATCAGGGTTGATATTCAATATTTTTTGAAAGACGTTCAATGCTTCATCATATTTATTTTCATTTTCTAACAGATGAACTCCCTGGAAATAGAGAGCTTCAATAGATTGGTTTTCTGCCAGCACGGAATTGGGAAAACAAATAAGAACAGATGATATTACCATGAATAGAAAAAATATAGAAATATGATAGAAGTTAAAAAATCTATTTTTAACCAATTGATTCTCCCGTTCAAAATCCTTGTGTATACTTTTATGTCTTTATGACAATATTTCTTAATCAAATTATGCAGGATAGCACAATACAGTTTACAAGTTTATTTTACCATATCTTATTATTATAGTATATTTTACTATTTTTAGGTATTATTTTGGTAGCAATTTTGAAAAATATTCTATTTACTAAGATGAAGCGGCCCTTAAATGACTATCTTGAGATTTTTTTACCATATGATAAAGTGCTAGATAAAAGAAGAAACTAATGAAAATTGGAATAGAAGCCAGGCGGTATGCATAGACCAATCCAAATTTATCTGCCAGCCAGCCGTAGAGGGAAGGTGCAATAGTAGCTGATAAACCTTCAATAAAGATTGTAAAGCCAAAAAGTTTTCCTCGAGTTTGATTTGAGCTGACCTGGGTTAGCCAGGTATTCTGAGCAGGGAAGTAAAAACCTTGTGATAGCCCGATGCAAACAACTAAAAATCCCATAATTATTGGCATAGTTGAATAGGTAAGAATAAAAATAAGTAAGGCAGCTAAAATTGTGGCAAAACTAACAAATTTAAGGGGACTTTTTTGGTCAAGTATTCTACTCATCAATAAACTTCCTGTTAGAACGCCGGCAAAGAATATGCTGATGACCCATGCTGAAATACCCGGTTTCAAGCCAATGTAATCAGTTGCATAGGTTGGCAGAAAAGAAAGTATAGCCCATGTTCCCAGGTTGCGTAAACCGTGACCAATGAAGAAAACAACAAACAGAATTTTGTGTGTTAATTTAGTTGGTTTGCTATCATGGGTAGGTATTTCATTCTTCAACTGGGCATATCCCCAGGCTAATAGAAAGCCCGGTAAAGAGATTACCAGACATGCCATTCTCCAGCCCCATAACTGAACAAGCCATCCAAATAAGAGGCTCATAATAGATAAACCAAGCGTGCCGGCTGCAGAAAAGAGACTTAGATCATGACCCTGTTTACCCGGCTTAGCTTTTTCACCTACCATAGCAGTTGCCAGAGGATGGAAAGTAGACACACCTATTGCCATAAGCAATAGCACAGTTATAACCAAAGGAAAGCTACTTATCCAGATTACACTTCCTAAAAGAATAGATGATAGAACAAAGCCAAATGAAATAAAGAGGTGTTTATGGTTAAAGCGGTCACCTAATGAGCCGAATATCAATGAAAACAATGAACGTAGTGCCACATGAATTGTCAGAATAAGGCCTGATTGAAGATAAGTAAAAGAGAATTCCTGGCGAAAGAAGGGTAAAAGCAAAGGTATTATAAAATGATAGGCATCATTATAGGCATGACCTAAAGCACTAAGTTTTAGTTGAATATTTTTTTGATTTTTAAACATAATAGATTTTATCTTTCAATTTCATTCTTTTATAGCATACTACTAACCAAAAAAAAATCAAGTTTTTATATATTTATTATTGACAAATAGTAATAAATACTATATAGTAATAAATACAGTTAAGATAAATTTTTGAGTATTTCAAAAGAAGCTCATTGAGTAAAAATTTAGTTGAGAAGTGGATAAAAAAAATGGAAAATGCTGAAGTTTATTGTAAAGAAAAATTAAAAAATTATGGTTTTAGGATTACCCCACAACGTTTAAAAATTTTTAATTGTTTAGTAGAATCTGATTCACATCCAACTGCTGAAATTATATATAAAAAAGTAAGAAAAGAATTTCCCAATATATCTTTCGATACTGTAAATAGGACCTTGCTTTGTTTGGTTAATAAAGGTCTGGTAAAAATAGTGGAAGGTGGTTATGGAGCCAGACATTTTGATGCAAATTTAAAAAAACATTACCATTTTCGCTGTTTGCATTGTAAAAAAATTATTGATTTTGAATGCCCGGAATATGATAAAATTAAAGTACCGGAAAATGTTAAAAAGAAGTTCAAAGTTTTAAGGCAAAATATTGTGCTGGAAGGTATATGCCCGGCATGTCTCAGAGACATGAAAAAATAAAAAAATAATAATATTAAGGAGGTTCATTATGGGAACAA
Organism: Candidatus Atribacteria bacterium; assembly: GCA_018402425.1. Classification (GTDB taxonomy): domain Bacteria; phylum Atribacterota; class Phoenicimicrobiia; order Phoenicimicrobiales; family Stramentimicrobiaceae; genus Oleincola; species Oleincola secundus. The sequence continues at coordinate 17,936 of JAGYIZ010000001.1, read as the reverse complement.
GAGGAAGAGAAATTGTAGGTGTGGATGTTAATGAATTAATTGAGGAGCTGAATAAGGCATTGGCAGATGAATGGCTGGCTTATTATCAGTATTGGATTGGAGCAAAAGTAGCCAAGGGGCCAATGAGGGGTGCGGTAGTAGCTGAATTGGAAGAACATGCTAATGAAGAGCTGGAACATGCAGGAATGCTGGTTGAAAGGATTCTACAATTAGGTGGTACTCCTATCTTAAGTCCGGAAGAATGGTACAAAGTCACTAACTGTGGATATGCAAAACCCAGTGATCCCAATGTTAAAACATTGATTGAACAGAATATTAAAGGCGAACAATGTGCTATTGATGTTTATCAGAAGTTATCAAAAATGGTCAAAGATAAAGACCCTATTACTTATCAGATGGTTTTGAGTATTTTAGAAGATGAAGTTGAACATGAAGAAGATCTAGAAGCCTTATCCGAAGATATGGGCTTGATGTAATTTTTGATAATAATTAGTGAATTGCAATATGAATAGATAATTAACTAAAAGGGAGAAATATAAAAAATGGAAAATGTTAATGAAAATAGAATGCCTTTAATAGGTGACCCATTGCCGAAAATGAAGGTTGTTACTACACATGGAGTTAAGAATCTTCCTGATGATTATGCCGGGAAATGGCTGGTACTATTTAGTCATCCGGGTGATTTTACCCCCGTTTGTACCACTGAGTTTGTAGCATTTGCTAAAAGAGTAGATGAATTTAAGGAACTAAATTGTGAATTAATGGGGCTTTCAATTGACCAGGTTTATGCCCATATTAAATGGGAAGAATGGATTGAAGAAAACCTGGGTGTAGAAATTCCTTTCCCTATTATTGCTGATGATGGGAAGGTCGGAAAAATGTTAGGGATGATTCATCCTGGTAAGGGAAGCAATACTGTCCGTGCTGTCTTTGTCATTGATGACAAAGGTATTATCAGAATTATTCTTTACTATCCCCAGGAATTAGGAAGAAATATAGATGAGATTGTTCGAGTAGTGAAAGCTATGCAAATTTCTGATAAGAATAAGGTTGCCATGCCAGCTGATTGGCCAAACAATGGATTAATTGGTGACCATGTAATTATTCCTCCTGCCAGTGATGTCAAAACTGCTAAGGAAAGACTTAAGAGCAAGGAATTTGAATGTTATGACTGGTGGCTTTGCCATAAAAAATTATAAGGAGTGTGTTGAAGATGGCTAAGAAATATGAAATTTATAAGTGTAATATTTGCGGAAATATTGTAGAAGTTCTACATGGTGGTAAAGGTGAACTGGTCTGTTGCGGTGAACCTATGGAGTTAATGGAAGAGCAGACTGCTGAGCAGGCTAAGGAAAAACATGTCCCGGTTGTCGAAGAAACCGAAAATGGCATTAAAGTTGTAGTTGGCTCTACCATTCATCCTATGGAAGAAAAACATTACATTGAATGGATACAGGTTATCACTGATAAAGGTGCATGTAAAAAATTCCTAAAACCGGGAGATGCACCTGAAGCAGAATTTGAGGATGTAGAAGGGTTGCAAAAAGTCAGAGAGTACTGTAATGTTCACAAATTATGGAAATACGAACAATAACAGTTCATAACAAAGCAGGTGGGGGAAATTCTCCACCTGCTTTGTTAGTATCAAGACCAGCTTAGTTATTCGGTTTAGCAAAGTCCAAATTTATAAAACCTCGATTAGCCCACATTTTGATACACAAACATTAAAATACATATTGCAAAATACAAAGTTGGATAAGATGGTAAAAAGAAGAAAGAATAAAAAGTATCTTTTTTTAATATTGATATTTACTATCTTCTTTTTTCTTTGTTTTAGTCAAATCTGTCTGGCACAAATTCAGTGGAATCATGTACAAATCCATACTGACATTAACTATGCCGAAGATACTTATGAACACGATAACCAAAGTAAATCCCATCTCCTGGATATATATCAACCAGAAGATTGCCAATCCTGTCCTGTTATTATTTATATACATGGTGGTACCTGGGTATTAGGAGATAAAGGAGGGTTGAGTTATAAAGCAAAGTCCTTTACTTCCCAGGGTTATATTTATATTAGTATAAATTATCGTCTTTCACCAGATCATCAATTTCCGGCCCATGCACAGGATGTTGCCCATGCCTTTTCCTGGGTAAAGAATCATATCCAGGAATATGGTGGTGATCCGGAAAAGATTTACCTTATGGGGCATTCAGCGGGTGGACATCTGGCAGCTTTGATAACACTTGATGAACAATATTTAGCTACCTTCAATTTGAAGCCTTCTGATATTAATGGAATTATTGGGATAGATAGTGCTGCTTATTATCTTCCCTCATTATTTTCTGCAGAACCGGAAAACCAATATCTCTTCTCCTGGGCTTTTGGAGATAATCCCCGGGATTGGGAGATAGCCTCTCCGATTAATCACATTAAAGAAGGAAAGACAATTCCACCTTTTTTATTATTGGTAGCCGATGGTAGAGAAATATCAAAAACAGTAAATGAAAACTTTGCCCAGAAGTTATGCGAATATGGTTACAATGCGACTATATTTCATTTTCCTAACAAGGATCATGTTTCCATTGATTATGACCTGGGAAAAGAAAATGATCCTGTTTTTCCCGTAATTCTTGATTGGCTGAGAGGTTTATCAGATAAATAATATTAAATCATATTTTCGTTTAAGGCTATGGATTATGTTGATTTCCATACGGCAGTTGCCTATGATGTATTAATAGAAGATGTCAAAGAAGCCCGTTATAAATGGGAAGGCGATGCTTTGACCCACACATCTTCAGTAGATATGAAAGCATATGATCTGTATCTAGAGGATCCTGAAAAAGCCAGGGAATATCTTACTGATTATTGTATAGACAATGCCAATCAGGTAGTTGATGCCTGGTGGGAATTAGGTGATGACCTCTTTGTAAAATATAATCATTTTAAAATCTATACCATCGAAGATGGTCAACGAAAAACCGGAAGTATTAAATTGCCTGAATGGTATCAACGCCTTGTTGTACAAGAAGATAATTTAACTCCAATTGAGTAATATAATACATCAAAGTTGTATAGTTAAATATAAGATACCCAAAAACAAGGGTATGGCAATTGCCATACCCTTGTTTTAATATATAACTAATAAAGAAATAAATAAAGAAATTAGACGAACCAGTATTGCTACAATAGACATTGCTAGTAAGGTTGGGATAATTCCTTGTCTCTTCATCTCATTAGCCAATAAGCCAGGAATGATATAGCCAATGCTTTGTATTTCAATATTAGTAACAGGGAATTGAAAAATAAAACTTTCTACAATCCATTTAACCAGAAAGCTAATAAGTATCATACTTAGAAACCGTCTTTTACCATAAAGTATGAGATAGTTGGATAAAAAAGAAACAATATAGTAGGTTAGAATGGCAATAGCAACGGTAACCATGATACGCAAAGGCTGATCTATAAATAAGGCAATGTAACCAGGTACTACAATTCCTCCGGGTGATAATCCAACTAATTCATAGAATAGAAAGCCTATTGCAATACCGATTCCGATTGCTTGATAAATCATATCTTGTCTCCCTTTTCTTTTAGGTATTCCATTATTTCCATACCAAAACCACGAGTATTGCCTAACCCGTATACAATAATATTTTTTTTGCTTAGCCTGAATATTTTTTTTACTACATCAGATGCCGTTTCTCTCTTATTGATTCGATAAATTTGTTTAGAGGGATAACCAAATTGAAGTAATTTTCTCTCACTCAATCTACTGGTAGGCCCGGCTAACATTAAATAATCAAAACGAAGGTCTCGAGTTAATATTTTATCAAATTGAAGAGTCCTGGTAATACGGTCATCACGATGATTTATGATTGCTATTCTTTGGGAATCATCCATTTTTTTTGGTAATAATTGATTGATTTTATCCCAGATTATTAGTATTGATTCCCTGTCATTGGCGGCAAATGCGTTGATAAACCATAATTGCTTTTTATCTTGCTCCAATTGGTAGATAGTCAAAGCTCCCGGATCAGGAGTTGCTTTGGAAATACCATGCAGAATAGTTTTTTTATTAATACCTAAGAGGTTCCCTATTTGAAGGGTAATGGCTACATTGTCTCTAAAATAAAAGTTTTCTGATTTTACATTCTCATCTTGAATCATTTTATTCGGATCAGCTAGAAGACATTGTGTTTTTAATTTTTTAGCTTGTTGTTGAAATAGAGAAAAAAATTTCTTTTCAGCGGTTACCAGATAACCTTTTTTGGGGATGGTTAACTTTAGGGCTTCAGCACAATCTTTTAAAGAAGGACCATAAACATCCTGGTGATCTTCTCGGACATTGGTAATTACTCCAATTGTGGATTTGACTAACTGATGCTCACTTACCCATTGGTTTTCCGGGTGAACTGCCATACATTCTATAACTATGGCATTACAATTTTTTACCACTGCTTTCTTAATGAAATATTTTTGCTCAATAATATTGGCAGCACCTTTACGTTTAATTGTTTCTTCTTGTCCGTTTTCCAGAATAATTCTAGGAGATGTTCCAGTTGTTTTAGCTAAAACCCGATATCCTGCTTCCCTTAGGCTGGCAGCAATCAGTCTTACGGTAGTCGATTTCCCCCGGGTTCCGTTAACATGAATACGAATAGGAATCTTGTTAATTCTTTTTTGGTGAAAATAATATTCTAAAAATCCCAGTAGAAGTATTAAAATTGTAAAAATTGTTAAAAGATACATTTAAAGTGTGCTACCTTTTTATGTTAATGATTTCTTAATGCTAACTGAAAATTATTGAATTGTAAATAGAAATAAAAAACCCGTTTTGCCTTAAAAAGCAAAACGGGTTTGAAAGGAGGTATAAAAATGAAAAGAATATTTAATGGTTTATTTTAATCAAACCAGAAATATTATAGCACTGTTTTTTATAATGTCAAGGATATTTCGAAAATATTGTTAATATTTTATGATAATGTCACCTTATTAATTATCTTGATAAAATGTCACTATGAATAAAGAGGTACATTATCAGATGTCTCAAAAACAAAATATGTAGATGTAGTAAAAATAAATTGAAATCACAGGTTAAACATGGTAATTTTTCTATATAGGTTCATCAATGAGATTATTTTTAAAAAAGATATTTCTAAATCTGTTAATATATTTTATCAGGAGGTTAAAATGAGTATACATATTGGTGCTGAGGCAGGAGATATAGCTCCAACTGTATTATTGCCGGGAGACCCTATGAGAGCAAAATATATTGCTGAAAATTATTTGGAAGAAGTGTATTGCTATAACAGGGTGAGGGGGATGTATGGTTTTACAGGACGTTATCAGGGAAAATTAGTATCTGTTCAGGGGACCGGGATGGGCATACCTTCGATTTCTATTTATTTACATGAATTAATTAATCAATATCAAGTAGGTAATCTAATTCGGATTGGCAGTTGTGGCTCCCTCCAACCTGATGTGAAAGTTCGTGATATTATATTAGCCATGAGTGCATCCACTGATTCCAGTATAAACAAGATTCGCTTTAATGGGAAGGACTATGCACCAACTGCCTGCTATCAGCTAATAAGAAAAGCTGTATCTATTGCCGAACAAAGAGATTTAGCTGTAAAAATCGGCAGTGTATTGACAACCGATATGTTTTACCATGATGATCCTAATCATTGGCAGCTCTGGGCTAATTATGGTGCGCTTGCTGTAGAAATGGAGACAGCAGCACTGTATACAATAGCAGCAAAATTCAAAGTAATGGCACTTTCTATTTTGACTGTCAGTGATAGCTTAATTTCAGGCGAAGAAACCAGTTCAGAAGAAAGAGAAAAAACCTTTAACCAAATGGTTGAATTAGCCCTTGATTTGGTTGATTAATAGAGCCATAAGGTGTTTAGAAAAAGTAGAAGGAGCAATATAGCTATATTTGGTGGGAGATAATGCAATTATTCTAAAAAAAGATTGATTTTTAGAAATTTTTCTGTTATTTTATTTTAGTTCATAGATAATTTTAATGTAAATAAGAGGGTCAGAAAAAATGGATTATTTAGGAAATCATCTTTTGGTAGAATTGTATGAATGTGATTCAGAGAAACTGAATGATCTTGGTAAATTGGAAATGGTGTTGGAAGAGGCAGTTCGTATTTCCGGAGCCACTGCTCTAAAAACATCTTTTCATCAATTTGCCCCACAGGGAGTCAGTGGTGTTATTATTATTGCTGAATCCCATTTTACCATTCACACCTGGCCGGAATATGGCTATGCTGCTTTGGATATTTTTACTTGCGGACATAGTGTTGATAGTCAGAAGGCACTGGATTATATTGAAAAAGAGCTGAATGTTAAGACTGTATCAGTAACAGAAATGAGAAGAGGAAATATTCGTTTTCCGATAAAAATAAATAGAAAAGTTTCTCCAAAAGTGGGGGTTTTTTAAAATGGAAAAGTTAAAAGAATTAAAAGAAAAATATACCAAAGATAATATATGGGGTTTACTTACCAGTATTGATTTGCATCATTGTAATCCTGATTTAATACGGGATGCGGAAGCTATCAAGCGTTATGTAGATGAGTTATGTCAGTTGATAGAAATGAAAAAATTTGGTGATACCCAGGTAGTTAATTTTGGTGAAGATGAAAGAGTAGCAGGATATTCTATGATTCAATTGATTGAAACATCTTTGATATCAGGTCATTTTGCCAATTTAACAAACCATGCCTATATTGATATTTTTAGCTGTAAATATTATGATCCACAGCTAGCTGCTGATTTTACACAAAAATATTTTAAAGCAAAAGACATTAGAATTTATTATACCTTAAGGAAGTAATCATCTTGAGTAAGTTAGAATTGTGGTTTGGAGATCAATACGAAAAAGAAAAAGGACGTTATCTACAGATAAAAGGTGATAACGTCCTGAAAAAAGTTATTTCCTCTTTTCAGGAAATTTGTGTAGTTGAGACCCCTGCTTTTGGCAAGGTATTAATTAATGATGGTATTATTATGCTCACCGAGGCTGATGAGGCCGGATATCACGAGATGATTGCCCATGTGCCTCTTTGTGTTCATCCTTTGCCGCTAGATATTTTAGTGATTGGTGGAGGAGACGGTGGAACTGTTCGTGAGATTATTAAACATTCCTCAGTAAATAGAGTGGATGTATGTGAAATTGATAAAATGGTTATTGAAATATGCCGTGAATATTTTCCAAAACTGGCTAACAGTTTTAATCATAAGAAAGTGCATACCTTTTTTGAGGACGGTGCAAAATTTTTGGAAAATAGGATAAATCAATATGATATAATTATTGTTGATTCTTCCGATCCAATTGGTCCGGGGACTACCCTGTTTACCGAGCAATTTTACCATTTTCTCTTTCGGGCTTTAAAAGAAGATGGAATTGCAGTTACCCAGTTAGAATCCCTTTTTTGGCATACTGATTTTATTAAATCTACTTTTCGATTCATAAAAAAAATATTTCCTATACCTTATTATTATTATACTATGGTTCCGACTTATCCCAGTGGTATGATTGGTTTTAGTTTTTGTTCTAAGAAATATCATCCTCTTGACCATTTAGTGTCCGAAAGAGCAAATCAGTTGCCTGATTTAAAATATTACCATACTGATATTCATCGTGCTGCGTTTATGCTTCCTGCTTTTTCCAAAGACATTTTTAAATCCATTAAGCAGGGTAATTAAAGCCAATCTTCTCAATATAGAAACAATAGTCCCGATTTAAAATTTACCCTTTTAATCTTATAATGATTTTGATTTTTGATATAAAGGATAGTTTTTATGATTGTTATTATTGATTTTAACGGGGGGAGACCCTTTGCAGGAGTCATTTGAAAAAAAACATTGCTTTGCTTAAAACGGTATGCGGCTGCAAAAAAAGCTCATTATTCTATTATAAATTATATAGAAAGTATAATATTTAGAGAAGTTTTTAAGATATGATTATTTTAAGACATATTAAGGTTGATTTTCCGGATAAAACACTATTTGATGACTTGAATTGGCAAATTCCCGCTGGTAGTCGGGTAGGGTTGATAGGAGATAACGGTGCGGGCAAAACTACGCTTTTTAAGATTATAACAGGGCAACATGAAGCTGATGAAGGCGATGTTATTTTACCTGCCAATCACAAGATAGGTTATTTACCCCAGGATTTAATTGTTCTTTCAGATTATCTTCTTAGAGATTACCTACAAGAGATAGCAGGAATTGTCCAACTGGAAAATAAAATGAAAAAATATCAGGAAAAACTGTCAAGAATGAATTCAGCAACTGTAGATTTCAAAAGAGTTTCCAAGCGGTACGAAAAAACATCTAACCAGTTTGAGAATAAAAAGGGATACAGTTTTGAAGCAAGGGCAAAAAGCATCATCAAAGGATTGGGTTTTACCGAACAGGACTGGTTAAAACCATGTTCTTCCTTTTCAGGTGGATGGAAGATGCGTGTAGTGCTAGCCGGATTACTGGTCAGTTCACCTGATATTTTATTACTCGATGAACCGACTAATCATATGGATACCGAAAGTTTGGAGTGGTTGGAAAACTGGTTAACAAATTTTAACGGAACATTGATAGTCATATCTCATGACCGTTATTTTTTGGATAAAGTTGTCACGGAAACCGTAGAATTAGCTGAACAAAAAATTACCTTTTATAAAGGAAATTACAGTTTTTACTTAATGGAAAAAGATAAACAGAAAGAAATTCAGGAAAAAAACCAAAAACACTTGCAAGAAAAAAAGGCCCATCTGGAAAGTTTTATTGAACGTTTCCGTTATAAAGCCACCAAGGCTTCTCAGGTTCAAAGTAGAATTAAAATGTTAGAAAAACTTGGACCAATCAAGAAACAAACATCTCTGCATAGAGTTAATTTCCAGTTTGCATCTGCCCCCAGAAGTGGTGAAGAAGTGGCAAGATTAAAAAATGTTTGTCAGGGATATGGAGAAAAAACAGTTTTTCAAAATGTTGATCTTACTATCCATCGAGGTGACCGGGTTGCTTTAACCGGTATTAATGGTGCAGGCAAGTCAACATTATCAAGAATTATCAGTGGAGTTGAATTTCCCAGGGAAGGTATAGTGGATTGGGGTTACCAGGTGAAAATTGCCTTCTTTTCACAGGAAAGTGCACAAAATTTGAATTATAAACATTCTGTTTGGGAAGAAATTGATAAAAATGGTAAAAAACTAACTGATCAGGAAAAGAGAGATCTTTTAGGTTCTTTCCTCTTTACAGGTGACAGTGTTTATAAATTAGTAAATCAGTTATCCGGAGGAGAGAAATCCAGACTGGCTTTGGCAAAATTGTTATTGGATGAATCAAATTTTCTTATTTTGGACGAGCCTGGAAATCACCTCGATATCAGAACAAAACATATATTTCATCAGGCTTTAAAACAATACCAGGGAACCATTCTTATTGTTTCTCATGATCGTTTTTTTCTGGACCAGCTTGCCAATAAAGTGGTTGAGATAAAAGAAGGAAAAATTTATGTCTATCCCGGTAATTACTCTTATTTTATTCAAAAACGCCAGATGCTTCTAGAAAAAAAGGAAAAAGAAACAATTCATCTTATAAAAGATGAGAAAGAGTTAAAACCAAGCTCGATTGAAAAACAGAAAAAAAGAGTTCAAGCCGAACAGAGGAACCGACAATACCAATTAATACAAGAAATAGAAAAAGATTTACAGCCAATAGAAGAAAAAATTCATCGCCTGGATAAGCAAAAGGCCGTTATTGAAGAACAATTATGCCGAAAGGAAATATTGCAAAATTCTGCAATGGTCCAGGACCTTAAGATAGATTTGCATCAGACTAATCATGAACTGGATAAACTGATTACCCAATGGGAGATATTAATAGACAAAAAAGAAAAAATAGGGCATATTTCTTCAAAAGATTAGATTAGCATTATCCATTTTCAATTGGTGTATTATTTATTTAACCATTACCACTTTCTTAGAAGGTGGTAATGGTTAAATAAATTGGTTTTACTATAAAAAGACTAAGAGTAGCTAGATGACAATTTTTCACCTGAAGTCCAAAGTTGGAAGCACTATTGCTTAAGGAATATTATAGCTAAAGGTTAAATAAAAAAAATCGAAAGAAAAAGATCTAAAAAGTTAAATCCTTTTAGAGGTTCTTAAAGCCACCCGCTACGCGGGTGCGATATTTACTGGATTATTTTTAGTTTTGCCTCCAAAAGAATATTTCTGATTTTTTCCTGTTCCCCAGGTTTGGCTGGCAGTAAAGGAGATCTCACTTCTCCTCCCTGATATCCTAATAAATCCATAGCATATTTCAGACCGCTGATACCATATGTGGCCGTTATGGCATAGTTAACCGGAATCATCCGGAGTTGTAAGTCCCGAGCTTCTTTTATCTTCCCTTCTTGTACCAATTGATAAATTTCTACACATTTTTCCGGGACAATATTGGCCAGAGCAAGTACGCCGCCTTTACAGCCCAGGGTAAGCGCTCCGAACAAAGCCCCTGCTGTGCCTACCAGAACATTAAAATCAGAATCAACGCGATTAAGATATTGTCCCAGTTGATTGACATTACCGCTACTATCTTTAATGCCAACGATATTAGGATGTTTTGACAGTGTTGACACCGCTTCTTTGCTTACATTAACTCCGGTAAATTTGGGAACATTATAGAGCAAAATAGGGATTTCTGATTTCTCGGCAACATTGGAATAATAATTTATTAATGATTCATCGTTCATTTTACTGCCATAATAAGAAGGTGTAACAATTAGTGCGGCATGAGCACCTAACTTGGCCATTTTATTAGTAAGATGTATAGTCTCCCGAGTCGATTCACACCCGGAACCAACAATAATTGTCATCTCTTTAGACGCAGATGTGATGACCGTTTGCACAACTTCAATTTTTTCTTCTTCAGAAAGGAATACATTCTCTCCATTAGATCCAAGAACTACTATACCTTTAATGCCACTCTTATTTAATTTTTCAATATTTTTTGTCAAGTAGTGATAGGCTACATCTTCTTTGAGAAAAGGAGTGACAATGGGTGGATAAATACCGTTTAAATTCATTTTATGCAAAACAAATACCTCCTGGTATACAAATTAATAAATATATTTAGAATCAAGTATCTCTTAATGTATTTATTATAATGGATAGACTGACTTTAGCAAAATTTTTTAACAATATTTATTTTAATGTTGACACAAAGTAAAATCACCTATATACTTCTGTTACATAGTTAACTACTAATATCAACTAATAGTAGTTATTATTAAATAAAAATATTATCTATCTATTTTTAAATAGGCATACAAAAGGGAAATAATGAAATGCTCATAGCGAAATTATTGGATTAGGGGGCTATGTTCCTGAGAAAATAGTTACAAACGGAGAATTAGAAAATATTGTTGATACTTCAGATCAATGGATCACCAGCCGGACGGGTATTGAAGAAAGAAGGATGTCTACCGGAGAGAATACTACGCAACTGGCCCTTAAGGCAGCACAACGTGCTATAGAGCAGGCAAATATAAAACCTGATGAAATCGACTTGATTATTCTTTCCACAATTACACCTGACTTTTTTACTCCTTCTACAGCCAGTTTGGTTCAAGCAGAACTGGGACTGAAAGATATACCAAGTTTTGATATTTCTGCCGGATGTACAGGATTTATATATGGTTTACAGATTGCAGATAAATTTATTAAATCAGGTCAGAGTCAATGTATTTTAGTAATCGGAGCAGAAATATTATCGAAAGTACTGGACTGGAATGATAGAAATACCTGTGTTTTATTTGGAGACGGTGCAGGAGCTGCGCTATTAAAAAAGAGTAAAAAAGAAGGTATTGTTTCTACTTATACCGGTTCTCAGGGAGATTTGGAAGGTTTTTTAACCATTCCGGCAGTTTCTCTAAGAAATCCTTTTTTTAAAAATCATTCAAAGATAGAAAATCATTCATATATGTATATGAACGGAAAAGAAATATTTAAATTTGCTACCCATATTATGTTAAAAAGTATTGAAATAATTTTAGCAGATAATAAACTCACCATTGATGATATAAATTATATTGTTCCTCATCAAGCAAACTACCGGATTATAGATAATGTAGCTAAAAAGTTAAAAGTACCTCCAGGAAAATTCTATAAAAATATGAATCATTTTGGTAACACTTCAGCGGCCAGTATCCCTCTGGCATTAGACGAAATGGTTCGAAAAAAGATGATTTATGATGGAGATAGAATTATTATGGTTGGTTTTGGCGGAGGATTAACCTGGGGAGCAATACTGTTAAATTGGACTATGTAATGTAACAAGGAGATTATGTATGATACATACATCTGTTAATACGCTATTAAATATTAAATATCCCTTAATTCAAGGAGGTATGGCTTGGGTTGCCGATGCCGAACTGGCTTCAGCTGTATCAAATGCCGGTGGATTAGGTGTTATTGCTGCCGGATATGCTCCAGAGGAATGGATAAGAAAAGAAATTAGAAAAGCCAGGTCTTTAACTAAAAAGCCTTTTGCTCTCAATATCATGTTGTTAAATCCCGATGCAGAGAAAATCAGTAAAGTGGCGATTGAAGAAGGGATTGAAGTAATTATTACCGGGGCAGGAAGTCCGGGTAAATATATTTCCAGTTGGAAGGATAATGGAATTAAGGTATTACCGGTTATTCCATCTGTATCAATAGCCAGGAGAATGGAGAAGATGGGAGTGGATGGCCTGATTGCTGAAGGCGGTGAAGCAGGGGGACATATAGGCGAATTAACGACTATGTCACTTATTCCCCAGGTAGTTGACGCTGTTCATATTCCGGTTATTGCTGCCGGAGGGATTGGAGACGGTCGCGGATTAGCTGCAGCGCTCATGCTCGGGGCTTCAGGTGTGCAAATCGGGACCCGCTTTCTTGTTGCTTATGAATGTACTATTAATAGAGCATACAAAGAAAAGATTTTACAGGCAAAAGATACCAGCACAATTGTAACTGGCAGAGCCACAGGTCACCCGGTTAGGGTCATTAAAAATCAGCTGGCACGTGAGTTTCAGCAATTGGAGAGAATGAAAGAAACTTCTTTTGAAGAATATGAAGAATTAGGGAAAGGCTCACTTTATCGTGCTACCCGGGAAGGCGATATGGAAATGGGCTCTATTATGGCAGGCCAAATTTCCGGTTTAGTTCATAAAGAACAAAGCTGCCGGGAAATTATTGAAGAGATATTTTCTGAAGCCGAAACTCAAATAATAGAAAAGTCTGCTCTAATACAGGAAAAATATACTGATACTATAAAGAGGTGAAAAGTAATGGGAAAAACCGCATTTTTGTTTTCCGGACAGGGTGCTCAATATGTTGGTATGGGCAGAGAACTTTTTGAAAATTTTTCTTCCTGCCGGAAAGTATATCAAAAAGCAAAAGAAGTTCTTAATATGGAAATTGAAAAACTTTGTTTTGAAGGAACTTCGCAGGATTTAAATAAAACAGAAAATACGCAGCCTGCTATTTTAACTACCAGCATTGCTGCTTTAAGAGTTTTACAGGAATACGGAATTAAACCGGATATTACTGCTGGCTTAAGTTTAGGAGAATATTCAGCCCTGGTTAGTGCAGGAGCACTTGATTTTGGGGAAACAGTTCAGTTGGTTAGAAAAAGAGGTCAGTATATGCAGGAGGCAGTACCGGTAGGAATGGGTAAGATGTTGGCTATTTTAGGTTTAGATGATGAGATGGTAGAAAAAGTGTGCCTCAAAGCAAGCTGGAAAGGGATTGTCGAGCCAGCAAATTATAATTACCCAGGACAGGTTGTAATAGGTGGTGAAGTAGGGGCAGTTGATTTAGCTGGAGAAATTGCCAGAGAGGAAGGGGCAAAAAAAGTAATTCCATTACTGGTTAGTGCTCCTTTTCATACATCTATGCTTCGCCCGGCATCTGATAGATTGGCACTAGAGCTTAATAATATAAGAATAGGAGATATTCAGATTCCGGTTATCAGTAATGTTATCGCTGATTACATCGAGAAAAAAGAGAAGATTAAGGGATTATTGACGGATCAGGTAATGTACCCTATTCTCTGGACAAGGTGTATTCTAAAAATGATTCAGGATGGAGTCGATACATTTATAGAAATCGGTCCGGGTAAAGTCCTTAGTGGTTTTTTAAAGAAAATTGATAGGGATTTAACTGTTAGCAATGTAGAAGATATTCAATCATTAAATAAAACCCTGAAATTATTGGAGTGTCGTTTATGTCAAGTGCATTAACTGGTCAGACAGCAGTTATAACCGGTGCAGTCCGGGGGATTGGCAGGGCTATTGCGTTACGTTTGGCCAAATCAGAAGCCAATCTGATAATTAATTATTATCAAAATGAGGCAGCAGCTTTAGATTTATCCAGGAAAATAGCTGATTTAGGTGGTCATTGTGTTCTTGTCCGGGGGGATGTCAGTCATCCGGATGATGCTCAGAAAGTGATTCAATCTTCCCTGGAGAATTTTAATCGTTTGGATATTTTGGTAAATAATGCCGGCATTAACAGGGATAATCTGTTATTAAGAATGAAAGAGGATGAATTTAGTCAGGTTATTGCCGTTAATTTGCTTGGTACTTTTCATTGTACTAAATATGCCAGCAAGATAATGATGAAGGGTCGTTATGGGAGAATTGTTAATATATCGTCTGTTGTAGGGATTGCCGGAAATGCCGGGCAGGCTAATTATGCTGCTTCCAAGGCAGGGATTATTGGTTTTACCAAATCAGTTGCTAAGGAATTAGGGACAAGAAATATCACAGTGAATGCCATTGCTCCTGGTTATATAAAGACAGATATGACGAACCAGTTATCAGATGATCAGAAGGGGAAAATCCTATCCAGGATACCTTTGGGAAGATTCGGATTACCCGAAGAAGTGGCTAATATGGTAAATTTTTTAGTGTCAGATGAAGCAAATTATATCACCGGACAAGTTTTTCGGATTGACGGTGGAATGGAGATATAGGGGTGGTGTTAATAATTGAAACATAGAGTCGTAATTACCGGAATGGGTGCCGTGACACCGATTGGCAATGAAATTGAGACTTTCTGGTCAAATATCAAAAAAGGTCACTGTGGAATTGATTTTATACAATCTTTTGATACCTCTGATTTTAAAGTCAAGATTGCCGCAGAAGTAAAAGATATAGATAAACAAAATATTTTGGATTTTAAAGAAAGAAAAAGAATGGACCGTTTTACCCAGATGGCCATGATTGCTGCAGACGAAGCGATAAAAAATTCCGGTTTGGAGATTAATGAGAATTCCGGAAATGATTGGGGTGTTATCCTCGGAACGGGGATTGGTGGTTTTTCCACCGTGGAGAAAGAAAATGAAAAGATTGTCACAAAAGGTCCGAAAAGAGTCTCTCCGTTTTTTATCCCTATGGCCATTTCCAATATTGCCTCTGCTAATGTAGCAATAAAGTATGGTTTAAAAGGTATCTGTGAAACTGTTGTGACTGCCTGTGCATCGGGTGCTTCGGCTATTCATTATGCCTACCGCTTGCTGCAGCAGGGTATTGCACCGGTCATTTTATGTGGTGGGACAGAAGCAGCCATAACTCCTCTGTCGGTAGCCGGTTTTTCTTCCATGGGTGCATTGTGTTCTCATAATCAACCCGAACGAGCTTCGCTGCCTTTTGATGTAGAGAGAAGCGGTTTTGTCATGGGAGAGGGCTCAGGTATTGTGATTATGGAAACATTGGAGAATGCCCAAAAAAGAGGGGCAAAGATTTATGCTGAGATTGTTGGCTGTGGAGCTACCTGTGATGCTTATCATATTACCGCACCGGATCCGAATGGAGAAGGCGGTGCAAGAGCCATGGAAAAAGCTATTATTGAGGGAGGAGTGACCCCGGCGGAAATATCTTATATTAATGCACACGGTACAGGTACACTTTATAATGATCTTTGTGAGACGAAAGCAATTAAAAATGTCTTTGATGAGCATGCCTATTCTGTACCGGTCAGTTCTACCAAATCCATGACCGCACATATGTTGGGTGCAGCAGGTGCAATTGAGGCAATTGTCTGTATAAAAGCAATGCAGGATCATTTTATACCCCCAACTATCGGTTTGGAAAACCCGGATCCGGAATGTGACTTAGATTATGTACCAAAAGAGGGAAGAAACAGGGATTTGGAATATACCCTATCCAATTCTTTTGGATTCGGAGGACATAATGTAAGTATTTTATTAAAAAATTGGCAATCAAATAAGGAGTGTAAGGAGTTAACTTAAATTGTTAAATTGTAATGAGATTCAAAAAATAATTCCACATCGTTACCCCTTTTTATTTATTGATCGGGTTGAGGAGATTATTCCCGGTGAAAAGGCAATTGGCTATAAAAATGTGACCGTAAATGAATATTTTTTTCAGGGACATTTTCCTGGCGAGATGGTGATGCCCGGGGTATTGATGATTGAAGCCTTGGCCCAGGTAGGTGCAGTTGCAATTTTAATAGAAGAGAACAATAAGGGTAAATTGGTTTATTTCGGTGGCATTAACAAGGCCAGGTTTAAAAGAAAGGTTGTTCCTGGAGATTGTTTGAGATTAGAGACACAAATTATTAAAAGGAAAGGACCGTTTGGGCTGGGCAAGGCAATTGCTACCGTAAGTGGTCAAGTGGCTGTTGAAGCTGAACTTATTTTTGCCATTGAAAATAAAGAAAAAGATTTTAGTAAAGGAAAATAATCTTGATATGAAACAAAGAAAAATGCCCGAACTGAAAATCGGAGATTTGGCAATTAAGGTTCCTATTATTCAGGGCGGTATGGCAGTTGGTATTTCTTTATCCGATTTAGCTTCTGCCGTGGCCAATGCCGGTGGTGGAGGTGTAATAGCTACGGCCGGGATTGGAATGATGGAACCCGATTTTAATACTGATTTTAAGCAAGCTAATCAACGAGCTTTACGCAAAGAAATTAGAAAGGCAAGAGCAGTTACCGATGGGGTTATCGGTATTAATATTATGGTAGCCCTTTCTGATTTCCAGGATATGGTAAGGATATCAGTTGAAGAAAAGGCAGACATGGTATTACTGGGAGCAGGATTGCCTTTAAGGGATTTGGATATATTGATTCCAAAAAATAAAAATACGGGTGAAAGAAAACCAAAAGTTATTCCTATTGTATCATCTTCCCGTGCTGCAAAGATAATCTTCCAGTATTGGCAAAAAAATTATCATTATATTCCTGATGCCGTTGTATTGGAGGGTCCTTTGGCAGGAGGGCATCTAGGTTTTAAAAGAGAACAAATTGATAATCCTGCTTATACCCTGGAAAAAACATTACCCGAAATTATTTCCGTATTAAAACCGTTTGAGAAAGAGTTTAACAAGAAAATTCCTGTTATTGTAGCCGGTGGCATCTATACCGGTGCAGATATTTTTCACTACTTTCAAATGGGGGCTCAGGGAGTACAGATGGCTACACGATTTGTTGCTACTGAAGAATGCGATGCCTCTCAACAGTTTAAACAGAGTTACCTTGATTGCAAGAAAAATGACCTTGTAATCATCAATAGCCCTGTAGGATTACCGGGTAGAGCAATTAAGAATAAATTTTTACAAGAGGTTTTTGAAGGGAAGAAAAAACCCTTTAGATGCTATTGGAAATGTCTGAAAACCTGTGATTTTAAGACAGCACCCTATTGTATCGCTTCTGCTTTGACTCATGCTCAAAAAGGTGATTTTGAAAATGGCTTTGCCTTTGCAGGGGCAAATGCCTATCGAATTAATGAAATTATCCCGGTCAAGGAACTGATTAAAAATTTAATAGAAGAATTCGAAGGTCACTAAACAGTTAAACTATTTTTATATCTCCATAATTCTGTTTTTATGAATAAATTCCCAACTCTTTTAA